>JACPII010000064.1 GCA_016188175.1 Candidatus Woesearchaeota archaeon | reverse complement strand
GACGATCGCCAACAAAAGCTAAACATTCTTGCCGAGCGAGATACGGCAAGCCTCCCGCAGGAGGCTTGACGAGGAAGCTCGGCGAAAGGGGGTTATAGGGGGTCGCAACCCCCTATTTCATCCCATCAACTTTTAAACTATCCCTTATTCCCAGCATCGTATCTGTTTAACATCTTCGAAACGCCCGACAATGGGCATGATGGTCCTGCGTCCCCGGACGGGTAAGCGTAGTGTTCCGGTGCCTCCGAAGCGTTGCGAGCGAGACACAAAAAACATACGTTTTTTAGTGCCTACGGCACGGAGGGCGACCCCCCCACGACGGACTCAAGGTTGACTCAAAAGCGTTTCGACCTTAGGATGCTAAACAAATACCCAGCATCTAGAACATATGGCTCAGCTCGAACAAATTCCCGGGAATGAACCTTCTGGCCTTATCAGCGCCACCCCTGCCCCTCAAGGCGGACTTCCTAATTCCCCCCCTTCCCCCCTTCCCCCCCTACTAAGCATATTCCCCTACTCCCCTGATTCTATTGCTTCTATCTCGTCCTCGACTACCCTTCCCCCTTCAAGAGTAGATCAGCGCGGAGAATTAGCTTCGACGGAATCTGTTGATCCTGAAATGGCAAGTGGTGTTCCCCTATGCGATCCTGCCTTCGAAGGATATTTGGTAAATTCTTTTATTGACCAGAGGGTACGGCCTTATTTAACAAAACAAGAACTGTTTCCACTTCGGAAATACTGGGTGGGGGAGAAAAAAGGAGGTATTGTCGATATCCTTCTTGGAGATGTTCCATCTGATGTTGCCTATCCCAAACCTATTGGGGATGGAAAAGCCCGCGGAATTGAAATTGCACTGTGTGCTTTGAGCCCGGGGAATAAGGATTACTCGCTTGAGGACCTGGCCGAAGTTTTTGGAGTATCATCAGTTGACCCAAATAATCTTGGGTTAGCCCAATATTCTGGAACGATTCCTTTTGGCGTAGTCCGGGAGGTCTATAGGCGGGTGGCAGAAAAAGTCATCTCCTTGGCAACCAAGAAAGGATTTTCAACCGAACTTCAGCCACTTGCCGTTAAAGTAAATAAAACGGTGTATGTGTTTACCGGCAGAGCCCAACAACAGTACTTAGATGAATACGGCCTGGGGGAATTGACTCGTGAATGTGTCAACCATGTCCTGGAGGAGCTAGGGGACCCACTAGAACTTTCCGATAAGAAGATTGTCACTAAGAGTATGGTCTTTGCGGTAAAACCGGGACGAAGAATAATTGGAGTTAATATTAAGTTGAATGATATGGATTAATCCTCGCGGGGGGATTTCTATAACGAAGAACACAAATATGTCAGAAATGGAACATTTCTGAGCATGCTCAAAAATGCGTTGAATTTTTGACCGTTGAGCAAAATAGTTTGTGTTCTTTAATATGGCGGCGCAATAATCATACTCACTATCGTTCGTAGATTTCAATCGGAGACTGAAATTATTGCTCAATTATTTTGTTGCGCCAATGTACATCACCATATTGCAGGGCACCAAAATGAAAGTTCCTTGCCGATGGCCTTCGACACCCAACCTTTGGGGCGTAGACAACGCTTAGCGAGATAGCAATCCGTTTTATGGGTGGTCATTGGGACAATCAAACCCAAAAAAAATAGGTTTTTATATAAATTATATATTTCTGCCCTATATGGACCAAAAAATCCCTAAATATACTCAAACATTTGAAAAGTGCATCTTAAGCCAATATCTCCAAATGCAGGGCAGGGAAGGCGCTCCGAAGCTTATTATCGATGGTTTTCTAGCGAAGGTAGCCGTTTTCCAAAAAGGGCCGACGATACGGCAGCCGAGATGGGTTCGGGGGAGCCTGGATGAAAGGATATACCATCATCTGTTGTCTATCCATGAGGGTTACCCAGCGCGGCTTTTTATTCGAAACCAACTTATGCTATCCTTTTATCGGGGGATGGAGTAGAGCGTCATTTTGCAGCGTTATCCGCTTACCGCGTCTTAGGGTCCCGAAGCTCAAAGGAACGGGCGATTGACCCCGAGTCATTGCTTTCTGCCGATAGAAAGCCGATTTTCGAAGGATTACGCGCGAGGATTATAAAGAATGACGGTACAAACCCAAAACTTGCAGAAAGGCTTGGGGAGATATGTGAAATCCTTCTTTTTCCGGAATATTGCCTATCTGCATTTGCGTTGTGGGACTTGGCTGGCGCTCATCCCCACTTTGAATATTCTCGGAAAATGTTTGGCAAGGGGTTAAAAGAAATGGGAAAAGGAAGATCCCCTTTTTCTGTCAAGGAGATCCACTCCTTCGAATACCCCCCAGGCAAGGCAAGGCTGCTTGAAGGATTAGAAACTGATTATGGGATCCCCCTATTTGGGGATGAAGTTGCCAACGTTGTTGTGGGGAGTGTACTCCGCAAAATGTGGAAAGGGGAGGTTGGTGAAAGGAGTGATGAAAGGCAGACCCCCGAACGTTCAAGGCTTAATTGGCTGCTGGGATACCAAAGTGTTCATGGTGG
>JACPII010000066.1 GCA_016188175.1 Candidatus Woesearchaeota archaeon | reverse complement strand
GCCCTTACCGACGGAACTTAATTTGCCTTTCAGCTTCTCTTCAACCTGCTCGGCAATCCCCTGTTCGGAGCGGACCTCAAAAACCTCGCCCCCTGCATGAACCACGAGCCTGCCCGGCTCCGGCTCTTCGACCATGACCAGATGCTCTTTGCCATCAATCTTGATCCTGATCTTTTGCATCGTCAAACTCCTAGGTATTGTTGAGTCCCAAAAAAATGGAAACAAAAAAGGAAATTGGAATCAAAGGGGGGTATTTCCGTGGCTTTTGGTGCGCTTGAATTCCCTCTTCCTTGCTTCTATCCGTTTTCCTTCCAGGGCGTCGAGCGCACCTATCAACTGCATCCGCGTGTCCACGGGGTCAATGACCTTGTCAATCTTGCCTTCCCCTGCTGCGATGCGGGGATTGAGGAATTTCTCGCTGTACTCCTTAATCTTTTCGGCTTTCACCTTTCCCGACCTGTCGCCGGCCAATTCTTTCCTGTATATGATGTTAACGGCCTGCTCAGCGCCCATGACTGCGATTTCAGCGCGCGGCCAGGAAAGCACATAATCATAGCCCATCTCTTTGGACACCAATGCGATATAAGCGCCCCCGTATGCTTTCCTCAAAACAAGGGCAATCTTAGGAACGGTCGCCTCAGAATAGGCATACAGGATCTTAGCGCCATGGCGGATGACGCCCTGATGCTCCTGGTCTGTTCCCGGCAGATATCCTGTGACATCGACGAGGTTGATGAGCGGGATGGAAAACGCATCGCAAAACCTGACAAACCTGGAAATTTTATCTGAGCTGTTGATATCAAGGCAGCCGGCAAGGATCATCGGCTGGTTGGCGACAAGCCCTACAACACGGTTCTGCAGACGGGCAAAGCCGACAATCGCATTCTGGGCATACTCCGGCATTATCTCAAAGAAGGATTTTCGGTCAACGATCTCCTGGATGACTTCACGCATGTCATAGCTCTTTTTAGGGTCATCGGGAACGATGGACGGCAAAGAAAGGTTTTTCCTAACCGGTGAATCCCCAAATTCAAAAAAAGGGGGATCTTCAAGATTGTTGTTGGGCAGATAACTCAACAGCTTCCGTACGGATGCAAAGCATTCACGCTCTGAGCTGAAGGCCAGGTGAGCAACACCGCTTTTCCTTCCGTGGACTCCGGATCCCCCCAAAGCATCAAAATCGATGTTTTCTCCCGTGACTGTTTTCACGACGTCAGGGCCGGTGATGAACATGTGGCTTATTTTTTCGACCATGCATACAAAGTCGGTAAGCGCAGGGCTGTATACTGCAATGCCTGCGCAAGGGCCAAGAATAATGGAAATTTGGGGAATGACGCCAGAAGCGAGGGTGTTGAGCTTAAAGATCTCTCCACCGCCATCAAGGCCCTGGATGCCTTCCTGGATCCTTGCTCCCCCCGAGTCAAAGAGGCCGATCAACGGCGATCCGGTCATCAGCGCAAACTCCATTACTTTTGCAATCTTCTTATTGTGCATCTCACCCATAGAGCCGCCCATGAACGTAAAGTCCTGGGCAAAGAGGCAGACCTTCCTGCCCTGGATGGCGCCAAAACCGGTGATGACTCCATCGCCCAGGCGCTTCTTTTCCTGGAGGCCAAACTCGTGGCTCTTGAGCATTACCTGCTCACCAAACTCGTGAAAGGAGTCCTGGTCCAGCAGGAGCTGGATACGCTCGGATGCAGTGAGCTTTCCCTTCTCGTGCTGGTTTTGCGCGAGGAGTTTCTGCCCTGCAAGAGCCTTCTTTTCCGGATGATCATCCAGGTTTTTGGTTGATTTTTTAGCCATTTTTCTAGATGCTCCCTAACGTCAGTAAAATGGCAAGCGGTTTAAAAAGGTTACTGAGAAAGCCGCGTAAGAGGAAGGGCACCTAGGGGAGAAAATTAGAATATTAACCCCAACGGAAACCAGAAGGCTCTTTGACGCCAAGAATCCCTGTCGGGACTATCTTAAAATAAAAGTGGCGGTCGGAGCTCAATGAGCGATGCTTCCTCAGCCACAGGCTCCTTACCCCCTGGGCAGACAGGGAGACCTCGATGAGGCATTTCCCGCTGTACCGGAGCAGCTCTCCGCCGACCATCTTCACTCTGCCCTTGTTTTCAAAGTCTGCATACACCTGGTTTGCGATAAGCACTGGAATATTCTTTTTCCGGGCAATCTCGCTGAGAAATAGAATCTGCTGGCCAAGCGCCTGGTTTGCCTTGTAGGCATTTTCGCCATTGCTCAGGGCGAGGCGATACAGCATGCCGATAGTATCGACAACGACCAGTCCAACTTTCTGGTTAACAGCCGACCTTAATTTCTCAAACATTTCCTGCTGCTCTGCAAATGTCGTAGGCCGAAGAAAGATGAACTGGTCAAAAAGCTGGGTGAAGTCCCCGGGGGCAAGCTGCTGCATCCGCTCAACGGAGAAATTATTTTCGGAATCGAGATAGATGACCTTTTTCCCGGACCTTGCGGCGGCGCAGCCCCCAAGAATGCACAAGGTTGTTTTACCCGTGCCTGCCGGACCATAAATGATCGTAAGGATATCTTTTTCATACCCCCCTGCAAGGACTGCATCAAGAATCTTACTGCCCGTCGGTATCCTCTTGATGCTTTCGGATATCCCCCCCATGATTCACGGAAAGCATGGTATGTTTTTATCCTTTTGCTTTCCCTTCAGCGGAAAAGATTGCTAAGAATCGGTGCCCCGGAGATTAGGTTATAGCAAGGGACTTTAATAATCGTAACTTTGGTTACCTGAAAAAAAGTCACTTGCTTACAAAGAAATGCAAGGCATTTCTTGTACAACCTATCCCGAGCCTAAATCGCTGTTCAACGCCCCGAACGAAGTGAGAGTGCAACATGGTCGAGGCACGAAGTGCCGAAGAAGTTCGGGGCTCAAAACCTGTCTGCCCTATCACGCCAGCATTTAGGGAGAAATTTATCTGTAGGATCATTTTCGTGAAGGATTTTGTAGGATTTGTAAAATTGAGGAAAATATTATGGAAAATAATCTCTTGGCATTCTATCTTGTTGTGCAAAAATTTTTTTGACTCTTTCTCCAAGATTGGAATTGTGCTGTGTGACAACAGCAAGACGTTTTGGTGTTATTAATACTAAATGAAAATTCCAATCAAAAAACTTTTCACAAAATCCCTCATATGTTTCTAATTGGCCCCTCATAATAAATGGTATTCTTCTGAAATTTATAAATCTTGGTTTTGAGCCCCGAATTGCGGTGAACTCGTATAAGCCGATAAAACAGGCAAAAATGGGCAATTGCATTACTGACGGTAACTGAAGCGCCGCGACGGGTTTTGGATTCGTATTGGCAGTTTTTTATAGGAACTTGCAATCGAGCCGGCAAAGGGCAACCTTAATAAAGGATTTCTGCCTCTCCACGACGGCAGGTTACCATGAATCCGATCTATGCGGCCCTCGTCTATTTGGTATGGTTCCTTTCGACCTATTTTGTGGTAGTGTTCCTGCTGTTCCTCATCCGCTATCGGAAAAATCTATTTGTGTCTCCCCTTCAAATCCCCGGGGAAGACCTCCCAACAGTAAGCATCGTCATCTCAGCATTCAACGAGGAAGAGCATATCGGCAAATGCCTCTCCTCGGTCCGGAATGTCTCCTATCCCCAAGATAAGCTGGAGATTGTTGTTGTCAACGACGGAAGCACTGACGGGACTGCCCGGGCCGTAAGCCCATTCCTTAAAGACAAGCGGATCCGCTTCATCAATAATAAAGAGAATAAGGGGAAAGCAACATGCCTCAATGAGGGGATTAGAGCTGCACAAGGAACATTTATTGCGTGCATGGACGCTGACTCGATGGTTTCCCGAGATATCCTCAAGAAGTCTATCCCCCATTTTCAGAATCCCAAAGTTGGCGCGGTGACCGTTACCGTCAAGGCAAAGCACCGGGGGAGCTTCCTTGAGCGCGTCATCGAGATTGAATACATCCTGGGGCTTTCCCTCTTCCTCAAGCTGTTTTCGTACCTCCATTGCGTGTATGTGACTCCGGGCCCGTTTTCTATATACCGGGCTTCCCTCCTCAAAGAGATTAACGGCTTTGATGAAAAAAGCATCACGGAGGACCTGGAGATAGCTTACCGCATCAACAAGGCTGGCTCCACTATCGCAGCGTGCATGGGCACGTCGGTGACGACCGTCATTCCGCATACCTTTCAGGGGCTCTACCGGCAGCGCCGGCGATGGTATTCTGGAGCACTCCTGACCATCTGGAAGCACCGAACCATGTTCTTCACCAGAAAGGCAGGCTTCTTCGGGATATTTATTCCATTTACTTATACACTCATCACTCTTGGGCTTGCCCTGTTTGTAGTGTCTATTTTCATGCTGGCCTCACGCCTTTGGAAAAACATCTCTTACTTTGCATTAACCAACTTTAACTTTTTCGAGCATTTTCATTGGAGAGAGCTCCTTGATCCGCTAGCTATCAGCGCATTCACCATCCTGGGGGTGTCAGGATTGCTGGGGACCCTTGCGGTGCTGACGAGCGGCTTGTCGGCGACGAAGGCAGGCTTCAGGAAAAGGAAAACAAGCTTCATAGGCTATTTCCTGCTCTTTTTCCTTTACCAGTTCTTCTGGCTTTCTTCTTTTGCCAGCGTTCTCTTTCGGAGGAAAATAAAGTGGTGAGAGACAAGAAACTCTTTGCCATAGGATTTGGAATAACATTGTTCCTGCTGCTGTCCATCTATGTCATCAACGGATTCATGAATAACCAGCGCGAGCAGGCTGTCCTCGACAAGATGGATGCCATCCTCGAGGAATATCAGGAAATGCAGACCATCTCCCTCATGTCGGGCATTTTCGGGGAACATATGGCCTGCTTCGGATTGCAGAGCAGGCTCATCCAGATGGACAAAACCCTCTGGGATGCGGGCACCAGGATAGACAAATACCGGACGATAACAGAAGAGTTCATGCGCGACCCCTTCTATATCGAGCAAAAGAGGAAATTCAACAGGAACGAAGTCATGTATTATTCCCTGCTCAAAGAGATGAAGCAGCGATGCAAAGTCAACCAAACAACGATCCTCTTTTTCTATAAAAAGGCAGAGTCCTGCCCAACATGCGATTCACAATCCTTTGTCCTGACGGACATCAACAATGCGCTGAGCGATGAAGTTTCTATCTTCTCTTTTGACACCGACCTCGGGCTGCCGTCCATCGATATCCTGCTTTCTTACTATAATGTCACGGAATATCCCTGCATGGTCATTGAAGGGCAGAACTACTGCGGGCTGTTCAACAAAAACCAGCTGCTGAAAGTGCTTTGCAAAAAGCAGAACCTGACTGCATGCACAAGCTGACGCAAGGCATTATTGGGGGGCATAGCAGGGAATTGCACTTTGTAATGAGTTAACCAACAGCAAACATGGGCGGTTTATCCGACGGTGAGATAGGGGACTAGATTATTATGCAGGGAACCAAATTTTTTTCCAATTTCGGGCTGATGCTAATCATTGGTGTTTTTATTGCACTATCATCGCGAGTCCTGTTCCTCAACCCTGACCCCTGGTGGGATGCGGCTGTCTACGAGGGGATGGGGATGTTTATGTTCTCCGGAGGGGATGTTGGGATTTGGGAGCCATCAAGGCCTCCTGTTTTGCCGGTGCTATCGGGGGCGTTATGGCGGGCTGGGCTTGATGCTCAATGGGGGGGAATCCTGATAGGTATCCTTGCCGGGGCTGGCTGCATAGCGATTTCTTATAGATTGGGGAATGCAATTGGAAAAAAAAGTACGGGAACGATCGCGGCGCTCTTTTTAGCTTTTTCGCCGACGTTTTTCCTTTTTTCACAGGTTAACCAGACGGAGATAATCTCACTTTTTCTCAGCCTTGCATCGCTTTGGTTTTTTACCAAACGACGATACGGGATTTCGGGATTCCTTTCGGGAGTGAGCATCCTGACAAGGTTTTTCCAAGGAATTTTTGCCTTTGGGCTTTTTGTCCTGGTCTGCGTGCAGGTAATATCCCGGAGGGAAAACAAGAGGAGGATTGTCCAATTTGTTGCTGCACTCCTTATCCCCCTGCTGGCGTATTTTATCCTTAACTTTGCGCTTTACGGCGATGCATCGTATCCCTTTTTCCTCCAATACTGGATGATATTCAATACGGGCTGGATATTTCACCAGCCCATTTCCTATTACTTTTTGGGTATTTTCAAAGAGAATCCATTGTTCCTCCTGAGCGTTATCCCCCTGATAGGTTATTGTAAGGCACTTTTTGGAAAAAAAAATAAAGATACAAACCATCCGTCAACCATTTTTTTTTATTTCCTCATCCTGGTGAATATTGCCCCTTATCTATTTATTGCACATAAAGAGATGAGATTCCTTCTCAGCTTATTCCCTTTGCTGGCCGTCTTAGCGGCAAAAGGAGCCACTGATTTTACGCAAAAAGCCCCTGGGCCGGGAAAATGGCTCAGAAGAGGATTAATAGCTATATGGGTCATTATTACATCTTTTTCTCTCTCGTGGAACACGTATGATGACCGGCTTGAATTTTTCTCTCCTTTTTTGGAGGCTGTCCCGCAAGGAAAAACAGCCTGGATATCAAACCCTGCCTTTGCATTGGAGACGGCTGGAAGAGTGACCCAACTGATGTATTATCCCCTCTACAACACTAAACGAGCTGGGCAATTAATGGACGTTGCAGAAATGAAAAGCGGAGATGGCCCGGATTTTATTTTCCTGAACACCTGCGATGTGCTTCCCTGTCCTACCCAGGATACTGGCTGCACTCAGGCAACTGCCGATTTGATTTCCGGATTCAGAAAAAATTTTGCGCATAGCTCGGAAGCAGCCCGGGGGGAATGCGAGTATATGGTTTTTTCGAGGTAGGGGTTTGAGTTGTCCGAAAAAATCGGACCGTTGAAGTTATAGGAAATAACCTTAATTTTCGTATGTGTCAAGAACCGCCGGCCAATGGGTAGGTGGCGTGGTTGAATAATCAGATACCCTTAAAGTGTTCTTGACGCTTGAAATTTCGCAATTTGCCGGCGGTTTTTGAGCACAACTCATTCCACCATTCTGTGGAATGGTGAAATTTCATTGTTTTAAATGGTTATAAGGTTATTTCCTAACTAAACTCTTGCGTTTTTGCTTATAAACGGTTCCGCCAGTATCCTCCGCTTTTGTAAATCTGCTTCTTCGACGATAGTTATCACTAAGTCGTCA
>JACPII010000063.1 GCA_016188175.1 Candidatus Woesearchaeota archaeon | reverse complement strand
TTTCCTTCCGCATCAGCATCAGCAGAGCAAGTCGTCAATATCCCTAACTTTCCAAGCCTTACCAAATCCCAGCAGCACTATATCGTGGAGCAGGTAAGGGCGGTGGATGCGTTGATGTAGGCCATCTAAAAAACAGGCCAATGAACAGCATATATGTTTAATGGAGTGATAAAAATCCATGGGCAGAAACTATAGGTATTTGCCTGAACATCTTTAACCTTAACAAGTGTTTATCACCCGAAATAATATAGTCCGCGTGGCAGGCGACTGCACATTCAAGTACGATATCATCTTTGGGGTTATCTTTTACTATCTCAATCTTTTCTTCTGGTTGGATTATATGGAGAAATTGCATAAATGCATCAATAATATCCTCAATTTCTTGTTCCCCGACATTAAAGTCACGTTGGAGGACTTTTTTTGAGTTCATCAACTATCTGGGGAGAGGTAAAAATAAAGATTTCCTGCTGGATGGCCTTCTTGATAAGATGGTAGGGATTACCGCTCCAGAAAATGGAGGACACCAGAATATTAGTATCCACCACTACCATCTTATCCACTTTTTAATCCTCTTCCCCTATGAATCCTCCCTTCAACTTCCTCTTCTTTCAATCCTGCCCCCTTAGCAAAAGAATTACCCCACTTATGAATTTTTGCGAAAGCCTCTTCGGCAGAAGGAACATTTACCTTTTTCAAGATAAGGGTATCTTCCCTGCCAAAAACAGCGAATGAGGAACCCTTTGCAAATCCCATCTTATCCCTAATCTCTTGAGGTATCACTATCTGCCCTTTTGAAGACATGGTTATCAATTCTGGCATTGTACATCACCGGTAAGTAAGTAAGGCTGACTTACTTATAAACCTTTTGATAAACTTCTTGCTTACGGCCTCAGCATATCCGCCAGAAATCCAAACAGCACGATCTGCACTCCCGTTATGATGAACAGTGCGCTTAAGATGACCCGGGGGATGCCTCCCACCGTTCCGGTCGTAGAAAGAGTTGATAGGATCCAGATGCCAAGCGCCAATCCAACCGCAAGAAACCCAAAGCCAAAAACCCCAAAGAACTTCAGGGGCTTGTAATCTCTCAGCACGCGGAATATGTTTATCCATGCTTTGATGGCATATTCAAACGGATTCCTGATGAGCCTGCTTTTCCCCTCCCTTTTCAGGAAGGTAACGGGTACTTCTTTAACTTTATACTTCTCCTTTACTGCCCTGATGATCTGCTCTTGAGTGTATGTGTGTGACGAACGCACGGGTATCTCCCGGGCAATCTCTCCGGTGAATGCCCTGAATCCCGTCTGGGCGTCAGTAATCCTCATCCCCACAATGTTGGAGATTGCCCTTGAAAACAGCCTGTTGCCCATCCTTTTGGTAAAAGGCATCGATTCTATCCTGCCAAGGAACCGGGAGCCTAAAACAAGGTCATTCCCTTCCTCCACTGCCTTAATAAGAATAGGAATCTCTTCTGCCCGGTATTGGCCGTCAGCATCAGTATGGACGATGATGTCGGCCTTAAGCTTGACGCATTCCTTAAGTTCAGTCCGGAACGCCTCTGCCAGCCCGTAGTTGAGGGGGTGCCGGACAACCTTTGCTCCTGCCCCGCGGGCAATATCCGCAGTCCTATCCCTGCTTCCATCATCGACGACAAGGACCGAATAAGGCTTCCGGAGCTCCTGCATCACTCGTTTGATATCTCCAATGACCTTCCCTATCGTCTTTTCCTCATTATAGGCGGGAACCGTTACGACGATCATACCCTGCTCGAACGGAAAATTATTTAAATAGGTATCGGAAATGCAAATCATTTCCGGACCTTGAAAAGCCCGGTTTTTCGATGCTATCGGAAATGCAATGGGTTTGGTGGCATACAAAAATCATGCCATTAGTAGCTGGAGTTATTCGTTAAGGGAAACGGGATTTTACTCTCCATTTGGAAATCTTATTTACGGGGACCAATGAGCGTCATAACCATCGTTCTTTTTTTTGTGTACACCTGGGGCTTGGGCGTATTGGCGACCTTCTTCTGCAGGCAGCCTGAGCATGGATTTGAGAGGAATGTCGCAAGGCTCGGCATTGGCCTCGGTTTTTTTTCCATTCTGGCCATCATCTTTAACCTGTTCCATATCCCCCTTGACTGGAAGATTTTTGCCCTGGCTGGTTCCATCGGGATACTTATCTACTGCTTGAAATTCCTCCGTTCCTGGAAAAAGCAGGAACATGCCTTCTCATCAAAACTGGCAAAAAACAATATCTATGCAGTAATAGTCTTAGTATTGTTCCTGTTTACACTCTCGATGCATCTGAAGGGTGCTTTCAGCTACCCCTATCTTGAAGACACCGACCCCTGGGAGCATGCTTTAGGGGCAAAATATGCCGCAGTAGAAAAGACTGCAACCCCCCCGCCATCGGCAACAAAAGGCTATTTTGCCTATCTTGCCCCCTACCCCCCGGCATATGATGCATTGCTGGGCATCCTCCATCAGACATCGCCGTCATTGTCCTGGACGATGAAGTTCTTCAACGCATTGATGGTATCCCTCGCCATTCCGTTCTTTTATATTTTCGCAGGAAAATTCATAAGCCACCCTGATAAGGCAATGTTTGCAACGATCGTTTTCTCATTTATCCCAAGCTTCCTGAGCCATTTCATCTGGTCCCACGCCCTTATCGTTCCCCTCTTTTTAGTAGCTATGTACGCCCTGGAAATGATCCAGGAAGACAAAAGATGGATTGTTCCTGGAGCCATTGCCCTCGCAGGGATGCTTGTCGTCCAGCCGACAAAGATAGCAAAGCTGGGCATCCTGCTTGGCCTTTACGTGGTGATAGTGTGCATCGTTGAAAAGAAATTTTTATGGAATCCTTTTGCTGCCCTTGCAGGGGGAACCCTGTTGTCCCTTGCGTGGTGGTCGTCAAACTTTTCATTTTTCTTTAAAAAAAACATTTCAGGCTATGTTGCGAAGGCCGGTGATCAGGCATCAGCAGGCATCCTGGCGAAGCTGAAAGCGATGTTCCCGCCGGATATTGGGACAGGGACTCGCGCCTACGGCTTTGATGACTTTTTTGTTGCAAGAACCCAAAACATGATAAACAATCCCATCGGCATCGGCACAGCATTAAGCATCCTCGTTTTTATCGGCATGCTCCTGCTGCTGTTCTTCCTTATCAGGCATCTCCTCCAGCAGAGGGATGAAACCTCAAAGCTTCGTTTCTTCGTTGGAGCAGGGAGCATTGCGCTTTCTTTTCTCTTTGGGATTTTTTCCCTCTTTAAATCCTTGGGGGCGTTTGCGTACATGCTCTTGTTCGCTCTCCTGGCGCTTTTCCTCGTTAAGAATCCGTTGTCGAGAGAAAGAAAGAATGTTTGGATTCCCATCTCTCTCGCATGGATGCTCTTCACGTTCTTAGGCGCGAACAGCCTTACGTTTAACCTTCCCGTCGGCCTTTTTGCATTCCGCTTTTGGATGTTGCTGGCGATTGCCATTGCCTTATTTGCCCCTGCCGCATTATGGTTCCTGCTCGGTTTTTCCCAGAACCAATGGGTAAAATGGGCAATTATCGGAATAGCGGTTGTTTCCATCGGCATCACGTCAGCCTATCCAAAATACAAGGTCAACACTGCCCAATGGGGCCCTGACGGGCGATGGTCATCGATGCAGGAATTGCAGGGCTACATCTGGCTTAAGGAAAACCTTCCCCCCAACACAAAGGTCTTTCCATTCTCCGGTGAAGATTCACTGCTCACCGGCATGGACATGTTTGTCTGCGGCTGGTGCCAAAAAGAATCGAGCCTGAGGAACAGCCTCCTGAACACGACATCTGAAGAATTGCATGGCGGGCTCAAAAGCCTTGGCTACCAGTATCTTCTTTTAGATGGCATGTCATTCAAAACATTTCCAAGGGTTTATGGTGAAAATGCCACCAGAGAGATTCTTCCGCAGCAGTTCCAGGATATTGCCTCATCTTCGGGATTCTCTCCAGCGCTGCAGGTCGACGGCTTGGTCGTGCTGAAAATAATCTAGCGGATGTTCTCATGGACGGAAAACCAACCAAGGTAAGGAACGTCTTCATCGGGCTTGCCATCTCCTTATGTACCATCATCCTTGTTCTTGCAGTGCTGGAGTTCAGCTCCCGCATGTTGTTCGGAAGCGCCATCCGATACAGTTATCCAAGCCCTTCCTTATGGCTCATGAAGCCATCTCAAGAGGGATTTACACTTCCCGGAAAGCCGTTGGCAGCGATCAACGAGCAGGGATTTCGCGGGTATCCATTCACAAAAAGAAAAGCAGCCTCCCAGCGTATTGCCTTTCTTGGCGACTCTTACGCGATGGGCTATGGCGTCGGAGATAATGAAACAATCCCCCTGTTACTCCAGCAATACCTCAATGCCCAAAGAAAAAATGTGGAAGTCTTGAATCTTGGAGTTCCCGGCTACGGCCATCAGCAGATGGTAGCTCTTTACAAGGGCATCGCCCAGGGATTCAGCCCCGACGTTGTCATCCTCGTCACTTCAGAATTTAATCTGCTCAGGCAGCCTGCTCAGGCAGATGACCATAATCTCCTTCAACGATTCCTCCGGTCCATCCTCAGGAGAAGCACCTTTGCAGCATTGATGAAGCCCAGGTTTGAAAATTTCCGATGGCTCATTTTTGGCAATGCACAGCAGCCAGCCTCAGAAGGATATCAGATGCTGTGGGAGAACGACAAGCTTCATTTCGATGACCTTGCCGCGTCGGTCCGGGAAAACAACCGATCTCTCGTTATCATCCCTTACATTGAAAAAGAGCGGGAAAAAGAGTTCCTCAGGTGGTTCCAGGAATGGGGGAGCAAAAAACAAGATGTCCTCATCGTGCCAAACATTTTTGAGGCTATGGAGCAATATCAGCAGGATCATCCAGAAGCGGTCCTTCAGATTCCCGGCGACGGCCATCCCACTGCGCTTGCCAACAACATCACCGCTGCCGTTGTTGGTCAGCTCATTCTTGAGAAAAAGCTGTTAGGGTAAACTTCAATGCCATTTACTCCCAGGATGATCAGTAATTTGCTATCTCCGTTTTACCATCAATTCCAGGTTCCCTTGCCATTCCTGCCCAGGTTGGAGCCACAATAATCCCCATTCTTCTCCCCGGTTGAGCGCATCCGCGGATGCAGACATTGGCTCAACTGCCAACACCCTTCGGTGTCGGCCTTCATCGGGCAGCGCCTCCCCTGAAAAAATTTGTTGATGCCCAAAGGGCTTGTCCTGCCGGTACAAGGCAGTAACGCCCGTTTTTGGATCATGCAATTCCGTAGTCGCCCATCCATCTCCGTCAAATTCAAGGCCGGTAAAGCCGTGGTCAAAGGGGGTGTCCCCGATGGGGCGCCTTTCTTTGAAATTATAC
>JACPII010000065.1 GCA_016188175.1 Candidatus Woesearchaeota archaeon | reverse complement strand
ATCGGCATATTAAGCCCTTACGGAGGAGCCAATTTTCTTTTCATCAGAAAAAACAAGAAGGACGTAGTCGAATAACATCAATAAGAATTAAGCCTGATTTCCATAGGTATACATTCAAAGTGCCCAATCCCTCCAAAGGGGAAATCGAGATTGAGGTTATCAATAGGTATACTCCGTATGCGCAGGGGTTGGATGGTTATCCAGTACCTCCCCTGCCCGAAGATCTAGTGTTACCTACCGACTCCCCTTATGTGGCAATCGTTGGAAGAAATGGCTCTGGCAAGAGCACTCTTCTTTACAAGCTTTTCATTCAGCTGATGTTTGGCATCAACGAAACGATTGGAAAATATCTTGATGTTAAATATACGGGGAAAAAGCCGGCCTGCCGATTGATAAGGGGAGACGATCAGCCTGAACCCTATCTGCGGAGTTTAGAACCTAAAACGGATCCTGAACGGGCAAGATTGTCAAGGCTCTCGAAGGGCCAATATAAATGGGAGAGGCTGTCTAGGGCATTGTCAACAGATATACCGGCAGATACCATTCTTTTCCTCGATCAGCCAGAAGACAACCTTAGTATCGGAAATATAAGAAAATTGGTGGGGCTGTTAGAAGGATTCCTCAAACAAAGAGGCAATCAGCTCTTTGTCGCAACCCATTGCCCGGAACTATTGGGTATTGATGGCCTTGTTATCAATATGTTAGACTGGTCGAGAGAGAATCCTGGAGGGATTGCAAGCGTATGCCGTACTGCCGAATTTGACTTAAGTAAATATCTATAGCCTGGTCTTCGGTTATAATCGATCTACCCCGCTTTCTTTTCCAGATTTATCTCACCAACATAGTTTGTGTTCATCATCTCTCTGATAATATCGATGTTTTTTGTCTGGGCAAGGCACCAGGAAAGTTTTACCGAAGCCCCCTCCAAGGACATGTCAAGGGTGGGGATTGCTCCAACTTTAAATGCCTGATACCCTGTATCATAAACGCCTACCCTTACCTTTCCCCCTGTGCATTGGGTGGAAATCAATACCGGAATATTCTTTTTCTTTATTGCGTATGTTACCAACGGGATGAGGGAGTTCTCCTTTGTGGGAATATTTCCAGCCCCATACGACTGGAATATAAGGCCTTTGCACAATCCAGAATCGAGCAGTACCTTTATCATCTCAGGATTCAAACTGGCAAACAACCTTATCTCAACAACCCCCCTTTCAAAATCGGGTTTACAGTCTAGAGGTAAGCTCACTCCCTCCGTGCTTCTTTCAACATAGGGGGTCAGTTCAATGTCCGCCCCAATCTTGCCTAACTTCGGAAAGAGGGGGGAGTGAAATGCATTGAGTTCGAATTCACTCCACTTTTGTGCCCGTATCCCCTTTAAGATAGAATCTCCAAAACAGATGACGACTTCAGCAATATCCATCGTTGCAACCCGGAAAGCATTGATCAGATTATTTCTTGCGTCGCTTGCTAAATCATCGGGAGGCATCTGGGATCCCGTCAGCACTATCGGCTTATTCAGGTTTTGTAAGGCAAGGGAGAGTGCTGAGGCGGTATACGCTAACGTGTCCGTTCCATGAGTCACCACAAACCCAGTGTAACGGTGATATCTCTCTTGGATAGTTCTTGCAATAGTAGCCCAATGATGGGTCTGCACGTTTGTACTGTCTATATTTCCAATAAACGCATAGTCAATATCCGCAAATCGATGGATCTCCGGGGCAATGGACAATACTTCTTTTATGGATTTTGCTGGTTTTAGGGCTTTTGTTTTTTTATCCCTGACCATCCCGATGGTTCCGCCGCAGAACACGAGGCAGATCTTCGGTCTTTTCCTCTTCGGCCTAAACATGTTTAATAGGTTCATTTTTTCCCTCCCCTTTTGGGTGCTGGGTTATTTTTATGGGAAATATCTTATATGGGCAAAATCGTCCAAGCGCCGCAGGAATCACTTTTGGGTCAACTACCAATGAATAGAGTGTTGGCTGCAATACTCTGCTTCTTAGCTTTAATCTTCTTGAATCATGTGCAGCATTTGCGACGGCGTGTGATCTAAAGCTTCCGATCATGGGGCCAATAACTTCTGCCTCGTCCAGTTCCCCCACGGTCCGGATTTGAACTCTTTGAAGTTTTCCTTCGTTGGGACTGCAGAAGAGATGGAGATGTCAATTCTGTGGGTAGGCCTTGCCGTAACCCATTGCTCCAATAGGATGTCTTGTTCTGTAAGCGTTTCTCCACCATACTTTTGGCCTCTGGATGCCATGTTCAATAGCTGGCTTTGGTGGAGCACAGGCCCATCCACCTTAAGGACCATGTGGGGCTTAAAACGGTCTCTGGCTAACTGCGTCGATAAACGTCTTTGAAATCCATTATGCCCTATTGTTGCGTTTTTGATGATATCCGATGCATTATTCGCCGTTAATCTGAATAATCTTGGTTCACCATGGTTCACAAGACGGTAACCCAATTCTGCATTTCGTAATATCTGGTCGTCAATGAATACTCCCCCGATTTTTCCTTCGGTATGTATAACCTGGCCTGGATTTTGAGGATCCGGGTAAAATGACGGGGGCAATGGTGTATACGCCCCAGGAACCGAAGTGCCGAACGGGGGAAAACTAGTTGAATCATAAGGAGTTAACGCTGATTTCACTTTTTTCTTTTTTGACTCTGCAAAAGGGCTGATTGCCGCCTCAATCAACGATGTTAAGTCTACCTTGAAATCCCGATAATCTTCGACTTCGGTATCAGGGGGGCTCCCTCCCGCAACAACAATATAGATTAATCCGTCCGCCCCTGAGAAATAAAGCGCCTTTCCTGTGTCAGCGGTTCCCCATCGTTGGGATGGCCAAAGCGATTTTTTAACACTTAAATCCAATGCACAGGAGTGAACATCATACACTCTGACCTTTTCGGCACATGTTTGGCTGTAAGCTGGATGGGTAACAAACAATACACCTCCACTTAACAGGAAATCATCCAAATAACCATATCTATCCCCAAAGACCAATCGTTTTAGAAAAGACAATTTTACGGGAACCTGTTCATTGAACGACGGCTTTCCAGCTATCAACGTTTGATCATTTTCCGACATCCATGCGGCAGTTAACTCAACTGCCCCCCGTTGACGGTCATCTACTGCGCGGTAAATGGTCATAAAAACCTCCTGAACAATGCTTATTTCTCAGATGCGTCGTTATTCATCGATAATCTCTCCATCTTAGTTAATCACTCCGAAGTAGTTATTTACGTGGAAGAAAATACCATAAATATATAAATTTATTCCAAGAATAGTGGAAAAAAAGGAAATATTTATATACAATATCGGAAAATATTCCAATTAAGGAGAATAATATGAAAAACCTCGACGATAAGGATTACCGCTTGCTGAACATCCTCAAGGAAAATGCAAAGCTGACGACAAAGCAGATCGCAAAAAAGACAGGAATGCCTATCACGACAGTCCACAACAGGATAAAAAAGCTTGAGCGGACTGGCATCATCGAAAAGTATTCCGTTGTGATGAGCCACAAGCTGTTGGGGGATGTGATAGCCTATGTCCTAGTTTCGGTGATGTACCACCTCCCTTCAGGAGTTGTGACTGACCAGGCTGCATTGGCCAAAAAGGTGAGGGAAAACGAATTTGTTGAGGAAGCCTCCATCATTGCAGGCAGGTCTGATCTGCTGGTGAAAGTCAGGACAAAAACAGTTGATGAGCTGAACGAATTTGTGATAAAGTTCTTAAGAAGCATCCCCGGCATCGAAAGGACGGAAACGCTTGTCGTTCTTCAGTCGGTTTAAGGGAAAATTGTATTTGTTTAGCATCCTAAGGTCGAAACGCCTTTGAGTCAACCTTGAGTCCGTCGCGGGG
>JACPII010000062.1 GCA_016188175.1 Candidatus Woesearchaeota archaeon | reverse complement strand
GCACTTTTTCGCAAAACTTATAATTGAGTTCAATACAGTTGTTTCGGGAAGCACTTGTTTCATGGTGGGTCACCAAAATCTACGTGAAACAGGCTTCCCTTAAAACTTGCTATTTAAAAAGGAAAACGCAAAACTTCAGTTCCTAATACGAAAAAATTGCAATGCAATTTTTTCGTACAAAAAAGGGGACCATACCCTATTTACTTTTCGCCCTTAAGATGTCTCCGATGGTGTAGGCTGCCGATGGCCCTTTTTGCACATGGGCATCGGGGACTGATTGTTCCTGAACAAGCTTGATGCCCAGGACCCGCTCAATTTTCTTCGCGATAGCGATGTTGGCATCAAAAGCACCGGTCTCTATCTTATGCACGAGCGATATCTTCTCGCCAATCTTTTTGGCAAACTCTTCCTGAGTCAGGGAGATGGCTTCCCGCTTTTGCCTGATAAGGGAGGGGTAATTTGGGATAAGGGCCAATAGCTTTTCCGGCTCCTGGAGACGATAGGGGCTGATACTCCTTTGGCGAAGAGCAAGCTTTGATGAGATAACCGTCCCGAATGAGGAGCATCCTTCACAAACGGAGAGCACAGAACCTTCAATATCAGCCTTGTTTAAATTCCCTTCCCTCCCGCACATTTCACATCTCATTTACCCACCTCCGACCGTTTAAGAAAAAACGTGCCCATTGATAGTGCTCCCCTTATGAGGCTGGCTCATGGTGCACCACCAATACACCGCTGCTACCAAGGGCTCAGCAATGCATGGTTGCCCATCCCCTGGAACTGGACCCTGAGGTTTCCCCTGACGATGGGGATACACAAAAACCCCCTTGGATTTGCCACAGCGGGATTCTTTATATTTATCGGACCAACAGCGAAAGACTCTTCCAGTTCGGTGCTCATCACAAAAACGTTGTGGTCTGAGCCTGATTCAACGACGCTGTTCCAGATAAAGGGATAGCTGACAGGAATAGAGAATAAACTGAGGGAAGATGACCTATTAAAAGTCTGGACGAAACAGACCTCTTTTATGTCTCCCCCTATGGAAAACTCTTCCCTCTTGACGGTGCCAAAATCGGTTGCTATCCTCTCAACGGATGATGTCAAATCCGTCTTCAGCTTGATGAACGATATCTGCTCGGTCCGCTTCCCGAGACCGGAAAGGGCATTGTAGCCGTACAAGAGGATAAACCCAAAGATAATGACGGTCATCACATAGAATAGGATCTGGGTCTGCATCTGGCTACGGGACATTTTGCTCACTCGCTATTGAACCATTCCTTTCGGCCTTGATTTGTGCATCACAAGTAAAAAAATGCGAACTATCCCGCCCTAAAGGGCGGGGTACTGAGAAACGCTCTGCGTTTCTGGTACTTTTCGTTGTTTCGCAACTTCAAAGCTTTTACGTTCGCATTTTTAGACTCAAAAGTCGCTCTAAAGAGCGGGGTACTGAAAAACGCTCTGCGTTTTTGGTACCACTTTGTGGCTTTACACCCAGCGACTTTTGAGTAATATAACTCAGATTCCCCGGCGCTACTTACCTTTTAACCTCTTCTTCAAGGCGTCTATCCTCCGCTCCAATTCCTTAGGCGGGAGATGCAATCGCTTAATCTGCCCTACGAGCTGCTCTTTCCGCTCAGCCTTAGCTATCGTCGAAAGTTTTGAAAAGATATCACTCTGAGGTTTACTGCCAGCCCCGGGCTGAGCCTTTCCTGGAATTTCGTTCCGGGGGGGGCGCGGAGGAGGACTGTTTTGCATCCTCTGAATTGGCCTTGTCATTTGCCCTGGCTGCGGAGGCTCTTCAAATCTCCCAGCCCCTTCCCTTTTGGGCGGGGATTCTATCGGAGATTGAAACCTTACCGGCTCCCTTGAGGATGGCTTCGGAGCATTAGCTCTTGATCTGATGTACCAAAGATATCCACCAATACCTCCGGCTCCAAGGATGACTAACCCTAAGATAATTCCGACAAGAATCCCAACACTGGTGGGGAACATGGTTGGGTCCAAGGGGTCGGTGCCTGCATCGATCTCTTCCTTATCGGAAAAGCCATCGCCGTCGGTGTCTGCCCGCTTGGGATCGAGGTCTTTGTAGGCCTTAAACTCTTCCATGTTTGTCAGGCCATCCTGATCGGGGTCATCATTGGGATTTGCGCACACCTGGCAATTGAAGAACCGCTGCTCCCATTCGTCTGGCAGGCCATCATTGTCATTGTCTTTGTCGCAGACATCACCTTCGCCATCTTTATCCGTATCTGCCTGATCTTTGTTCCTGACGGTCAAACAGTTATCTTTATCATCGGCAACACTATCCCCGTCGGTATCCACTGCCTTTCGCGCGCAGGTGCCATCATCACAAGATGCGGTGCTCACACAATCTGCATCTGCATCACATTTCAATCCAACGGCACAGGGGCCACAGCTTCCACCGCAGTCGACGTCGGATTCAGAGGGATCGAGGCGGTTATTTTCGCATGAATCTTTCTTTTCCGCGCAGCGGCTGGTGCTGGAATCACACTGGCCGGACCTGCAATCTCCATCCTTATCACATAACTTTCCCAGATCACATTTCCCGCAATTGCCGCCGCAGTCAACATCGGTTTCCTGGCCGTTCCTGGAATCATCATCACAGCCAGGCCTGCTGCAGAATCCGGATGAATTGCAAAAATTGCTTGCGCAGTCTCCGCTGACACCGCAAACTGCACCCAAAGGACAGCCTTTATTACAGGAACTCCCGCAATCAACACCTGCCTCATTGGAATCCTTGACTCCGTTATTGCACGCGCTGACTCCCGGACCGCCAGCCTCGACACCAACAACCGGGCTTGTCCGGTTAATGCTGCTCAGCCCGGCCTTGTCGATCGCAGCCACCGACACGAACACCTTCTGAGAAACATTGAGCTGGACGGCAACGCAGGTGCTGGCTGCAGCGGTCAGGGTTGAAGCGATAAGCTCATCGACGGGCAAGTCCAAAAAAACATACATCCCATAATGGTCAATTCCGCTTTGGTTGTCGACAGCCTCCCAGCTTGCGCACACCTGGTCTTTCCTTGTCGTTACGTTTGGATTGTTGGAAGACGTTGACGTGATATTTACCCTGGTGACGGACGGCGGGGAAGTATCAACGGTAAAAGAAAAGGAAGATTTCTGGGAACCCTCGACGGCAAAGGTGCATTCAACGGTCTTTGCGTAGGTCCCCTGAGGGAGGGGGCTCGCGACCTGGAGGGTATGGACCTTCTCGATGCCATTCATGCTCACGGCAGCATTCATGTCCGGATTATCTGCAATACGGCAGGTTGATCTTTTGTTTGTGGTGATATTAAAGAGGGGAGTCGTATCGGTGGAAAATCTTTTTGGGCCGATTATGGACATGGCTGGGGGGTTGTTTGCATCCACTTCGATATCGATGCTTTCGGTAACGGAAAAAAGACCAGCCCTGTTCTGGCAGCGGACAAAAAATCTGTTGGTCTGATTGTTTGCCAGCTCGGAACTTCCCAACTGCTGCTGGTGGTCCGTCCGGAACGCAGTTTCCAGGTCGGGGTCAAATCCGGGGAAAGGCGCCATAGAGGAAAAACTTGCATTGCTGACATTTTTCAAAAATTTGCAGATGGCCGGCTCGTTTGTCTTTATGACGAGGAGAGTTGAGGGGGGAATCTCAAATGCGGGGTCTGCCTGCTTTGCAACAATATCCGGGGGGGAATTGTCGATGCTCAGGGGAAAGGAAGCAGAGGTCACGGTGCCAAAATTATCTTTGCATTTTACCTGAAGGGCCCCGACACCGGTGAATGAATCCCTTGTGTGGTTGAGGCCGTCCGTTGAGGAAAAGGCTGATGGCATTTCCGCAAAATCCTGGGCCAGGAAAGAATATTTACAGGCTGACTGCCGATCGGTCTGCACGGTGAGGTTAAAGGGAGTTGCTGCCGAAATCCCAAATTTTGGGCTTTTTAGGGCAATATTCAGCCCGGGGATGGTGATGGAGAAAACAAATTGTATAAGGTCTCCGCGGTTTCCATTACGGTCGCTTGCCTGCGCCCTAAAGGTGTAAAGCCCCGGATTCAGGTCACTCACAGGGCGAAACGTGAATATAGTATCGTCCTGGCTGCTCTCCACAGAAATGGGAAATATCGAGCCGGACTGGTTTGTGAGGTTAAATGATATTGAAAGGGGGTCAACCTGCTCAGTAAAATTAACGATGATGGCCGGCCTGAGGTCTACGGCAAAGGTTAATGGGATGAATAATACAAAAAGGCACAAGGGAAATAGATGGCTAAGGAAGGAGCTATATTTCCTTGCAAGAGCATCCCCTATGGGGAGTTCCTTTAGTATTCCACATTCATTCGCTACGGTACGTTTATTCACCACTACAAGCCCATCCCCCATCTCAAGTCCCTTCTTTCCTGCAAGTGGATTCTCTATTCCCGGCACCTTCTTTCCTGCAAATCCTTTCTCGTCTGCAGGCTCCATTTCCGGAATCCGTTTAACCATGTTATGTCAACACGCTCGGGTATTTTGAAAAATATCTTTGGAGGATGAGGGATGGGATATCGCTTTGGGAATCTTCTGAATAGATGAAAATGAGGTAATGGTTATTGCCCTGCCTGGCCTGCCAGACTGCATTTTTGCCGTTAAAGAACGCAGGCTGGTTAAGGACATTCACTTTTGAGACAAGGTGCTCACTTACGAGGGTAGAATTCAATTCCTGCAGAATGAGACTAGAAGTGTTTGCGACAAGAACTTTCGCAAAAAAAACGTTTGTTTGGTTGTCTTCATAGACCCCGCTGAATAGTATAGTTCCATCAGGATTCACCATTTCGCCCGCTGCTGAAAAAATAGGGATGTCGGTAACCAAGCAATCAATGAAGCAATGCTCCCGGAAAGAACAGATATTATCCCCGCACACCGGAATTGGCCCGGATGATGGGGATGAAACTGATGCAGAGGCCAGCTGCTGAGCAAGAATCTTTGCCTGGCCAATCGCGCTGCACGACCTCGCATTATTGATGGTGACACACCCTCCCGGGCCTTCGGTGTCAATCGAGACTGCCCCTTTCAAGAATGTCTTATTGCCCCGGGTGTTATTTGCAAAGACGGTGAAATTGAAAATGCCGTCTGAGGGCAACGGCCCGACGGTTTTTTGGAAATGGCCGTTGACCTCGAGGGGGATTGAGGATGTTGTTCCGGCGATGGCAAGCTGGGCAGCATCTATCTGGACGCCCAGCGTCAGGGAGGTTATTGAACCTTCGAAGACGACCGTCCTGTTGGAAAAGGCGGCGGCGGCAATCCCGAGAGAAGAGTAGGGCGGATTTTGGAGAATGATGAGGGGGGCGTCAAGGCCAACGACTGAATTGATGATGAGCTTTATCTCTTTCTGCAGGCTTAAACGGCCGGATTTATCACGGCAGCCGATGAGGAATGAGCGGTTCGTGATATCATCTATCGGAATAATTCCTGTCTGATGGGCCCTAACAAAGAGTCCTGTGTCAGAAACCCCGTCGGACGCAAACGGGATGATGGCTGAGCCTTCCTTGAATGCGCACTGGGCATCTTCGTTTGTTTCGGCACTCAAGCGGAGGCCTGCTCCAGCCGGGATTTTTGTTATCAGGAACGTTTTGGAATCGACATTTCCCTGGACGAATGTTTTTTCAAAATAGTCTATATCAAAGCTGGCGACCTGAGGATCTTCGAAGTCAACCTGCAGGGTCCGGAGGTGGGTTGCGGTGTTTCCCAAAGAATCGGTGCAGTTGATGGAGATGGATTGGGCTGATGTTGAGCCTGCAATGTTTCGGATAGGTGTAGAGAGGGCAACGAAAAAACTTCTCTTGTCATTGGAGATGAACTCCTCTGTTTTCACACCACTAGTAACCTGCAGGGGATAGGTCAAGGAGCATTTTTCTGATGTTTCATGGGTGGCAAGGCTTAGGATTGGCTGGGCATCATGGACAGAAAATGTAGGGGGAACAAAAGAGGTGATATTTGGCCCGGCAAGGTCTTTAGTGATGTTTAAGGATTGTTTACCGATCTGGCCGAATGTGTCCACGGCGATAATCTCGATGGTGTTTACGCGTTCCTCTCCGGGGATGCCGGCTAACGAGATGTTAGCTTCAAAAACAGACTGAACGGTTCCCTGCTGAGCCCTGAGAGAAACTTTTGGAACAGAAACATTGTTTTGCAGGACGGAAAGGGTTGCAAGGTTATCGTCCCTTACCATGCCCCGCAAGGTTACTGACTCGATGCTGGTCTGCAATGGCATCCTGCCAAGGATGAGCTGAGGGTTGTTTGCTATATCTGTAATAATGATTTCGGGAACTACCGTGTCCAATGTGATGAGCTTTGCAGCGGTGTTCGTGTTGCCCGCTTTGTCCCTGGCTCTTACCTCAATAAATTTAAACCCGTCCCCCCCATCAAGGTTTATCTGGGTTGAGTATGAGTTACCGGCGCATGAAAATGGGTTATCTGCCAACTGGCCAGCCTGAAACACAGTGAGTTGGACCTGATC
>JACPII010000061.1 GCA_016188175.1 Candidatus Woesearchaeota archaeon | reverse complement strand
TTGCCCTGCTCGGTCACCCCGGAGGGGTGAGCGTAGTGTTCCGGTCCTTCGGACGGAGGAGAATCTAGCGTTCCTGCCTTGCAGGAGGAGGGCGGCCCCGACCTCGCCTCGCCATTGTTGTTGGGTTTCCCGACCGGATAAATAGGAATGTCAAAACCAAAACTTCAGCCTTCTGACTAAGTACCGCTAATAGAAACATTTATATTTAGATGTCCATTTTTTGTTCCATATGAAACATATTTTAGACAATGAACTGTTTACTTATTTTTGCATCCATCCCTCAACAGCAAAGGGGATACGGGAATTAGGTAAAGCCTTGCATCTTTCTCCGACACAGATATCAAGGCTGGCAGCTCCGTTGCTCAAAGAGGATCTGCTCCAAGAGAAAAAAGTTGGGAGAAGCAGGGTTTTGGGCGCTAACAAACAGAACAGCCGTTTCTTTCTTTGGAAGAGATGGAAAAATGTATATCTGCTCATCGAGTCAGGGATACTGGAACAATTTGAAGAGCATCCGGTAAGATCAGCCGTCCTGTTCGGAAGCTTTCGAAGAGGAGAGGACACAGAAAAATCAGATATTGATATTGCCCTTTCCGAAGAAGTTCCCGTTGATTTCGCCCATCTAGAGAAGAAGCTCAAAAGGAGATTGCAGGTCCATCTTCTGCCTAATGCACCCCCGACCCTTCTTGAGAACATCAGGCAGGGGATTGTCCTATGGGGGGTGATGCCATGAGGCCTTTCCATTCTTTCCTGGATTCTCAGGAGGTGAATAAAATTTCACCGGACGTTCCCTTGGCAAACAGCCTTTTTCAAGACGCAGAATCTCGCTTTCATGCATTCTTTCCCTTTAAAGAGCCGACAAAGTTTGTCTTTGAAAACGGTTATGAGGCAATACGAGAATTGATGGATTCCCTTCTGGCATTGAGGGGTTTTAAATCGTATTCACATGAGGCTCCGATTTCTTTTCTTCTTGAACAAGACATCCTTAATGAAAAAGAGGCCAAGGATATTGACCATATCCGATACCTGAGGAACAGGTCCAAATATTATGGAAAACAGTTTTCACCGATTGAATTGGGCCCCTTGCTTGAGATTTTACTCCCGATTTATGGAAGAATCAAGGAGGCAGTTACCAAGGAGCTTACCGTCCATTAAACGGTTTTCCCTTTCCCAATCTTCGCGAGTATCTGCTGGTGCATCCTTTTCAGGAATTCAACCCTGTCCTCGATCTTCATCACGTCCGTCCTTCCCTGAGTGACGAGATTAAGGGCAAAGGGGGACGGAAGCTGAGTATAGATTTCTTCAATCTTGATTTCCTTCTTTTCGATCCCTTCCAGAACCAATTTGGCGTTCTGGATGTCCATCAGGTCCTCGAGGACCTCCCTCCGCGCCTCCTTGAGGATGCTGAAGTGCTGGGATATCCTTCTGACGGCGCTGAGCAAAATCATCGAGCTTACCTGCTGCCTTCCGACGTGCTTCTGATACCCCTTGTAATTCCGCAATATCATCAGCGCACGGCCGGCGCAATGCCGAAACCTCCGCTGAAGAACTTCAGCCTTGTCGATCGCCATCTCCATGATCTTATCCAGCTCAGCGCTTTTCAAAAGCCGGAACGCGTGCATGACATCAACTTTTTTCGTTGTCCTTGCATAAAACCCGTTATCATTGACGCCCAGCTCAACGTCCTTATGCTGGGTCCTTCCGATGGCAAATGCTATCGCGCGTGAAAGGCAATCATTGACCCGGCGCCCAAACAGCGCATGGAAGATGACGTGCCTGAAGCCGTGCTCATCGGAAAAATGCTCAACCACGATCCGGGTGTGGGATGGAATTTTCGCAAAGCGGTACTGCTCATCAAAATAATGGAAGATGCTCTCTGCCGCATTTTTGTCGACGTACAGGTGATCGTGGATAAATGCGATGATGTCCTCAGGCGGCCTCTTCGCATCAAACTTCTCACTGAGCAATTTCCTGAATTTCCCGATGTCCAGGGAAAGGTCATACGACAAAGGGAGCATCTCGGAAAACCAGGACGGCACGGTCGGGGGCCGGTTTGCTGACGCGGAAACCTGGGCAACCATGCCCCTGCTGAATTTGAATTCGTAGACATTGCCCCCAAGGACGAAAATATCGCCTGGACGGAGGCGCTCGAGGAATGCCTCCTCAATCGTCCCGACCATCTGGTCGCCGACCTTAACCTTGACGGCAATCTCGTCGGGAATCGTCCCGATGTTGGTCATGTAGATGACTCTTCCCATCTTCCCCTTCCTTCCGATAAAACCTGTTGTTTCGTCGTGCCAGATTTTCGCATAGATATGCCGGTCTTCCAGCGAAACATATTTTCCCGAAAGATAATCAATAACATCATCGAAGTCCTTTCGCTGGAGGTTTTGGTAACAGTAGGACTGCCCGATAAGCTTGAAGAGGCTGTCAACGTGGATCTGCTGCTCAATGGCGATGCCATCAATCTGCTGGGCAAGGACATCGAGGCAATTTTTCGGGATGTGGATCCTGTCAATTTTCCGTTCGACGGCGTCTTTCAGAAGGACTGCACACTCGACCAGATCGTCGCGGTCAAGGACAATGATCCTGCCCTTCGTCTTTTCGTGGAGCCTATGGCCCGACCTCCCAATCCTTTGGAGCGCCCTTGCGACAGATTTCGGGCTGCCGAGGCAGATAACCAGGTCGATAAACCCGATGTCAATCCCCAGCTCGAGGGAAGTGCTGCAGACAACAACCTTTAATTTTCCTTCCCTAAGGCGCTGCTCAAGATCAACCCGGAGCTCCCTGCTCAGGCTCCCATGGTGGGCTCCAATGTTTTCTGCGTAGTTTTTGGGAAATTTTTCTTTAAGATGATGAACAACACGCTCCGTCGCTGAGCGAGTATTGGTGAATATAAGGGTAGTCTTGTGCTCCTGGATGAGCTTGTCGATCAAAACATACATCGAATGATGGAGGAGCGCGTGCTCAACTCCGATCAAATCTTTTACCGGGCTCAACACTTTTAGGTCCATCTCCTTGATAAACTGGACGTCGACAATCTTGCATTGCCTGGGGTTTCCACCTTCCAGCCCGACGAGGAACTTGGCAACTTCTTCAAGGGGAGAGATTGTTGCAGAAAGCCCAACCCTTGCCATATGCGGCGAAAGGGCTCCCAGGCGCTCCATCGAAAGCGACAGATGGACACCCCGCTTATTTTCTGCAAGCGCATGGGCCTCATCCATGATGAACCACTCAACCTTTTGGAGATGGCTGATAAATTTTTCTGAGGAGAGAAGAATGGCAACAGACTCCGGAGTTGTTATCAGGATATGGGGCGGGGCCTTGAGCATCGCAGAGCGCTCTTTGACTGAAGTGTCGCCAGTCCTTACGGCAACCCTGATGCCAAGGCTGCCCTTTCCCTGGCCCCCTTTCTGGACAAGGTCTTCGATTTCTTTTAATGGGTTGAGAAGGTTAACCAATATGTCGTTGGAAAGAGCCTTGAGGGGGGAGACATAAACACAGTACACCCTGTCTTCAAGAATCCTTTTCAAGGAAGAGTCAACCAGCTCATTCAGGATTGACATGAAGGCAGTGAGGGTTTTTCCGCTTCCTGTCGGTGAGGAAACAAGGATGTTTTCCCTTGAATGGATCGGGAGGATGGCAAATTTCTGCGGAATCGCAAACGCCCCAAACTTATTCCTGAACCACTGCGCAACGACGGGGTTGAGAATAGCATAAATCTCTTCGTCGGTGTTCTGCTCCTTGAGAAAGGTGATGGGTTCAGTGGGCATGGGCAGAAAAGGGGAGCTTAAGAGTTTTTATAAGTTCTTGTCAGGGGCTATATGTGCCGAGGAATGGCATGAACCTCTGAAGAAGGTATGCCAACGCTTGATTGAAATAAGATGTGACTACTATCTTTTGGTTGCAAGGTTTTATATACTGGGCATTTATTAAAACACAGATGAAATTTGCCCTGACGCTCTCTCTCTCTCTCTTTGATAATTCTGGTTCTTGCAGCATGCTCTAATCCCGAGGAATACCAATCTGAAACAGGAGACCCATCTGCAGTTATTGACAATGATATAAGTGAATCCGGCTTAAGTAACGTTGGCCTTGCGATATCAACCCAAGAAAATGTAAAGAAATGTGAGGGACCATTCAGGCAGAATAGAGACCCATTTTTGAAAGGGAGGGTTCAATACACCACCAACCAGAATAGGAAAAGAACGGTTTATGATTTCTGCAATAACTCATTGCTTACTGAGGTATTTTGCATCAATAATAAGAAGGTCGGCTATGAGAAAGACATTGTATGCCCAAATCGTTCAAGCTGTTCGGGGGTGGGTGTTTGTGTAAGGCTACCCTTACCGCCTCAGAAC
Organism: Candidatus Woesearchaeota archaeon; assembly: GCA_016188175.1. Lineage (GTDB taxonomy): Archaea > Nanobdellota > Nanobdellia > Woesearchaeales > JACPBV01 > JACPII01. Next base: position 1,166 of record JACPII010000061.1, on the reverse strand, counting down.
GATACTCCACCGGCCTTTAATGATACGCCTCAGAACGATACTCCTATAGTTAATAACACTCCCGTTAATGATACCCCTCCAAGCGGGGGTAATACTCCAATAGTGAATGATACGCCAGGTAATAATACTCCTCCAAGCGGGGGTAATACTCCAATAGTGAATGATACGCCAGGTAATAATACTCCTGGAAATTCTTCCTAAAGAAGTTTTTCACTCGAAAGAAATCCGACACCCACGTTCTTTAAGGCAGACAGCAAGAGGCAGAATCCCTACTCTAACTTAAGATGATACTCCTGCAGCGACTGGACCTTTACCTGCTGGGTTTTGAGGGCTTTGATGGCCCTGACGGCTGCCTTCGTTGCTGTCATCGTCGTGATTAGAGGAATTCCAATGATAAACAAACCCCATTTTTGTAGTTTCCATAAAAAAAAGAAGCACATTTATAAAGTATTTTCACACCTTTATACCTATGCAAACGACAATGGGGTTCATAAAAAAACGAGCACTGCTTGTTTTAAGGAAAAATAAGGTTACTCGTGCAGGTATTTTTGGCTCTTATGCAAAAGGAAATCCAAAGAAAATGAGTGATGTGGATATCGTTATCGAACCCCCCAAAGGGATTGGATTTGGATTTTCGGGAATCAAAGTTGAACTTGAAGACACTCTCGGAAAGAAGGTTGACTTAGTAACCTACAACGGCTTGAACCCTTACCTTAAAGAAAGAATCTTACGTGAAGAGGTCAGAATATTATGAATGGCAAAGACCCTCTTGTTTTTATTAACCATGTTCTTGAGAATATCAGCAAGATTGAAAAATTCTCGGCTGGGCTTACGAAGGAGACGCTCGCAAATAAAGAATTGCAGCAGTATGCCATTGTCCGCGGGATAGAGGTTATTGGAGAAGCAGTAAAAAATATTCAGGCATCCTTCAAGAACAAATATCCTCATGTTTCATGGAAGGACATTGCGGGAACACGGGATATTCTCATCCACCATTATTTTGGGGTGGATTTGGATATCGTTTGGAGCATCATCACCAATGATCTTCCAAGATTAAAGAGGGAATTCGAAAAAATAAAAGAGGATTTATTGAAAAAGTAGACGTTCCCTCCTTAAACCAAAAACCGGTGATACTCCTGCAGCGACTGGACCTTTACCTGCTGGGT
>JACPII010000059.1 GCA_016188175.1 Candidatus Woesearchaeota archaeon | reverse complement strand
GTATGATTCCGGAACCGGTTGGCCGTGTTTTTTCAGGGCTTTTGATTCCAGCAGTGTTGCAACCGAGTCTTTAACCAACAAAAAAGTGAAAAAGATCCAGGTGAAATGCAAGAGATGCGGCCACCACCTCGGGCATTTGTATGACGACCAAAAGACTCTGACAGGGAAGCGGTTCTGCATTTCACCGGACCGTATTGCCCTTAGGGATTAATGCGGAGAGTGCGCATAAACCTTATTGTTTAATGCGCAGGGTTAATCAGAGGAATATATTCCAATAATATTCGCTCAACTCATCTGCAATAAATAAGACTAAAGGGGAATACTCCCCTATTGTGGCCTTCGTCAAGTCGGATTTATCCGCTTCCCTTAGATTTTCTAGGTATTCTGAACGCAGTTTCCTGTGGATTATAACTGGGGGATAGCCATTTTGCATCAAGAAATGGTTAAGCAGCATCCTTCCTGTCCTTCCATTTCCATCCATGAATGGGTGTATCACCTCGAACTTATGGTGAAAGATTGTTGCCACGGCCAATGGATGCATCTTTTTTTTATTGTCATCGTACCACCTGAGCAAGATGCCCATATCTGTTTTTACATAGGGTGCAGGAGTTGACTTGAAGTTTGCCCGTATAACCCTGACGTCTGTTGTTCGGTAGCCCCTTCGTGCATCAATATTTTCCATCAGGCCCGAATGGATCCTTATTATAAATTCGTGCGATGGCTCTTCATCTGAACCGATAATACTCAGAAATACTTTTTCAGTATTCTGAAGGTCGAATATCTCCCTTAGGGTCTTGTCTTTCGGTGTTAACCCTTCTTCGAGCAGGTTCCTTGCCTGCTGAAGGGTTATAGTATTGCCCTCTATCGAAGCTGTGTTGAAAGCAAATTCGATTACAAAGTTCTTTAGTATCTCATTTTTTGTTGACTCGTCATTTTTTTTAAAGACTGATTGAAAGTGAAGCTTGCATGCCTCTATTCCGGCAAGGCTGTCCCCTATAAACGGGTCTCTCTTCCATTTCATAGAGGCTACCTGTTCCAGATAATGGTTTGATTCTATAAACTTGTGGATTGTTTTGTGAGCCTTTCTAATTTTCTCTTTAAACGGGGGTAGATTATCCAACGATTTTCTCAATTCTTCTATTGAATTACCCAGGTAGGCGATGTCCTTGGCTATTACCCTGCTGCCCTTTCTCTCAGAGACTCGCAAGTAATAGTAAGGCACTTTTCCAATTATCTTTTTGTAGATATACACCATACTTGGAGTAGTATGCTGTCCTTATATATAAAACTTACCCTCTACAACCTATTTTATAAATGTAGAGGGGAAACACCAAAAGAGGATAAACAAAGCGTTGATCTCACCATAAAACTGAGGGGGGTAGGATTCCCACGTCAGAACCTAAGGTTCCGACACCTCCTCATGTGCGTTTCGCACCTTCGGCGCTCAAGCGCACGAATGAAGATTATGGGAAGCATTGATGCGGAGAAAATAGATAGAATAAATGCGGAGAGTAGGATTCGAACCCACGTAGGCACTGAGAATGCGGAGAGTAGGATTCGAACCCACGTAGGCACTGAGCCACAAGCTGTTTCCTTAGAAAACAATAACGGCTGTTTTCTCTGCCTGAAGCTTGCTCGTTTGGCCACTCCGAAATCTCCGCAATAAACAATGGAGGATGGTCGTATGCTGAATTTAAAGCTTGTTGTCGACAAGAAAATGACATAATCCTATAATAAAACAAAATGTGGAAAAAATAAAAAAATGCGGATGCCAGGATTCGAACCTGGGAAAGCACACCGCATAAGGGTTCCACCCTTATCAGCCCGGGGTCAATTCCTCGCATCGCTCGGAATTGCCCGACTGAAGAAAATAAATGCGGATGCCAGGATTCGAACCTGGGAAAGCACACCGCATAAGGGTTCCACCCTTATCAGCCCGGGGTCAATTAGGGTTCCACCCTTATCAGCCCGGGGTCAATTCCTCGCATCGCTCGGAATTGCCCGACTGAAGAAAATAAATGCGGATGCCAGGATTCGAACCTGGGAAAGCACTAAGCTAACAGGTGTCTTTCAGTCATCGCTTGCGCTCGGCACACCTTGGCGCCAGACTGACCTAAGCTTGGACGAATCCCCCTTTTAGGGATTATCTGTCCCGTTTGGCCACTCCGGCACATCCGCACACTATAACCGAGATTTACCCCCCATTAAAAAGATTGTGGAAAATGATGGGGGTTGCCCTTTTTTTATTGTTTATCTGCCAGCCATTTCATCTAACCAAAGGTTTATAAAATCCCCCTATATCTCAAAACTTTTATGGAGAAGAAAAAGCTTGGCCAAGACCTGCAATTGAAGGTAGCGGAAGCCATCCAGGATGACGTCAACAAAGGGATTGTCCGTATCGATTCGGGGATCATGCAAAGCCTGGGGATGAGGGTTGGGGATATCGTGGAAATCGAGGGCGAGCGGAAGTCGGTAGCTATCTCCGACAGGGCTTATCCCGGAGATATCGGGCTCAACATCATCAGGATGGACGGCATCGTCAGGAGAAATGCAAAAGCAGGGATCGGGGAGATGGTCGCCATCCGGAAGGTTGACATCAAAGAGGCAAAGAAAGTTACCATCGCCCCGGCAAGGAAAGGGATCATGATCCGGGCATCTTCAGAGATATTCAAGCAGGGCCTTTTGGGGCGGGCGGTGGTCAAGGGGGATGTTGTTGCCCTTGGAGGAACGAGGCGGAGAAGGTCCGCGATGGTGGAAAATCCATTCTTTGAGGACGTCTTTAGCATCCTCGACGAAAGCATGATGGGATTTGGGTTTGGCGACATCAGGTTCATTGTCGTCGATACCCAGCCAAAGCAGGCAGTCATCATCGGAGAGCAGACGGAAGTTGTGTTTAACCCTGAAGCCGTCGAGGTCAGCGAGGAAGAAGTGCCTGAAGTTTCCTACGAAGACATCGGCGGCCTTGATGAAGAGATAAAAAAAGTCAGGGAAATGGTTGAGCTTCCCCTCAAGCACCCTGAGATTTTTGAGAGGCTTGGGATCGAACCCCCCAAAGGGGTGCTTCTGCATGGGCCTCCAGGCACGGGAAAAACATTGCTGGCAAAAGCAGTTGCCAATGAAACGAACGCCCACTTTATCTTGATCAATGGCCCTGAAGTCATGAGCAAATATTATGGACAGTCTGAACAAAACATCCGCGACAAATTCAAAGAAGCGGAAAAGAACGCCCCTTCTATCGTATTCATCGATGAGATTGACGCCATCGCGACGAAAAGGGAAGATACCCGGGGGGAAGTTGAGCGCCGGGTGGTTGCCCAATTGCTTGCCAATATGGACGGGCTGCAGAGCAGGGGAAAGGTGATTGTCATCGCAGCTTCGAATGTCCCCAACATGCTGGATCCTGCGTTGCGCAGGCCGGGAAGGTTTGACCGGGAGATCGAGATTGGAGTTCCCTCAAAAGAGGGAAGGCTGAAGATCCTGAAGATCCATTCAAGAAATATGCCGATAGGGGAAAGCAAAAAACTCTATCCTGAGAAAGACAGGGAAAAATTGCTGAAAAAAATGGCGGAAATAACCTACGGATTTGTCGGGGCCGATTTAGCTGCTTTAACGAAAGAGGCTGCGATGGTTGTCCTGCGAAGGGTGCTGCCCGACTTAAAGCTCAAAGAAGATGAGCCTATCCCGAAGGAACTTCTGGAAGAGCTGATGATTTCGCAGGATGACTTCAAAGAAGCGCTCAAGGTAGTCCGTCCATCTGCACTCCGGGAAGTCCTCATCGAAAGGCCCAACACAAAATGGGAGGATATCGGAGGACTGATAAACGTCAAGCAGGAGCTCAAGGAAGCGGTGGAGTGGCCGCTGAAAAATCCTGAGGTGTTTACCCGGCTTGGGGTCCGTGCTCCCAAAGGGATACTCCTTTACGGTGCGCCCGGGACGGGGAAAACGATGCTTGCAAAAGCAGTCGCAAGCGAGTCCGATGCCAACTTTATCCTGGTTAAAGGCCCTGAGCTTCTCTCAAAATGGGTCGGAGAGAGCGAAAAAGCAGTCCGGGAAGTGTTTAAAAAAGCGAGGCAAACTGCCCCCACCATCGTATTTTTTGATGAAGTTGACAGCCTGGCGCCCCGCAGGGGAGGCCTTAATGGAGACTCTCATGTCACCGAACGGGTGGTAAACCAGCTGCTCACTGAAATTGATGGATTAGAAGAGATGAATGATGTTGTCGTGTTGGCTGCCTCCAACAGGCCGGATATCATCGATACTGCGCTCCTGAGGCCGGGCAGATTTGACCGTTTGATACTTGTTCCTGCTCCGGATGAGAACACAAGGCTTGAGATTTTCCAGGTCCATTCCAAAGGTATGCCCCTGAGGGGAGTCTCTCTCGAGTCATTGGCGAAAAAGACGGAAGGTTATGCTGGAGCCGACATCGAGGCGGTATGCAGGGAGGCAGCGATGACTGCGCTCAGGAATGATATCAAGGCGAAAGAGGTTGGTGAAAAAGAATTTGATGAAGCTCTGAAGAGAGTCCCTCCATCAGTAACCAAGGACATCGAAAAAACCTATGAGGAATTAGGGAAGCATTTCTCGTCTGCGAGAGCACGGCAGATGAAAGAAGAACGGCCTTCGTATATGGGGTAGGCTTCTGCAGTGAATTAACGGTAAGCGTCCGGTATCTCTATGCTTGGTTTGCATCGCTCACAAAAATAATCTGATTGCATCCTTTTAAGGTGCTCATCAATCCCAGTGTCAAATTTCTTCTGGTCTCCCAAAAGCATGTGCCCTTCTTCCGGAGGTGGAGCGATGATATCCACAACTTCATACATAACGCAACGATTATCGGTGCAGTGCGGTCCCATCTCCAGCTGGTGGCCGGTTATTGCGTTTATCCATACAGCAGAAAGGTAGTGTCCAGCCTTTACCACATCATGGCCAATCTCATGGATTCCGGTAAACACCATTCGGGCCAAATACAGCTCTTCAGGCACTTCCAACCGATCCAGGGGCTTGTTATCTGGCCCCTTCATCCTTGCTGTGGAAACAACCATCAAGTTTCCTGCGTGGAAACCAAATATCCAGTCATCTTGTTCGCTGTCTCCTGCATACAAGTCCCTTCCCGTAAGAAGCATCACTTTTTTGGACTTCAAATCTGGAACTTTTTCCAGAATTCCAAACGGAAAGTGGCAAAAGCCTGGAGTTCCTTGCATCCGCCTAAATTCCTGGGTGAGGTCAACCTCTTGGACAGAATTATCAAACCCAAACACTTTTTTTATTTTCTCGTCCAATGCCTGAGCTTCTATCGAAAGGCCCTCGTGCAAGATTAACCTAAGCCCAGGATTAGATGGCCGTTTAAAAACTTTACTATCGTCACCCTTAGTAAGTAGTTAATAGAAATTCCCTCACATTTATATACCCCTGCCTATTCCTTATTATTGCGTTATGGAGCCATAGCGCTTCTCATGCCGCAAGGCATAGCTGACCGTAGTTTATTGGCGAGAAATCAAGAGTGAAGAAAATGGAAAAAATCTACCGCGTCGATCCAACTGGGCTTATCGAGGCTGTTGCTGCAGAGCTCAAAAAGATCGAACATATCAAGGCGCCCGTGTGGGCAACGTTCTGCAAGACCGGGACCCATAAGGCGAGGCCTCCCGTCCGTGATGACTGGTGGTTTGTCAGGGCAGCTTCAGTTTTGAGAAGGATCGGGATCAAAGGGCCTATTGGGGTTGCAAAGCTCCGCACGCTTTACGGCGGAAAAAAAGACAGGGGCTATGCTCCTGAAAAATTCTATTGCGCATCGGGAAACATCCTGCGAAAAATCCTCCAGCAGCTTGAAAAATCAGGCTTAGTTAAAAAAGCTTCAGTTGGGGTCCACAAAGGAAGAGTCATCACCAAGGACGGAGAGAAGATGCTGGAAAAGACGGCAGAGTCGATCTTCAAGCCTAAACCTAAAAAGGAACCAGTCATTGCCTCGCCGGAAAAAGCAGGGGATAGCCCAAAGGCTGAATCAAAAGGCGCCCCTAAACAAACCGATGGAGCTAAACACGCTGATATGAAAAAAGAATCCAAACCTGCTGAACATCACAAAGAGAGCAAGCCTTCTGTGCCGCATACTGATGCAAAGCCTGTTGAGCATCCAAAAGACGTGAAGGCTCCTGAGAATCAAAAAGACTCTCCTACTGAAGCCTTGCAGGGAGAGCATAAGAAAAAAGCTGAAGCACCCTCACAAGGCCAGGCCTAGCGATGGACGAGCTTGAGTCGATAAGAAGAAGAAAACTCATTGAACTGCAGCGCCAACAGCAGGAGGCCATCAGGCAGCAGGCAGCCGAAGAGCAGGAGGCTGTCCAGCAGATCGAGCGGCTTGAGGAGATGGTGAGGCCATTCCTCTCAAAAGAAGCCCTCGTCCGGTACGGAAACCTGAAGTCGGCTCATGGCGAAAAAGCATTGCAGGCTTTGGTAATCCTTGCCCAGGCAATCCAGCAAAAGAAGGTTGCAAGGCAGCTCTCCGATGAGGAATTCAAAGAAATCCTCAAAAGGATGGAGCCAAAAAAGAGAGACATCACGATCAAACGGATATGAGCTTTGCTTTGCAGCGGCAAGGCCGTCAAGGAATAATCCGTGTCCAGGAATGATTGACCGGTTGAGAGCGAATTTAGGAAACAAAGGCAGGCAAAAACAATGGCACGATTCAAGCATCCCAGCAGGAAGAAGCGTTTAGCGAAATTGCACCGCAGGACGAGATGGGCGCCTTTTTGGACAGTCCCTAAGATCTATGGAAAGGGAAGGCGAGTCCACCCGGGCAGGCATACTGCCGTTAAGAGAAGCTGGCGAAGGACGAAGACAAAGGCATAAGCCCATCCAAGAAAATCACCATGGCAAAAAAGGAAGCTAAGAAAGAAAGGAAAATTGTACTTGAGCGAACCTATGTCATCCCTTTGAGGAGAAAATTCAGGCGAGCGCCAAACTATAAACGGACCCCGAGGGCAGTCAAAGCAGTCCGCGAGTTTGCGCTCCGCCACATGAAAGGGAAACGAATATCCATCGGAAAATACCTCAATAACCTGTTGTGGAGCAGAGGGATGAAAAATCCCCCCCCTAGAGTCAAGGTGGACTGCACACGGGATGAGGATGGCATTGTCAAGGTTGAGCTGTTCGGAGCCCCGAAGGAAAAACCGTCGGAAGAAAAAAAGCAGGTTAAAAAGGAAGATGCAAAAGTTGAGCCAAAAGAAGAAGTTGAAATAAAAGTTAAAGAGGCATTGGGCGGCGACGAGGAAAAAGAGCCGGAAACCGCGAAGGAGATCGAGAAGGAAGAAATCGATATCTTAAAGCATGAAACTCACAAGGTCCATCCTCCCCGGGATACGGCAAGGACGAAACAATCCAAGGAGCATCATCAGTCTCCGCTTCCCTCAGGAAAGCAGATGGGTGTTTAGGAAATATTTTCCGAGTTATTTCACACGCACATTCTTTTTTATTCCCTGAATTTTCCCATACATTTTTAAAACGAGCCAGGTGCCATCCTCTTATGGGCAAACTCCCCTTTGAATGTTTTGAGAAGAAAATCCTTGTAAAAAAACAGATTCCGGTCAATGGGGAATCCGCTCCCCTTCCGATGGAGGATTTTCTAAATTATTGCATCATCAATGTTGACAAGCCGCGCGGACCGACGTCCCATCAGATTGTGGATTTCATCAAAAGGATCTTGGGAGCAAGCAAAGCCGGCCATTCTGGAACTCTTGATCCCCATGTCACGGGAGTCCTTCCGATGGCTGTCGGGCGGGCAACACGGCTTACCCAGGCGCTGCTTTCGGCTGGAAAAGAATATGTTGCGGTGATGTACCTCCACAAAGAGGTCCCCGAAGAGAGGCTCCGGAAGGGATTTTCTGAATTTACGGGCCAAATCACCCAATTGCCCCCGGTAAAAAGCGCAGTGAAGAGGGTGGAACGCGAGAGGACGATCTATTACGTCGACATCTTAGAGATCGATGGCCAGTTTGTCCTGTTCAGGATCGGGTGCCAGGCCGGGACGTACATCCGGAAATATATCCATGACCTAGGGAATATGCTTGGCGTCGGCGCCCATATGGCAGAACTTCGGAGGACAAGGGTTGCATCATTCAACGAATCTTCCCTGTGCACGCTGCAGGAACTTACCGATGCACTTTGGTATTACCGCAACGAAAAGAACGAAAAACCTCTCCGGAAAATACTGCAGCCGGCCGAGCGTGCTGTGGACCATCTTCGGAAAGTGTGGGTGATGGACAGCACCCTGGAACCCTTGAGCCACGGGCGAGATTTAGCGATACCGGGCATCATCCAGCTTGAATCTGGAATCGTTAAAGGCGAGATGATAGTAATCTTTGACCCGAACAGCAAATTAGTTTCCCTGGGCATTGCTCAGATGGATTCCGAAGAGATGATGCAGAATGAAAAAGGGATTGCCGTGAAGAACGATAAGGTGTTTATCGGGGAGATGGGTGCTCAAGAATCGCAGGGCCTATAGAAAAAGAACCCTAAGACAGAAAGAAAAAAGGCTTGGTTCACTCCGCCGTATTGGGCCCATTAATAATCTCGTTCTGAATCCTTTTTGCCTCATTGAAGATGCTTAAAAAAACTTCTTCGACGAATTCCTCATCCAGGCCCTGGGCCTTGGAGATTTTTTTAAGGGCGTTCATGATCTGAATCTCCCTCTCTTCGTCAAACACAGGGATATCATGCTTCTTCTTGTATCGCCCGATGTCTTCTACGAGTGACATGCGCTCTGCAAGGGCGGTGATGATGACGGTATCTACACGGTCAATATGCCTCCGTATCTTCTTGATCTTATCCTCTTCGAGTTCCATCGTTCCCACGAGATTCGATAGATTTGCCGTATATATAAATGTTATGCTCGGAATATCATTCCGCCGATAAACAAGGTTAACGCCTTGCGAATACCCCAACAAAGAAGAATATGTGGGTGCAGCGATTGGACATTAATTAAAACTTCTTCTGCCCATTGGTGAGGTTCGGCCTTGTCAGGCTGTCCGGGTCAAGAAGGCGCTTGACTTCCTGCTCGGTCAGGATACCTTTGCTGATGATAACGTCTTTTATCGTTTTTTTGCCTGCCCTTGCCTCCTTAACAACCTGGGCAGCCTTGTCATATCCGACCAAAGGATTGAGCGCTGTTGCCAATGCCATGGAGTGCTCAAAATAATGCCTGCATTGCTCTTCATTCGGCCTAATGCCTGAAATGCATCTCTCCCGGAGCGTTCTGATTCCGCCGGTGAGGATATCCATCGATTCCATAAGGGTGTTTGCGATAATCGGCATGTGGGTGTTTAATTCGAGGTTCCCTGATGCGCATGAAATAGTAAGTGTCGTATCATTTCCCATGACGCGGTGGGCAACCATATTTACTGCTTCCAGAATGCTCGGATTTACCTTGCCCGGCATGATTGACGACCCCGGCTCAACTGCCGGGAGCGCAATCTCATTTAATCCTGTCGTTGGCCCGGACGCAAGGAGGCGCAGGTCATTGGCTATCTTATTCAGGTCGATCGCAACAAGCTTAAGGGTTGAGTGAAACGCTGCAATATCTGTGAGGAATTGGATCGATTCCAGCCCGTCCTTGGCTTCCTTAAAACTTTTTCTTGTCAGGGAAGACAGTTCTTTTATCACTTTTTTCCTGAATGAGGGGTGCGTGTTTAATCCGGTGCCGACGGCATTTCCCCCCATAGCTAACTCAGTGAGGTTTTCTTTGCATCTTTGCAGCCTCAACAAATCTTTTTCAACCGCCCGGGAGTATGCAGAAAATTCCTGCCCCAGGGTGATGGGAACCGCGTCCTGAAGATGGGTCCTTCCTGATTTTAGTATTCCCGAGAACTCTTTTCCTTTATCATAAAGCGCCTTTTGGAGAAGAAGAAGCTGCTCCTCAAGAGCATCCAATGCCCTGAGAGAAGCCATCTTCATTGAAGTCGGGACAACATCGTTGGTTGACTGCCCCCTGTTGACATCATCATTGGGATGGACGATGCCCTGAGAGCCATCCCGTTTTCCAAGAATTTCCCCGGCGCGGGCTGCGATGACTTCGTTAACATTCATATTCGTGCTTGTCCCTGAGCCTGCCTGATACACATCGAGAATAAACTGGTCTTTGCATTTCCCTGCCAGGAGATCCTTGCATGACTGCTCAATCGCTCCTGCCTTTCTTTCTCCAAGGATGCCCAATGATGCATTTGCCCTGCAGCACGCAAGCTTGATGATGACCATTGAACGAAGGAGAAGCGGATGCCACCTTCTTCCGCTGATTGAAAAGTTTTCCTTCGAGCGCTGGGTATGGGCTCCATAATAAACACCCAGGGGAACTTTGACTTCACCCAGCGAATCCCGTTCAATCCTGAATTTCATAGGGTGAGGAACGCTGATTTGTTAATAAGGTTTTGGATGATAAGTATCCAGATGCTGAACCATAACCAACGATAGTATGCTCTCCCGCTCTCGCGGCCGGCCAATTAACCCGAATGGTTTTTGGCTGGGAAGCAAAACTGGCGGGGCGGCGAAGGTCCAACCAAAATATTCTTAAACTGAGTGGGCAACTCTCCCCCTTATGAAAACCATCATCCTGGGGGTTACGAGCAGCATCGCTTGCTTTAAAGCCGTTGATCTTGTGAAATCCTTGATCAAGAAGCACTCCCTCGAGGTTATCCTTACCAAAAGCGCCGGGCTGCTTGTCAACAAAACAATTTTTGAAAAGGCGCTGGGGAAGGGCGTCTATGAAAATCTTTTTTATCCCGGCTGGGGATATAAAGACTACCTCCGGGAGCGGAAGATGGCCCATATCGAGCTTGCGGACAGGGCTGACCTGTTTGTTGTTGCGCCGGCGACTGCGAACATCATCGCAAAGATGGCATATGGGATCGCTGATGACCTATTGACAACGTCCCTCCTTGCGACGAAAGCCCCGGTCCTCGTTTGCCCTGCGATGAATGTGAATATGTGGGAGCATCCTGTCGTGCAGGCAAATGTCGCAGCCCTCAAGAAAAGAGGAGTATTTTTCGTGGAGCCTGAGGAAGGGATGCTGGCTTGCGGATGGGGGGGTGCAGGAAGATTGGCTGATCTCGGGCTTATTGAAAAAGAGATAGGGCATCTGCTTTTTTATCCGTCGAGGCTCAGGGGAAAACGTATCCTGGTGACGGCCGGTTCTACCATCGAGCCCATCGACCCTGTCCGGTTTATCGCGAACAGGAGCTCCGGCAAGACGGGAATTGCGATTGCGGAAGAGGCAGCCAGGCAAGGGGCTGAGGTAATTCTTGTCCGGGGAATGACTTCTCTTGAGCCCGGAGGAAAGATACTTGACGTGAAGATTGAGACCGTCAACGAGATGGCGGCGGCGATAAAAAAGCACATCAAGACAGCCGATGTGATGATCCATGCTGCCGCGGTGTCTGATTTTTATGCCAAAGAAAAGAGCTCCACGAAGATCCCATCCGGGAAGGAGCTGGCTTTAGAGCTCTCTCCGACGGCAAAAATCCTTGAACATGTCCGGGAATGGAATCCGAATGTTTTTTTAGTTGGGTTCAAAGCTGAATATAAAGTGAGCAATAAGGACCTGGTGAACCGGGCTAGGGAATTATTACAGAGGTCAAGGGCGGATTTGATCGTGGCGAATGATGTGGGGAGAAAGAAGATTTTTGGGGCAGATTCGACGTCGGTTGTATTGGTTTCCTCAAAAAAGGATACTGGGTGCCAGGGAACTAAAGCGGAGGTTTCGAGGAAGATCCTTTCCTTCCTTTGAGGGCCCGTTGGCTGGCTGCCTAGCGGAAGGCAACCATTTTGTGGATTGGGCATTTATCTCAAAGTGATATAAAAGTTTATAAAGCGGTTCCTCTGGAAGACGGGTATGAAATTGGCTATCCCTACTGCCATACTTGCCATTGCTTTTATCATCCTGCCAACGGCGATAGCAGTGGACATCCGGTTTGCGCAGGGTCAGGATGCCATCCCCAATGACGTTGCGAAAACTACGTATCCAAATCTCTGGCAAAAAGTCATAACCCGCAGCGGAGAACCAATACCGGATAGAGTAAACCACTTTTTCTCATGGCAAGGGGGAGAAGACCAATGTTCTTATGACAAGCCGTGCATCAATATCAATGGCAACGGCTATTGCTGCAATTCTGTCGAAAAAACCGAGCTGTTGCCTGATTATTTCCTGGGAATCGGGAACATCTACCAGAAAAAGCCGGTTTCCCTGTGCCAGGTGTGCAATGAGAAACCGTCCATTGTGGGAAGCGATATGGGGGCATTATACACCCGCGAAAACCAGAATTCCTATTCTCTCAAAAAATTTATTGATCCTGAAAATGAAAAGCAGGCAAGAATAGCGGGTGCGCAAATTAAAACGTTTGAAGAAGCCCAGCGAGCTTCGGTTATAATTGGGGATAAGGAAAAAAGTGCAAATGAATTGACTGTGTATGGGGGAGACAAGGTTCCCGGCGCCACTTCTGCCCATTATGGGGCGCAAATGAACTATGTTCCCGAACCGCCTGTTTCATTTGGCAATCTTCCCCAAAGAAAAAACTTTTTTCTCAAGGTTGAGGATGGCGGAGGGGACAATAATGCCCCTAAAGCATCAGAGGAACGGGAAGTTTCTTCCCTGCTTTGCCCTGATGGAAAAATCACCTTATTAAAAAGTGGAAACATCAATGCGAAGATCGATGCTTTCGTATTAAGTGGAAAGATAGGGATGATTATTGAAAATGCAGATATCGGGGTTGATGTTGGCCAGGGGCTCTGCACTCCAAGTTTAAAACTTGAGGTCAAATTTGAAGGTGTTGAGCCGGTATTTTTTAAAAAAATAAAAGAGGATGTTGAATCTCTTGCCCCCTTTGATGTTCCCATCACCGTAATACAATCAGAAACCCGGGAGGAGGTCCAGGTTTCCTTAAGTAAGTTTATCCTTGAAATGATAAACGAAAACAAACTTGATGGGGGGGTTTTTGGCATTACCCTAACTATCGCATTAAAGGTCGTCAGGGAGGGAGACTCCTTGTTTGTCACTATACTTGCAAAAGAGTTATCCGGCGATAAGAGGATATTAAAAAATGAAAGATACGGAATCCTGCCAGACCAGATTCCGCTCCTTGTCGAAGAATTTATTAAAAAGTTTAGAACTGCAAAGGATAATTTTAAAAAAGCAGATGAAAAATTGCAAGAGAAAGATAAAAAATTTACCAAAGACACCCGTCTCGATCTCAACAATGTTCCTGCGTTCTCTAATTATCAAGAGGCAATAGCTGGGAAGGCGATGGTAATCAAGGATAACACTTTTTCGAAAGATATCCTGTGGTATTTTACCCCGCCAGCGGTCGGGAATGCTAATATCCTAAATGGTCCGAATGAGATGGGAACTTTTACTCTCAACCAGAAAGTTGCCCCAAACGAAAAGCTAACCCAGCCTCCCCCCCTTGTCGTTGAAAGGAAACAAGTTAGGTTTGCTGAACGGGATGGAAGCCAAATAGTTTGGAATGTTTTTGGTGAGTTGGCAATGGAGGAAAAAGAGGCTGAGGGGAAGCGTTTTTACTTTTACCATGAGTATCCTCCACTGTATAAAGCCCACTACGAGCCTTTATTGATCAAAAGCCCCTTAGAAAATTCCATCGAATTAAAAATCGAAGACCGAACGGTTGAAGGGTATGCACATCTTGAAAGATGGTCGGATACCGCGGGTCCAGATTTCAAGGCATCCGTTCATGCAACATGGAGTCTTGAGGCTGGATTCGATATTTCAAAAGCACGGGACTTCAAAGATACCATCCGCTGCTGCCCCAATTTTGAAGAAGTTAAAAAAAGAGTCGACGAGTTCAAAAAGGCGGGGAGAGTGACGGGAAACAAGAATTCGGTCTTTTTTGTTCATGAGGGGGATGAGCCTGTCACTTTTCAGGGGATTGCTTATCAGTTCTTTCCCCCGATACAGTTCGCCAAAGATGTAGAAAAAAATTTTGGTATTGCACTATTCAGATTCCCCCAGTATATCCGGCAGGAGGATTCATTCCTTTCCGGCTGTGACTTTGAGGTTTTGGATGAGGTAACCAAGGAAATCGGACCATCGGGGGGAAAACTCATTCTTCCAGACGATAATCGGGGCCTTGACAAAGTCGAACAAGTTGACCAGGTATTTCCCCCCGGAGCCGTATTAGCCCCCAATGCCCTTGGAATACGTCGTTTGCGGATTATATCTTGCGGATGTAATAACCTAGCCCAAGACCCCGGGGAGCAAGGGATTGATTGTGGTGGGATTTGTAAGCCCTGCGGAGCTGATTGCTCAGATGGTGTTCAAAATCAGGATGAAACTGGGATTGACATGGGTGGGGTTTGCATCCGGAGAAGCATCACGAATGACGAAGAGCCTTGTGAATGGGATACCAATCGGGATGGAATAACCAAACCTTGTGTTTCTTGTTCAAGTGACCAGGATTGTGCTGGTCTCTCCTGCGATTATTACGCTTCCTCGTGCGCATTTGGATCTTGTGAATGCTCTCCGAAAAAACCGAATGCTAAGGGAATGTTCAATCTTTTTGAGCGTTACTTAGGGGGTGATCAGGGAGCATTTCAAATGCGTGTGATTGGGGGAATAAGTGGCTGGCTTTCTATTTCTTGAACTTTAACGGGGAACATACCTATACTTACGGACAAAAATGATTATACAATTGTTGACCGTTCGTAATACGAAAAAACTTAGTTTTTTGTATCCCTCTGGGATAAGCAAACGACATACCTATGCCATTAACCTTTTGTCGTTGGCCATATACCAGTTACTGCATCAGAAAAAACCAATCCCATTACTGCCCCAGGCTCCCTCTTGCTCGTTTCAGATGTAATTTTTGTCGGAGGAGTTTTCCATGCGTATCTGCGACTTGAAGTTCTGCATTTTTTAAATCAAATTTGTCACTTTTATATTTTAAGTCAACGCGAAGAGTTTTAGGATTTCGAGGTCCATCTCCCCGCGATGCGCCCCCGAAACCAACGAAATCTATAGGAAGATCAGCTTTTCCCAATTCATGGAGGAGTACACTATATCTTGGGTCAGTGATCGCGGCCATAGAAATCCCATCTTTATCTTCTATCTGGATGCTCAATTCTCCGGGATTGTCTTCTTTAACTTCAACCCTTGTCGGGGAGTCGCATCCCATCTGGGTGAGTAAATAAAGAGCAAGAGGGGCAGGTACCATTCGTGCATATCTGGATTTTGGTGTTCTCTTCAGGGGCCGTTCCAGAGCCGTGTGGGGGGGATGCTCATACCTAACTTCATCCAGTGAACTTACCGGCCTTAGGTTATAGCATTCTGGCATAACGGACACCCTATTTGAGGTTATGGCTGCCCAACTATTTAAACCTTTCGGTTTTGTCATCATCAAAAAGTGGTGAAATATGTGGTAAAAACTCACTTTCCAAAAGATTTATAAATAATATCCACTCCCTTTTTCTATGGTGGTAGCCAAAGGCGAGTGGAGGATTGC
>JACPII010000005.1 GCA_016188175.1 Candidatus Woesearchaeota archaeon | reverse complement strand
TGTTGCCTAGCACAACTGAGTTGACTAAACCCAAGATAATAAGGTTTTTATATGTGCCTTCCTAAATAATAGGAAAAAGGGTGATTGTATGGTTAAAAAGCCTTATTTCGGCATTAGGTGTTTTGCTGTCCTCTTGTTTCTTCTTATCTTTTCAGGGTGCTCTCAGCAGGAAGCTCCGGCATCCCCTGTTGCTGAGCCAGAACAAGTTGTTCCTCTTCCCGACGTTGAGATGGAGGAAACTCCCGTGGTGCCGACAAAGGAAATCGTTGGGGAGCCAACTGTCCAGGAGCAGCTTCCCGCGGAAAAAATATCCAAGAGCGCCCAGTCCATTTTTGCAAACGCCCAAAAGGTCAACAGCTATTCTTACCTCTACAAAGACTTCAACAATGTCCAGGGGAACGTCCGTGTCAAAGGGGCCAAAATGGCAGTCCAAGAGCCCGCTGGGCCGAATGTCATCTATTTCGACACTGAGAAAAAGACAGCTGAGAAGTATTGCATCAGCAACTCCCGATGCGGCAGATTGTGGGGAAAGATCGGGGACCTCGACTATGAAAAAGAATATCTTAAGACACCGCTGGATTATCTTGCAGAGATCACCGAGGCAGGAGACGTGTATGAGGATTTCATCTACCAAAGAAAACGTGCGGTGAAGATCAGGGCAAATATTGGGGATATCATCGTCGAGAAAGCATCCGGGCTGATCATGGAAATGTCCAGCGGGGAGGGAAAAACATACTTCCTCGATCCATCTTACAACACGGTCAAGGACGAGGATGTTGTGCCGCCATCTCACTTGGTGCCCAAGGGATAAAACGCTGTTTTAGGCCGCTGGCGCCACTATTCGTTGGAAAATTGGTGAATCTTGTTAAAATATAAATTGAGATTAACCCTATATGCTTGAGGTGCTGAGGATAAAACCTGCAATCCGGCCGTTTCTCGAAACATTTAAATACCCCTTCCTTTTCCTATGATAGCCGAATCAACTCCGATTCTATATCAGTAGATATCCAATTCTACGATACATATGGAATCATGCATATGCATGTACTATTCGTACTTGATGTGGTCATCAAGTATGGTTGGTTATGAGCTTCCATACATAAATAATGAGTAAGTTTCAAGCTATTGCGACCATAAACCAAATCCCGTTGATCCTGCGGGAGGTTGCTGCTATTAGAGTTCGACTAAGCCATGCAAGTTTTCCCGAAAGGGAGGCAAACTGCTCAGTAACACGTCAATAACCTACCCTTAGGCGGGGGATAACGTCGGGAAACTGACGATAAAACCCCATAGGGAAAGATAACTGGAATGTTGCTTTCCTGAAACGTAAGGTCTAAGGATGGGATGGCGGCCGATTAGGTAGTTGGTGGGGTAACGGCCCACCAAGCCAAAGATCGGTAGGGGCCTTGAGAGAGGGAGCCCCGAGAAGGGCACTGAGATACTGGCCCTAGCCCCACGGGGTGCAGCAGGCGCGAAACCTTTACAATGCACGCAAGTGTGATAAGGGAACTCTAAGTGCTTTACCTTTGGTAAAGCTTTTGCCAAGTCCAAACAGCTTGGCGAATAAGTGGTGGGCAAGACTGGTGCCAGCCGCCGCGGTAACACCAGCGCCACGAGTGGGAACCACGGTTATTGGGTCTAAAGCGTCCGTAGCCGGTTCAGCAAGTCTCTTGTGAAATTATCGGGCTTAACCCGATAGCGGGCTGGAGATACTGCCGAACTTGGGACCGGGAGGCGTCAGAGGTATTCTGGGGGGAGCGGTAAAATGCTTTAATCCCCAGAGGACCACCTGTGGCGAAGGCGTCTGACGAGCACGGATCCGACGGTGAGGGACGAAAGCTGGGGGAGCAATCCGGATTAGATATCAGGAGTTTTCTCTTTATTCCAGGCATTTGATTGCAGAAAACTACGAGATGCTTGGCTATGAAAACAAACCTGACTAATTACCCGAGTAGTCCCAGCTGTAAACGCTGCGAGCTAGGTGTTGCATACTCTTCGTGATTATGCAGTGTCGTAGTGAAGACGTTGAGCTCGCCACCTGGGAAGTACGGTCGCAAGGCTGAAACTTAAAGGAATAGGCGGGGGAGCACTACAAGGGGTGCGGCGTGCGGTTTAATTTAACTCAACGCAGAGAAACTCACCAGAGGCGACGGCAGGATGAAGGTCAGTCTGATGGGCTTACCTAACGAGCCGAGAGGTAGTGCATGGCCGTCGTCAGCTCGTGTCGTGAGATGTCCTGTTAATGGCAGCCAGCGTTGCATTTGTGAACCATGATCAAATGAGTTAAGGCTGTCAGCAGAGAGTCAGGCAACGAGCGAGACCTGTACCCACACTTGCTAACGAGCAGCAATGTGATCGAGCACATTGTGGGGACTGCTCTCGAAAGGGAGAGGAAGGTGCAGGCTACGGTAGGTCTGTATGCTCCGAATCCTCTGGGCTACACGCGCGCAACAATGGTAGCTACAATGGGATGCCACCCCGAAAGGGGGAGCTAATCCTCGAAAAGCTATCTCAGTCCAGATTGTGGGCTGTAAGTCGCCCACATGACGTTGGAATCCCTAGTAATCGGACGTCAACATCGTCCGGTGAATATGTCCCTGCTCCTTGCACTCACCGAAAGAAATGTGCCAAGCAGTTTACAAAACCAGTTGGTGTGAATCCAACCTCCAAAAAAGGAGTAGTCGAGATGGCAGGCGTTCTCTCGCAAGGGAAACGCTGAAGGGCCTGAGACAAAATCCAGCCTCTGATCCTGCAAAGGATGTCGAGACAAAGATAGGTGACACGTAGTACGGGTCGGTGATACGTGGAAACCAAAAGAAAAATCTTTCATTGGATGGATGAAACAGTTTTGTAAATGACCTTGGGAGATCCTATTGATGGAAGTCAAAAACTTTCAGTAGGAAGTCAGCTTATTTCATAGTACCTGAAAAGGGAAGGGAATAAACCTAATGCTAGAGCCAAACTATGTGCTTGGGCTTGTTGATGGTGAAGGCTCTTTTTATGTGAGGATCAATGATCACAAAAGAAGGGCCAAAATCGAGCTTAAATTCAGCTTGAAGCTTCGCCATCAAGACAGGCATATTTTGGAGGAACTTCAGCGGTTTTTTGGCTGTGGAAAAATCTACATCCAAAGAGACGGGAGAATAAACCATTCTCTCTGTTACCGGTTTGAGGTTAATAACAAGAAGGAGTTATTTGAGAAAGTGAATCCTTTCTTCGAAAAAAACCCTCCCCTGTTACCAAGCAGGAAAAGAGACTTTGACCTCTTCAAGGAAATCTGCGAATTGCTCAAAAGCGGTTCTCAGGATTTTGAGAAGATTCAAAGCCTTAAGGCGTTGATGCATTGGGGCTCGCCGTATACGGGAAAACCGTCCGTGCGGTGGGAACGCGAAGTAACTCCATCGAGTGAAAACGCAATGCCCGTCAAACCACCTGAGTAGGGTCTAGATGAGGCCTTATTTTCAATAAGTTCGAATCTAGGCTTTGCGAGGAGGGTTAAGTCGTCACAAGGTAGCTGTAGGGGAACCTGCGGCTGGATCACCTCCTTTTTTTCCTTTTTATTTTTTGAAGGAAATTTTGGAAGCTCATAACCAATCCTTTTCATTTTGGGCCTGTAGCTTAGTCGTAGAGCGCTTCCCTTGCATGGATCTCATGAAAGGAGGAGGTCTCGGGTTCAAAACTTCATTCAATACAACTGAATGGGGTGAACTTCCCGACGGGTCCATTCCTGTTATATGTCCTCAAAAGGAAACGATAGTCCACATTAAGATAATCCACATCAAGAAAAAAAGGTTTCACCAACCATCATCAATCATAGCCTATAATCACCTATCCATCCATCACATCATCCCTTTCCTCTGTATCACAGAGAGAAACCATCATCGCTAACTGAGATTAGCGGCGGTGAGGGTCGATTACATTCATGAGACCATGCATGGAGAAATCTCTTAAGCTATTAGGTGGATGACTGGACTTACCATGGTGAAGAAGGGTGCGGCAAGCTGCAGAAATCCTCGGCGAGACGCACGCAGTCATTGAACCGAGGGTACCCGAATGCGACTTCAGCAATAAGCCCGAAAGGGCGAGCAACGCAGGGAATTGAAACATCTGAGTACCTGCAGGAAAAGAAATCAACCGAGATGCTGTCAGTAACAGCGAGTGAACGCAGTGCAAGGCAAACCGAATGCGTATCAGAAATGGTATGCAGGTGTGGTGTTACAGACCTTCTTTATCTTCGTTTGGGAATCAGAAGTTGCCTGAAAAGGCATGCCAAAGAGTGTGAAAGCCACGTACGAACAACTGAGCAAGATTGTGAGGGTATCTTGAATACCGCCTCTTGAATATGAGGTGGGAATATGGGAGCCATAAACTTCCAACCTTAAATACACGGTAAGTTCGATAGCGTATCCAGTACAACGATGGAACGTTGAAAAGCACCCTTGACAGGAAGTGCAAAGAGCCTGAAACCTAATAGCGACGGTTTGATAGGGCACTACGGTGTTCTATCGTACGTTTCGAATAACGTGCCAGGAGGTTTACTTAAGTGGCAAGGATAAACAAAAGGTATCCAAAGCGAAAGCGATTAGCCCGCAGCATGCAAGGGGCAAGGTATGAAAGTGCCTAAAGTCACTTGGGTATGACCCGAAGCCAGGCGATCTAACCTGAGGTAAGATGAAGCGGAGGTAACACTCCGTGGAGGTCTGCACCGTTGCTAGATGCAACTGCTCGCCTAACCTCTGGCTAGGGGTAAAAAGCCCATCGAGCCTGGCGATAGCTGGTTCCTACCGAAATTGGCCGCAGTCAAATCCCGGAGGAGAGTGCTGAAGTTGTAGAGCAACGGATTGGGGATGCAGGAACCGAAAGGTTTCGGTCTCTTGTCCAACTCCAAAGGCTTTAGCCTCGCAGAGTCCGGGGGACGGGTGATCTGGCGTAAAGTTGATCACCTAGAGGGGAACAACCCAGACTGCAGTTAAGGTCCCCAAATGTCAGCTAAGTATTAAAGGGTGAAGGGTGTATCTCACCAAAGACAGCGAGGAGGTTGGCTCAGAAGCAGCCACCCTTTAAAAAGTGCGTATGAAGTTGAGCGAAGCGAAACTCACTTCTCGCAAAACAGCTTACTTGTCAAGGTGGGGTGCCCCTAAAGTGGACGGGGTTAAGCTGATTACCGACACTGCAGACTTCGAAAGAAGTGGTAGGTAGGTGTCCCCGCAGGGCAGAAGTATGCCTGAGAAGGTGTATGGACCTGTGGGGAATAAGAATCCTGGTGGTAGTAAGATCAAAGCAACTTGAGAACAGTTGTCACCGGAAGAGCCATGGTTCCTTGACAATGTCGATCAGTCAAGGGTTAGTCGGTCCTAATCTAACTCGCAACTCGAGTGAAGAGAAGGGGAGAAGGGTTAATATTCCCTTACTATCTAAGTATGTGCGGCGACGCAAGGATCATTTCTGACGCTAGTGCAGAAGCTGACACAGTTTCCTGTGTTAACCATTTGACATCAGGGGAGTATCGTTGCGATGAGAACCTGATGGACGTGGGAATAGTCCCGCAAGGGATTCAGCCCGCTGCAACAGTTCATAAAAAAGGGATGGTCAAAAATCTTAGATAACCGTACATAGAACCAGCACAGGTGTCTCTAGCTGAGAAGGCTCAGGTGTGAAGAGGTAAACCGGCTGAGGGAACTCGGCAAATTAGCCCCGTACCTTCGGTATAAGGGGTCCCTGAACTCGTTGGCTTGACTAGCGAGGGCAGGGGGAAGAAACCAAGAGGGTCCGACTGTTTAACAAAAACGTAGCCTTCTGCTAGCCTGCAAAGGTGTGAATAGAAGGTGACACTTGCCCAGTGCCTGTACTTTAAACTCCTTTTCAAGGGAGCTAAGAGCAGGTAAACGGCGGGGGTAACTATAACTCTCTTAAGGTGGACATGCTGCCTTAAGGCCCGATAGTTTCCGAAAGGAAAGTTACCCGTGTTAAACAGGATAGGCACAAATGCGGAGAATACGGGATAAAAATCTGGCTGTATGCTGAAATATCTTTGTGAAACACACTACCTTTTTTAGGTTACAATGTGTTGTGGAAAGACAATCAGCAGGAAAGGCCTTTCTTTTAGGAAGGAATCCCCAGAGACTATACGCCAGAGCTCATCGTTGAGCAAGATATAGTCCGAACCTAATAGCAAATCTCGTAAATTATTGAACTTTTGCGAGATTTGCTAGTATGGTAAATCGCATATCCGACTGTTCAGATATTTGTGCGATTTACTATAGCAGCGATGTTAGGAGCTATGAATCATAGCCGCCTCGATTAGAAATTCTGATTGAGGTCCCTAAGTAACAGACAATGAGCGAAATGCCTTGCCGTTTGATTGACGGCCCGCATGAATAGTGTAACGAGATCCTCATTGTCCCCAGCCGGAACTCACTGAACACTCCGTTCTGGTGCGAAGGCCAGAGATCTCCAGTGGGACGTGAAGACCCCGTGAAACTTTACTGTAGGTTGCTGTTGCAGCGTGAATTTTGCTGCGTAGTGTAGGTGGGAGTCGCTAAGCCCCGGTTTTCGGATCGGGGATAGACAATAATGAAACACCACTCTTTGGAGTTTACGCTGCTCACCTCGAAAGAGGGACAGCTGCAGTTGGACAGTTTGGCTGGGGTGGCACCCTGATGAAAAAATATCATCAGGGTCCAAAGGTTGGCTCAAGGAGGTCAGAAATCTCCTGTTGCGTACAAGGGCATAAGCCAGCCTGACTGGATTCCTACCAAGATGGTATCCAGGATGGAAACATTGGCCTAGCGAACCTCTTTGCCCTCTTTATGGGGGCAAGAGATGACCGAAAAGTTACTCCGGGGATAACAGAGTCGTCGCGCCCGAGAGCTCGCAGTTGAATAGAGGTAATATGCTATTCACGAGTATATCGACGGCGCGGCTTGCTACATCGCCGTCGGCTCCTCCTTTCCTGGCCGTGCAGAAGCGGCCAAGGGTGTGGGTGTTCACCAATTAAAAGGGGTCGTTAGCTGGGTTCACAACGCTGTGAGGCAGTTGGTTTAATATCTACTGGAGATGCAGAAAGTCTGAGGGGAAGGATCCTTTAGTACGAGAGGAACAGGGATCCGAAGCCAATGGTTTACCGGTTATCCAACAGGGTAGGCCGGGCAGCTACGCTTTAGCTGATAAGTGCTGAAAGCATCTAAGCACGAAGCAGCCCTCGAAAAGAGACTTTCCGGAACCCCCCTAGAAGAGGGGGTTGATGGAAGTGGTGTGTACGCGCGAAGGTCACGACGCGCTCAGCACGCACTCCCCAATCGTTCCTACCTTTTTTCCATGCATGGTCTCTTTTTTTTCTTTTTCGTTATCTTTATCCTGTGTGAGCTATACTTTTTTAAAGTGGCGGGGAAATGCTCTTCCTATGATTTCACTTGGAATAGAATCAACGGCCCACACCTTTGGCGTCGGGATCATCACGGCTAAAGGAAAAATTCTTGCAAATGTCAGGGATAGTTATGCTACGGTTAGCGGGGGCATCCATCCGACAGAAGCCAAAGACCATCATCTCAAGGTCAAGGACCAACTCATTGATATCGCCTTAAAGGCTGCGAACCTTTCATTTCAGGATATCGATTTACTCTCTTTTTCCCAAGGCCCCGGCCTGCCTCCCTGCCTCGTCGTTGGGTTGGAAAAGGCAAAAGAGCTTGCAAAAAAATATGACAAGCCGCTAGTCGGCGTCAATCATTGCATCTCCCATCTGGAAATCGGCAATCTGCTTACAGGAGCACGGGAGCCTGTTTTTCTCTATGCTTCAGGCGCTAATACCCAGGTTATCGCTTACGACGGTGGAAAATATCGGGTATTCGGGGAGACGTTAGACAATGGAGTAGGCAATTTTCTCGACGCTTTTGCGAGGGAGTTGGGGTTGGGGTTCCCCGGCGGGCCAAAAATTGCCCAATTAGCGGAGCAAAGCGGGATGTATGTCGAGCTGCCTTATGTCATCAAGGGAATGGACGTTTCTTTTGGGGGGATACTCACGAATCTGAAACAGAAAATCCAATCAGGAAAATTCTCCAAGGAAGATTTATCGTATAGCGCCCAGGAGACTGCATTTGCGATGCTTGTCGAGGCTTCAGAACGGGCGATGGCTCATTGCGAGAAAAAAGAGCTTTTGCTTGGCGGGGGAGTGGCGTGCAACAAACGGCTCCAGGAGATGTGCAGAATCATGTGCAAGGAGCGGAACGCGAAATTTTTTGCGCCTCCCCCCGATGTCCTGACCGACAATGGGCTGATGATTGCCTGGCAGGGTATTTTGCAAAGGAAGGTGGCTTCAAAGAAATTAATCCGGTTCGACATCCGGCCGAGAGAAAGGACGGATGATGTTGGTGTAACCTGGAGGAGCATTAAAAAACCTTGCTGACCTCATGGAATTTTTTCATCTGCTCCGGCGTCAATTCTGAAAAAATACCGCCGCAAGCACGGCAGATAATCTCACGCTGTAACTTGCTGTAATATATCTGCTCGGAACCGCACTCCGGGCAGACTTTAAGGGTTGACAAGTCAATGGAGGGAGCCTTTTCTTTTCCCTTTGGCTTTGCTTTTTTTGAGGAAGGCGCCTTGGTTTTCTTTTTCTTTGCCATATTTTTGATTTCGAGGCATTTCCTATTTAAAATTTGTGATTGTGCGCTTGTATAAACGCTGTTTATGGCATCTACCTGGGTTTGTTTGATTCCTCACCATGGGTTCATACTCCCCGCTTGTTGCCGAACGGATTGTGTTTTTTATTCAGAAATTTCCTCGTCTCTCGGTATTTTTTTAAGGATGCCTATCTTCCCATCCCACACGAGGGCTTCCTTGAGGACATCGAGTATATGCTCGACGGGGATGATCTCAATCTTCCTGAGCTTTTCTTCGTCGATGATAATATCTTTGACGTTTGATTTTGGGACAATAACACGCTTAAGCCCGGCTTCAATCACCGCCTCAACCTTTGAGGAGACTCCTCCGACGGGAAGAACTTCCCCACGGACGGATAAGCTGCCGGTCATCGCGGTGTCCTGCCTAATGGGGATGTTTTTAAAGGCAGAAATGATTGAGGTAGCGACTGCAATAGAGGCGGAGTCGCCTTCAACCCCTTCATAGGTCTGGAGGAACTGCACATAGACGTCATACTTCTCCTTCAGGTCCTCGCCAAAATACTTTTTGATCAATGCTGAGACATTCTTAATCGCTTCTTTCGCAATCTCCCCCAGCTGGCCTGTGGCAATGATCTCCTTCCCTTCTCCGCCAGGGGTGACCTGCGATTCTATCGGGAGTATAATTCCGGAGAAGCTCTCTTCCCCACCGATGACGGCAAGCCCGTTGACCCTGCCGATCTTTTTTCCGCTGGTGACGATGACTTCATATTCCCGCTTGCGGTCGATGTATTTGTCGGCTAGCTGCTTTTCCAATGACCTGGCTATCCTTTTTGCCGCCTCAATGTGCTTTTTCTCGACGAACTTTGCATTTTGCTCTCTCGCAACATCTCCTGAGGCCCGGATCAAGCCGCCAAGGTCCCTGAGGCGAAGGGTGAGGTGGCCTTTCCGGTTTGCCATCCTCCTTGCTTCTTCGAGGATCTCTTCAACAGCCTCGGAAGAGAAGTGGGGTATTTTCTTGTCCTTGTGGACTTCCTGGGCGACAAAGATGGCAATCTTGTTCCTGTTGTCCTCTGTATCCTTCATCGTGTCGTTCATGTACACTTCGTAGCCATATCCCCTGATCCTGCTCCTGAGTGCGGGATGCATATGCTTTACCGTCTCAAGATTTCCGGCTGCAACAAGGATGAAGTCGCACGGCACAGGCTCTGTCCTGACCATCGCTCCGGCTGAGCGCTCCGACTGGCCGGTGATGGAGAATTTTCTTTCCTGGAGCGCGGAGAGGAGCTCCTGCTGGGTATGGGGCTGGAGGGTTGCTATCTCGTCGATAAAGAGGACACCTAGGTGGGATTTGTGGATCATTCCTGCGACGACACGCTCGTGGGCGGGAGTTCCCAGGCCGCCTGACTGAAAGGGGTCATGAAGCACATCCCCGAGAAGGGCGCCTGCATGCGCTCCTGTGGCGTCGTTAAAGGGCCCCTGTTTTTTGCTGAAATTGTCCACTATCAGGCGGGGAGTATTTGACTGGGCGGGCGCCATGCGCTTTCCCACGTTGAGGAATATGATGAAGGATGCGAGGAAGAGCATGCCCCCAAGGAAAAACGCAGTAAACATGAGGTCGGATTTGTAGTACGTCCTGGCCCACCACGGGGCGATCATAGAAAGGATGACGAGGACGAAAAAGATGATATTCTGGTTCTTGAACATCCCCATGCTCTGGATCCTTGCCCTGGCGATGAGGTCCCTTCCCTGGCCCGCCGGGACAGTCCTGATGAGGGGAGCATTCTCATCGTTGGGGTTTGGGAATGCGAGGGTGTCGAGAAGCTTTTCTTTCGGGAGCAGTTCTGCAAGGCCCAATCCCAGCATGGATTTTCCTGTTCCGGGGCTCCCTATCAGCAATACATGCCTGCGCTGCAAGGCAGACTTCTTCATGACTTCAACAGCAGGCTCCTGGCCGACGACCTGGTCGATGAGCTTGTCAGGGATTTTTATGTCCGCTGTGGATTTGAATCTTATCGGCGCCATGGCTTTTTTCCGGCGATAGAAACTGCTGTGAGATTTTTAAAGGTTGTGGAATAATGTTTTGGATATTGGGGAAAACTGAAAAAAGCGTATTTGTTTAGCACCTTCGAAATCCTAGACGATGAACCACAGGCGCTGCGTCCCCGGATGGGTGAGCGTAGTGTTCCTGTCCCTTCGGGAAGGAGAGAATCCAGCGTTCCGGTTGCTTCGCAACGGAGGGCGACCCCCCGCAACGCGCTGGCCGTCGGTAGATGAAAGGATTTCGACTTTAGGGTGCTAAACAAATACAAAAAAGCAACAGAGTTAATGAAATTCTGCCTAATGGCTTGGTGCTGGTGCTTTGCCTGTGGTGGGAGTTGCTGGTGGAGCGGCTGCTGATGTAGCAGGATTAGGATTTGTTGTGTATGTGTCAGTGGTCGTTGGGGGTGTTGTGGTGGTTGGAGCATGGGGGGCGGCATGTGTTGTGGTGGCTGGGGGTGTTTGTTGTTCTGCTTCCTGCCTTTCAATCTCCCTACACAAGGGGATAATTTTGTCCATTGCACGCTTTTGTTCATCGAGGGCTTTTTTCAGCTTTTCATACTGGGCTATATGCTTGGTAAAAACCGCCTTTAATCTTCCGAATGCGCTCTTTTCCTCCCAGTAACGGTTCATTCGGCTCTTTACCTGGTTTGCGTCGGTGATATGTTGCAGCCGCTGCTCGGTCATCGTTTCCTCATTAGTTAGGCCGAAATAGTCATCGAGGATATGGACGACATCCCGGATTGCGTTGTGAAGGCTTGTTTTCTCGTTCTCAAAAGCGCTTAATCTTCTTATTTTTTCAATCTCCTTCTTTAATTTTAGAGTATCATTCTCGACAGTGTAGAGCTTCTTTAGCGCTTTTTCCAGCTTTCTTTCGAGCGAAAGTAGTTCTTCTACAGACAGGTGTTGCGCCCTTAAGGTTGCTGTCAACCCGGAGTCATCTGCCTCGAGGAGCGGTTTGACTTTGTTGTCATACCCCGCCTGGTTTAATACATTCAGTTGGTCCAATAAACCATTTAAGTGTTGGTCTTCATTATATTTTTTTATTTCAATCCTACCGATTTCTTGTATGCATCCATCTTTTTTTCTTATCAAATCCTGGAAATTGGCCGGACGCAATGGCTTTTCGACGCTTTTGAACGCTTTCAATGCGCCCCATCCGCCGAATACCATCGCGATGGCAAGGACGATTGCAACTCCTGCCTCCCCAAATTTACCTGTCTTTCCCTCCCCATAGTCTGCAAGGAGGGGCAGCTTTTCTTTATCCTGCTTTTCACCGGCTGTTTCCTGCTTTTCTCCCATTATGGCTTTCGGCAGGCCTTTCGCCGTAGAGGTCAGCGAGCTGAGGGCGTCAGACATATATTTTGGGAACATCATGTTTCCCAGGGTGATGGGCTGGCCGGTGCTTGCATTGTAATAATAATTGTAGCCCAGCAAGGCAGTGGAGCCAACGACGGAGATGAGCAGCCAGAGGGTAAATGCATTAAGCAGGGGTGATTCTTTCTTTTCTTCCTTCCCCTTTTCGCCTTCCTTTCCAGGGTGTTCGTCAGCCATGTTTTAGTATCCCGACAATCTTTTTTATCCGGCTGTCCTTGATGCTGTAGACAGTGAATTTTCCTTCCCGGTGAGACTGGACAATGCCATAGAACTGCAACAGTTTGAGGTGCAAAGAAATGGTCGGCTGGGCTTTTTTGGCCTGTTTCACCAAGTCGGTGACGGATTTTTCCCCGTCCAGCAAGGACGTGACGATGCTGAGCCTTGTTTCGTCAGCGAGGCCTTTCAGTATATCAATCATATTTATACATACTTATATCTAGATATTTAAATCTAACTATTTGAACATGCCCTTGGGGGGAGCCTAACCATAAATTAACAAGATTTTAATATCTTTTTTATCTTCAGCGTCGATATTTGTTTTACCTTTTCTAAAATGTCGGAAATTTTCCACCAGTCTATGACTGGTGGCTGAAAGCCCTTTGTGTCATCGCAGGTGAAAAATTTCTGAGCACTAAGAACCACCCTTCAATGGGGGTTATCGTTGAACGCAATGAATCCCACCCGTCTATGACGGGTGGTTCTTTAGATTTGGCACTTTATTTTGCGGCGAGCCCTTTAACAACCTTTTTATCTGCTTATTTACTCCCCCGCTTCATGGGGGAAAAATCACTCTTTATCATCGCACTTATAGGGGCAATATTGGGATTGTTTGTTTTGCTTGTGCTGTCGGAAACAGCCGACTTTAAGGAAATCACTTTGGGCTCAATCGGCGGCGAAAAGATTGGCAACGATGTCAAGGTGTTTGGCACCGTCGCAAGCATGAGGAAATCTAACCAGAGCATCATCCTCACTATCGTACAGCCCGAGGAGCTGCAGGTGATACTTTTTACCGGGGGGAAGGGGAATATCTCTTTCCAGCCAGGGGATGTGGTCGAAGTACTTGGTGAAATAGATGAATTTAATGGGAAGCAGCAGGTCTTTGCGCAGCGGATACGGGTGGTCCGATAATGGCTGCTTTGGGGATCTTGTCGGGTAATTTTTTTGGGTGATGCTCTGCATGGGAATCGATCTGGTAATCGCTGCTCTTGTCGGAATCGGCGCCGGGATTTTCACCGGCCTGGTGCCGGGGATCCATGTGAACCTGGTGTCAGTCCTGTTAATCACCTTATCATCTTCACTGCTGGGCTTTGCGTCACCTCTTGCGTTGGCGACATTCATCATCAGTTTAGGGATCACCCATACGTTCCTTGATTCTATTCCCTCGATCTTTTTAGGGGCCCCTGATGCAGACATGGTGATGGGTGTTCTTCCCGGCCATAGGCTGCTGCTTGAAGGGAGAGGTTTTGAAGCGGTGAAGTTGACGGTCGTCGGAAGCTTTCTTTCGTTATTGGGGACATTGCTCGTTGTTCCGCTGCTTATTCCGGTATTTCCCTTTTTGCACAATCTCATTGAGCCTTATCTTGCATATCTGCTGATACTGGTGATCCTGTTTATGGTCTGGAAAGAAAAGGGACTGAGAAAGATGGTGTGGGCTCTCATCGTCTTTTTCCTGTCCGGCGTCCTTGGCATCGTTACGCTGGGCTGGCCAAACCTCAATCAGCCGTTGTTTCCCCTGCTGAGCGGGCTGTTTGGGGTGAGCACTCTTCTTCTGTCGCTCCAACAAAATGTGAAAATCCCTCCGCAGTCGATTTCCGACACAATAAAAATAGATAAGCTGTCTCAAACGAAGGCCATCGGGGCTGCGATGCTGTCTGGGGGATTGGCAGGACTCCTTCCGGGCCTTGGCTCTGCTCAGGCTGCAATCCTTGCGATGGAGCTTGTTCCCGGCCTGAATATGTTCGCGTTCTTAATCCTTATCGGGGGCATCAACACGGTGAACTTTGCTGTTTCTTTGGTAACGCTGTACACGTTAGGGAAAGCGAGAAATGGGGCAGTTGTTGCTGTGCTGGAACTGCTGAAAAGCATATCGACAACGCAGCTTTTGATATTCCTGGGAACTGCCCTCTTTGCAGGGAGCATCGCAACGCTGCTGACCCTGTTTATCGCGAAAAAATTTGCCGTGTGGATGGAGAAAGTGAATTATCGGAAACTCTGCCTGATGGTGATATCTTTTATCACCATCCTCTCATCTGTATTCGACGGATTCCTTGGATTGCTTATCCTCGGAACATCTACGGCCCTTGGGCTGTTAGCTCCCCTTCTCGGGATCAAACGGTCGAATGCGATGGGGTGTTTGCTGCTCCCGGTGATCTTGTTCTTTTTGTTGTAGGGGCAATGGATTATTTCTTCAGCTGTCTTTTTAAACGGGCATTACCCATCCGGCGGCTTTATTGTGGAGGATTGGAGGTCCGATAACTCTTCTATTTTCTGTAGCGTGCAAGTCGTTGTAGAAGTCGGTACAATATTTCAACATTTTTTGGAAGGAGGAGGTGGGTTGGCTCAGCTTCTTTTATAACTTGGTCAAGTGATTGGGTGTCTTGATTGGTTAGTTCAAAAAGATCCCCCAAAAGGATACTTTGCTGCGATGTTCCCGTATCCTGAACCTGGAGGTAACAGAAGGCTGGTTCGTCAATTGCAATAGAAAATTCCCTGTGGCCCCCTGGGGCATACTTGTCTTTAACTTCCCTCACTAAACCAACCAGTTTTTCCCGATCTAACTTCTCGAGCAGTCTGAAGTATATTCCATAATCAAAATCGGTTTTTGTGGGGCGTGGTTTTTCTATATCCATTTTGTTACTACTTATTAATAGTATACCTTGTATATAAATCTTTCCTTTTCCGGGGGGATTCAGAAGAAAAAACGTATTTGTTTAGCATCTTCGAAATCCTAGACGATACACCGCAGGCGCTGCGTCCCCGTAAGGGACAACCCCCCGCAACGCGCTAGCCGTCGGTAGATGAATGGATTTCGACTTTAGGATGCTAAACAAATACGAAAAATCCTATTTCAGAAGGTCCTGGAGGGTATTCGAAAACTGCGGCCCGTTAATCCCGATAATATCTCTTTCTTTTGAGTAATTTGCCGGGTCGTCGGTTCCATGGACAGCATTCATCTGGATATCTTTTCCAAAGTCATGCCTTATCTGGCCGGGCCCCCACTTTGCGGGGTTGGTTGGGCCTATAACATTTCGGATGATGGGGACCATGTATGGCCCCTGGTAAACAAAAGCAAGGCAGGCATGGTGGGGGTCAGGTGTGAGGAGGGATTCCGGCGAGGCAGAGGGGTAGCCGGTATACATCCTGCACATACCATCAAATTCTTCCGGCTTTTCTTTAAGTGCTCCCTCTTTGAGGTGGCCATAAAATCGGTGAAAAT
>JACPII010000004.1 GCA_016188175.1 Candidatus Woesearchaeota archaeon | reverse complement strand
TTCACGAAAAAACTCCGGCGCAATGCGCAGAACTAATTTTACCTTTGAGAACCAATAAACTGCTGGACCTCATACACATCGCAAGAAAATTAGAGATGACGACAAGTTGACTTAATCCGAAGGAAAACGGGGAGAATAGGAAGGAGCAATCCTTCTTGTTCGACCTAAAGAATTCTCATGGATATTAAGCTCGGTTAAGAGCGGCTCTGCCATCCTAAGGTCAAAACTCCATCCAAAAAAAACAGCCAGACCGTCGCGGGGGGAAGTCCCTTACGGGGACGCAGGGCCATCGTACAACCCATCGGGAGTTTTGAAGATTGCAGAGCCGCTCCGATAGGGGCTTGATACATACTCTTTATTCTCAGAAATCCGACCGAGCGACCGAAGGGAGCGAGCAATCCCCCCGTCTTTGACGGGGGGTGTCGGATTTCTTTTGAATATTTCGCATTTTTAGCTAAAAAGAGGTCAACTCCGAAACCTTTAAATATATCAGTCACGGGGAAACTCATACGACCAAGTAAATCATTCGTTGTGGGCAGGGGAGTATGAAAAAAAGGGTGAACGTTTTTAATATTATCCTGTATTGTATTTTCCTTGCTCTTGTTCTCTCCTTCTCATCCGTTGTCAGCAGTTTTGTATTGACCGGCAATGCTACGTTGACCGACGTCGATACGAATGCCTCCTCAGCATTTAACTTTTCCTCACAAGCATCTCTCCTTGCGGGGCATGTGTTCTTCAACGGGTCGGATAAGGGCCAGCTCATCAATGCGAAGAACGGTGCAAAAATACTCCCCATGGGGACATGGTTTGAGGGGTACAGTGATTTTGTCACTAACTTCAACCGCGTTCCGAACTCAACGTTCAGGGACTTCTTCAACAACGGGTACGGGACATATTCCCAATACTTTGCGAGGATCAACGATATATTTGCATTCAGTGTCCCTGGGGATATGTATGCTGCCATCTTTATCCTTAATCAGACCGACAACCATTCCGTCAAGTTTTTTTACAAATTCAACAACCAGAGCGCGAACACCTCTTTCGGCATTTTATCCGGCTGCAAGGCCCACGCCGACTTCCAGACGTGCCTTGACGACCGGCAGAACAACTGTTTCTGGAACAATGATGCCGGCTTCTGCGAGGGCTTCAGCGGGGAAGGATTCCGCGAGGATGCGAGGGTGGAATGCGCCATGCTTCCCAAGTTTCCTTGCGACGGGATTAACTCTTCCTACTGCCAATGGAATGTCAACCGTGGAATCAGGGGGCTCTGTGAGGAGCAATCATCGTTCAACAGCAAGACCGGGTTTAACTGCACCCACATCATCAATAAGACCGTCTGTGAAAACCAGACCTTCACTCTTGGGACCTCGTTGTGCAGCTGGAACGGGAGCATATGCGGCGGCAACAAGACGAAAACCCTTGAAAACACCCCTGATCCTCCCGTTTTCTCCTGTGATTCCACGGGATATGTCGATAATGAGACAAAATGCAATGAGCTGGCAAACAACTATTTCATGCCGTGCGGCTGGAACAACAAGACAAACAAATGCGCGGACATTTTCTTTGACGATGGAAAGTTCGAAAGGTTTGATGATATCAGCAGTGAGTCTACCTGCAAATCAAAAGGCGGAACCTGGAGGGCTGAAACTTCTTTTGATCCCCTCAACAACAAGGTTACCAGTGAAAATTGGTGCGAATTTGGGGTCGTTGTCAAGAAGTTTAAGGACATCGGTTTCGGAGGGAAAGACTTTTCGGGCCCATCAGGCCAATTAAGGGACTGCGGCAGGGATTGTTTCGCCTGTGAATTTTCGAGCAACGGCACGAGATGGGGTACAACCGACCAGGCCCGTGGCGCCTGTGACAACTCTTCCGCTGGGTGCAAATTCAAGCAGGATTCCAATGCATTTAACGGGCTTGGATACTGTGAACCTGTTGGTGGTTTTGGGGGAGGGAATTGCCAGCTCTTTTGCGGTGACTGCAATATGCTTTCCAGCGCCGAAACCAAATGCACAACCTCCGCTGCCAGCTGTAAATGGGATAATTTCACCAGGAGCTGCATCCCGAAAAGCCAAAAAGGCTGCAATCAGGAATGCTTCCAATGCGATGATCAGGCCTCCTGCTCCGGCTCAATCGCCGGCGGCGGCTGTGAATGGGATTCCTCAGCATTTTTCTGCAAGCCCAAAGGTGGCAAATTTGAGATCTGTTATGATGCCCTGGACAACGACGCAAATGGGAAGACTGACTGCCAGGACTTCAAGTGCGCTTCCGACCCGTTCTGCGGCGGCTCCGACGGTGGCTCAGATTCTGATGACTGCTTCCAGTTCGACCAGTATACCTATGGCGGCGCGACAGGGGCTGAAACAAATTGCTCGGCAAGGACAAACTGCGCATGGATCAATGACGAGTTCAATTTCTCCTATTGCGCTCCTAAAGATGAAGCCTGCTTTATTTTCCATAACCTTTCCCTAAGCCAGCCAGCCTGCGAGGGCTTTAGCGGCGGCGGGATATGCGCCTTTTCTGCCGCAACCGTTTGTTTGGATAACGAAACAAAAGCCCAGACATGCTTTTCCCGGGTGACTGAATCAGCATGCAACCAGATAACAGGCTGCGCATGGGCGTCAGATGGTGATTCTGGTTTCTGTGACCTTGCTTCTATTGTAAAGTGCGAAGAAAACGATACTCTTCAGGCCTCACCTTCACTGTGCGCCCAGGCCGGGTGCTATTGGCAGGGAAGCAAATTCTCCGGCGGTTTTGAAGGCGGCTTTCATGAGAATTGTGTCAGCCCATGCCTGAACACTTCAATAAATGCTCAGGGGCTGTGCGCTGGTGCTTCCGGATCAAAGTTCGCTTCCGGCTCTTGCCTCTGGCAAACCGGGTTCTGCCAGCCAAAGAACTTTGTCGGCGGATGTTTTGATAATGATGGGGACATTACAGCCTGCTCCGCAAACACGAACTGCAATTGGATGGCTGCTCCTTTTGCCCCGCTCAAGCACGTCAATGGCTCCAGCGAATTCATCAACAACATCTACACGAGAGAAAATTGGGTTGCGATCGCAGTAGTGAAGCCCCGAAATAAAGAATCCACCTATGAATACAACAGGACAGCTGCCCAGACCCAGGTCAGGTTATTTTCAGCAGCAGGAAACAATTCTCAGGCTCCGGTGAATGTCAGCAGGATATTCTGCAATAATACTATTGTAGCTGAATGGAACTACACGAGCAACAACTGCACCGTCGGGACATGCAATGCATATGAGCTTGCCACATGTGGTGGAAAAAATCTTCATTATTTTATCAATAATCTCACCAACGTTACCGAGGCGCTATGGGAAGTTGATGTCAGCGAGCTGAATGTGGACAGCACCGAAGCAAATAAGATCGCTACCTCTACGACGAGATCCTCGCGCATCTCGATAAACGGGAACACCTCCGAGCACCTTGGGGAGCCGGCAACTTCATTGGATGATACCAACGCCTCAAGGACAAAGACGACGAGCGGGTTTTGCAACGATGCGATGGGAAATGTGTTCTTCAAAGATATGGACAGCGAGCCTCCGTTGAAAGTCGCTGAAGACAATTGCGGCTCTGAAGTTCCTGCCGGGCCATACCTCGATGCCTGCGGTCTTGGAGTAAAAAGGACTCCGGAAGCCTACATGTTTGGGTTTCCTACTTCGTCGTTGACGGGGGCTGCGATGTGCAATGGGATCATCCTCGGTTCTGGTACAACCGTGGGGACTGCAAGGAATACTTCAAAGTATTACCTCTATCTGGATACGGATGGGACTGCGACCGGCGGATGTGCCGCAGTAAATGATGCAGGTGTTGTTGGCTTTGAATTCCAGTTCAAATATGTTGTTGAATACAATTCACAGACAAACAAGGTTGCTGAAACCTTGACTGCCCAGAAATGCTCGGGCGGGAGCTGGATTGCCTCAAGCGTCCCCTTCAAATCAGACAGGATGAAAGGCTGCGGCTTTGTCACAGGCCCCATCTTTGGGATAGACAAAGACACCCTGACTGCACAAAGCAGTGTCAATACCACCAAGAGCTGGCGTGCATACGGGGCTACTGCTGATGCTGGAGGAAATAATTCCGTCGTCAACGATACCGTCGGCCCTGGCTATGCCGATTTCCAGGGGATCGATATCGAGCTTGTGGACTGCACCAACATCGAGGATGCAGACGACCCCCAGTGCACCAAGTTCCAGCAGTTCGGTTTCTTCCCCGGCGAGTTTGGCCCTGCCTGCACCGACAGCATCGACAATGATGGGGATGGCTCGACCGACTGCAATGACTTTGACTGCAAATATGATCCATTCTTCTGCTCCGCTTCGGGATTCACGTCCCAGTCAGGAGACACCAACTCTCCCCAGATCGTATGGTCAAAAGTCAACAACAAGATCCCGACTTCTTTGTCCTGGATATTTGACACGAATGAGCCTTCGAATGGGACGGTAAAATTCTACAACAACGATTCCAAATGCTCCTCTCTGAATGCCACTATCTATGACCAGGCCGTTGGCGACGGGCGTGATATCACTAACTTCAGGCCCCACCATGTCGCCGAGAAAACCGGCCTTCAGGCAAACAGGACATATTATTTCAAATACTACACCTGCGACCCGACAAGCAATTGCGGCTTCAGCAAATGCAGCAATGCA
This sequence comes from Candidatus Woesearchaeota archaeon, assembly GCA_016188175.1. GTDB lineage: Archaea > Nanobdellota > Nanobdellia > Woesearchaeales > JACPBV01 > JACPII01. The sequence continues at coordinate 2,652 of JACPII010000004.1, read as the reverse complement.
ACGACCGCAGAGAAGCATTCCAACATCACGTTTAAGCTTGCCATCCCGTCCAACTGCACTGTGGACATGCCGTCAATCAACCTCTCCAACTACAGCAGGGGATTTGCGATAAAGGCATTGACCGAGCGCCTGAACAATATCAATGTGACCGTTAATTGCCGGGATAATACCTCCCGGTTGACTTTTATAGGGATTGACATCTTTGAGAAGCAGACACTCAACCTGAGCGACTTTTTCAATACTGCCGACTTGTTGGGGATAGATGCCAACCAGTATGGTTCATTCAAGCAAAAGACCGGGTTGGACGAGGTAATCGTTGAGATTCCGACGACCGGAGACACCCTGTCTCATTGCGATGATGACGGGGCGAACTGCAAGGATGTGACCAGCAGGGTTAATTGCACATTTTCAACTGGCCTGACCAGATGCACGATCGCTGACGCAGTAGGGCTGGGCTTTTCGACCTATAAGACGACGACCGCAAGCAGCAGTAGCAGCAGCTCAAGCGGCAGTGGTGGCGGTGGCGGAGGAGGCGGTGGCGGAGGTGGTGGTGTAGCGCCCAAACCGAAAGCAGTGAGCCTCCTCGAAGATGCTGCATTCAACGCTGGCGGAGAGACTTCCCTTGAAACATCCCAGGGGACCGTCTTCACTTTTAGCATCGTTGGAGTCCAGCACACGTTGACGATCTCAAAGCTGTATGAGAATAAAATCGTCATCACCATATTCTCCGATCCGATAACGACATCCGTCATGATAGGAGAAACCAAGCACCTTGATGTTGATGGGGACAATGTTGCAGATATCTTGGTCCGTGTCGACTCCATTGTTGGAGGTTCCATCAAGATGACCCTTCAGAAGCTAAACCTGTCAACGGGCATTGAAGATGCCACGGTTGAAGTCGTTGAGCCGGTCCAGGAAGCTCCGGCTGCACCAGAACCGGTTCCCGAGCCGACTCCGGAAGAGGTCGAGGAAGGCGATAATGTCATCATCACCATCCTTGTTGTATTGCTCGTGTTCTTCATCATCGTCCTTATCACCCTTAAGGCAAAGGGAAGAAGGGATTGAATTCTGTTGGTTGGATGGATGCTGAGAGGATGCTTCACTCTGCTTAGCGGGCGAAAATTTCGTCTGAAAAGTTCAAATTTTTCAATCCAGCGCAGGAAGCAAGCCCGCAAGGGCATGTGGGGATAAGTTTTTTCATGGCGGAGACGGGACAGGGGTTGGTTGCCGAGCGTAGCGAGCGCAACTAGGAAAAAATGAACTTTTTTCCGTGTCCCTTCGGGATGTCCCGTAGGGCAAAATCCGCAGATTTTGACTGTCTCCCGCCATGAAATGAAAAAACTTTATTTTATGCGCAATTGAGAAAAATTTGAATTGGAATCGGAATTTAACGATGTTGAAATTTGAGAGATGGAGCGAGGCAGGCAACCCAGCCGAGCGACCTCCAAAATTCAATTTGGGAGAGCAGGGGAAAACGCTTGGTGTTTTAGGCGAAGCCGACCTTGCGAACCGTTAAATTCCTGTTAAACTCGTTTCAGTTACGAAGTTCTGAAAACCTGCGTCCGCGGAGTCGAGAAAGGGGGCGTTCTATCCAAAAAGCAAAGCATTACATCACGAACATATAGCGAGGGGGGGTTCTATTCATCAAAACTATAGGCTCTTACCGTTATAGTATAATCAAGGGAGAGTTTTGTCGATCTTTGAGCAAGATTTATAAATATATGGGCATATATGGGTTCATATAGGGGGTAAATATGGTTAGAAAAACAGTAGCACTAAGCTTAGAAGAAGAAATATATAACACTTACAGAGATATATGTAAAAAGCATCATATCATTTTATCCAGAAAAGTTGAGGATTTTATGAAAGATGAAATCAAAAGAAGAAAAGATTAATTCAATCAGGAGAAATCCAAATCTGCGAAAGAAAAACCATCCAGTCAAACAAACATAGTTAATATCGGTGATGGTGTTAATTTTCATGGTGACACAGCTATCGCGGGAGCAAAATTGACAAAAAATAACTCTACGGTGGGTGATAATCCAAAATGAATCAATCAGACAAAGCATTAGTTGTATTTCAGAGCAAGAAAATACGAAGGGCTTGGTTTAAAGATGAGTGGTATTATTCTCTAGTTGATATAGTCCAAGCTTTAACAGATAGTGTCAATCCTACTGATTATCTGAAAAAATTGCGTAAAAGGGATTCTGAGCTTGGAAGCTACCTAGGGACAAATTGTCCCCATGTAGAAATGCTGACTGAAACAGGCAAAAATAGGCAAATTCTTGCAGGCAACACAAAAGATGTTTTCAGACTTATTCAGTCAATTCCAAGCAAAAATGCTGAACCATTCAAGAGATGGCTGGCAGAGGTAGGAAAAGACCGAATTGATGAAATAGAGAATCCTGAACTTGCACAGGAAAGAATGAAAGAGATTTACTCTGCAAAGGGATATCCTCAAGATTGGATTGACAAGCGATTAAGAGGCATTGCTATAAGACAAAATCTAACTGATGAATGGAAAGAAAGAGGCATTGAACAAAAAAGAGATTTTGCTATTCTTACAGCAGAGATTTCTAAAGCCACATTCGGAATGACTCCAACTGAGTACAAAAAGTTCAAAGATCTGCCAAAACAATCAAAAGCCAATCT
>JACPII010000058.1 GCA_016188175.1 Candidatus Woesearchaeota archaeon | reverse complement strand
ATGGTACTGAGAAATTCATTGGAATTTCTGGAAGTGAATAAATTATGAAATAATTTACTTCACTAGAAAAAAGAGTTTGCTTTTTTCGTACCTCCTCGCTACCGCTTCGGAGGGTTCAACGGTCAAATCCTCGCTTCGCTCGGATTTGCCCTGCTCGGTCACCCCGGAGGGGGCAAGTCCCCCGACCTCGCCTCGCCATTGTTGTTGGGTTTCCCGGCCGGATAAACAGGAATGTCAAAACCAAAACTTTAGGCTCCTGACTGATTACCCCATTGTAACGCCGGCGTGGGAACTTTATCTGCTATCCAAAAATAAACCCTTCCAGGACAAAATCAAGCCTAAAGTATCTCATAGTGCAGAATCTTCCTGAGGCGGTTCTTGTCGGGAACAAGCTCTGAAAGCCTTCCGCCGGCAATTGTCTCCCCGCCGCTTGCCAAATACTGCTGATACTGCCTGATGCTTTCGGGGTCATCGGGATTGACCAGGACGTTGAGCATAAACCACTGCTGGAGCATCGGCCCATAGTCCCTGCATCCCATGGTTAATCTGCATTGCAGGGGCTTTACCGGATGGATAGCGCACGTTCCTTCATCCGTAAAAAAGGTGCATCTCCCATACGGTTTCCCCTTCCTGATGATTTTTGGGCGGAAATGCTCCTGGTGGAACAGCGTGGCTTTCTCTAGATGGGCATCTTCCAATTCTTTTTCCCCCAAAGACAGGAACTCGGCAATTTTTTTCTTGTCAGCCGGCCCAAGAAATCCTGATCCCATCGTGCAGCCATGCTTGCATGCTTTGCAGCTGCACGCAGGAGAGAGCTTCAGGACGTCCTTCAGGGGGGTTGTTTTTCGAACTTCCATCGCTCACCTTCCTTAAAATCTCATTTTCCACCAGTGTGTTTCACGGGTGGTCTGCTGTAAGAATGCTCTCTTGTGGAAAATGAGAACAAAAAATCCGACCCGAGCGACCGAAGGGAGCGAGCATACCGCCGGTCTATTGACCGGCGGTGGTCGGATTTTTTTGATTCTCAAGTTTTCCGCCAGTGTTTCACCGGTGGAACCTCAATGGAAAACTTGAGATTAAAAAACAACCGCCCCGAGCCCGAAGGGCGAGAATGCCCACGGTCTATGGCTGCGGGTGGTCGGTTTTTTTACGAATCTCCTCGCTCGACAGATAATAGTATCATCGCCAAAATTTATTTCTTCGTGCAGCCATCCTCTCTGTTGGATTCTTCTTCAGTTTTTGGATAAAGAGATGGTTGGCTTCCGCAAATTCATTGCTTGAAATACGCAGTCGTTCCCCGCGCCTCAATCGCGCCCATGATCTTCTTTGCGGCATGGGCATATGCAGCTGTCCGCATGTCGATCTTCTTCGATTTCTGGAGAGAATATACGCTTCGGAACCCTTCAATCATCATGGTTTCCAGTTTAGCGTGCACCTCTTTCTCGCTCCAATACTGCCCCGACCTGTTCTGGAGCCATTCAAAATAGCTTACCGTCACGCCGCCGGCATTTGCCAGGATGTCGGGAATCACAAGCTTTCCCTTTTTCGCCAGGAGCTCATCCGCTTCAGCGGTTGTCGGCCCGTTCGCGATCTCGCAGATTATCTTTGCTTTAATCCTGCCTGCATTGTCCTTCGTTATCTGGTTTTCGATTGCTGCAGGTATCAAGATGTCAACATTGCTTTCCAGAAGCTGTTCGTTGGATACTTTCTTATGGTCGATGACATCGCAGACCGTCCCCTTGCAGTACACCCCTTCGAGGGTCCCCTGCTTTTCTTTTATCCTCATGATGGAGCTGGGGTCAAGCGTTCCGTGTTCCGTAAGGATGCCGCCTTTGGAATCGCTTAGGCCGACGATTCTGAACCCGTCCTGATGGAGTAATGAAGCAGCATGAAACCCCGCATTTCCAAAGCCCTGTATTGCGACGCGAAGGTTTTTCGGCTTTAGCTTTAGGGCTTTCACAAGCTCCCTCAGCACATAATAGGCCCCCCTCCCCGTCGCATCGTTCCTTCCTAGGCTTCCCCCTAAACTGACAGGTTTTCCGGTTATCACTGCAGGGGTAAGCTTCCTTGAAATCTTATTATACTCATCAGCCATCCAGCCCATGATCATCTCGTTTGTATAGACGTCGGGCGCAGGAATGTCGATGTCAGGCCCGATGAATTCATAGATTGCCCGGATATAGCCTCTGCTCAGCCTCTCCAGCTCGTGCTTGGAAAGTTTCTTTGGATCGACGATCACGCCCCCTTTGGCGCCCCCGAATGGCAGCCCCACAACAGCGCATTTGAACGCCATCAGGAATGCAAGGGAAGTGACCTCATCAAGATTGACGAGGGGGTGATAACGGATTCCTCCCTTCATCGGCCCGAGAAGGTCGCTGTAATGCACCCGGTACCCTGTAAAAACCTCAAGGGTTCCGTCATCCATGCGCACGGGGATAGTTACCTCGATCGTTTCCTTGGGCCGGTCAAGAATTTTAAGTGCATCATCGCTGAACGCAATGTGCTGGAGTGACTTATGGAAGAGCCGCTTCGAGTTCTCAAAAAAGCTTCCCTTTTGCATATAGCCTTAATTCCTGTGCATGTATAAATAGTTTGCTTTTGACGTAAAAGAAATTGTTAGGAAACCCACCTATAATGCTAACTTGCGAACAAGCCTTTTTGCGGATTTTTCTCTCCCTCGTCTTGATGGCAGCTTCAGAGGCGCAGAAACCCAACATTTAAAAACAAACCCCGATTTTAAGGTGTCAGAGCGCATACTCGGAATCCAAAGGTTTCCTTGAATGTGCAGCGGAGGAAAAAAAATGAAAGGACATCATGAAGGGGGTTTTAAAGGCCACGGAAGATCATTCGGTGGGTCTGGAGACGGCGAAGGCGGTGGCTTTAGGAGAGATTTCGGCCCCCGTGAGATGCACAAGGCAACCTGTGCAGAATGCAACCAAGAATGTGAAGTTCCCTTTAAACCAACCGAAGGCAGGCCTGTCTTTTGCAGGGATTGCTTTGCGAAGAAAAAAAGGTTTTAGTTGTATTTTGGAATTTCCTTCTTCTTTTTTATTTCTTCTTTTTTTTCAATGCCGAAGAATTCTCAATGCTTCGTATAACTATCCCATAAAGGGCAGCAACGGCAAGGATCAAGGCAATGATGCCGATCATCACATGGTCATTATGGCGGAGCCCAAGGGTTAGCCCTAAGCTCTTTACCATCTTAGCAGGGAGAAACATATAGAAGCTTCCGGCAATGCCGAAAACGATCAGCACAACCCAGTCGCGTATTTTTGGATTCATTTTTTCACCAACCACTAACTCCGGGGTAAACTCATCTTTTCATCTGTCAACTGCTCTCAGGCATGTTGATTCTGTCTGCTCTCATCCATCAGTAACCTCATCCTTTCACAGGATTGAAATCCCGCGCCTGGAAAGCCATAAGGAAACAGCCGCGCCGGCAAGCCCGATAAATGCCCGAAACATATCGTTCCAGTTAAGGAAAGAGATGATGCCAGTTCCGATGATGAAAATCCACGCCTGCTTCGAAGGTTTTTTCTTGAATGCAACCATTCCATCCGGCCTTTGACCGGTGGTTGGAGCACTAGCCCCATCCAGAATGGTTGCATGCTTAGAAATCCGACCAAGCGACCGAAGGGAGCTAGCAATCCCCCCGTCTTTGACCTTGTCCTTACCCATATCTTTTTTTCATTTCTTCCTCCTTGATGTCAATCTTCCAACTGTTTACTGTTGCCCCGCAGTCTTTAATCACCTTCTTCATCTTAGGTGCGTCTGCTGAGGTCACTACAACTGTTT
>JACPII010000060.1 GCA_016188175.1 Candidatus Woesearchaeota archaeon | reverse complement strand
CATACCTGCGGCGAATTGATAAAAAAAGACATCGGAAAAGCAGTCTCCCTCTGCGGCTGGGTCCAGGCGAGAAGGGACCACGGAGGGATTATCTTCATCGATCTCAGGGACAGGTATGGCCTGACCCAGATAGTTCTTGACCCCAAGCATCACAAGGAGTCACATGCAAAAGGGGAGCACCTCGGAAGGGAAGATGTACTGCGCGCAAGAGGAAAGGTGCGCTGGAGAGGAGAAGGTTTGGAAAATCCCAACCTTAAGACGGGAGAGATTGAAATCATCACCGATGAGCTCGAGATTCTCAACAGCTCACAGACTCCCCCCATTGAGATTGAAGACCGGAACGAGATGAATGAGGACATAAGGCTCCAATACCGCTATCTTGACCTGCGGAGGCCAAGGATGCAGCACAATCTTGCCGTCCGGAATAACGTGTGCAAGGTTATCAGGGATTTTTACTACGCCGAGGGTTTTTTGGAGATTGAGACGCCCATGCTGGCAAAATCAACCCCGGAAGGGGCAAGGGATTATCTTGTCCCGTCAAGGGTCCATCCGGGGAAGTTCTATGCCCTCCCGCAAAGCCCCCAGCTGTTTAAGCAGATCCTTATGATTTCCGGCTGCGACCGGTATTTTCAGATCGTCCGCTGCTTTAGGGATGAAGACCTAAGGGCAGACCGCCAGCCTGAATTTACCCAGCTGGATGTGGAGATGTCATTTATTGGCGAAGAAGATATCTACGCACTGCATGAGCGGCTGGTCCAGAAGATATGGAAAGCGGCTGTCAATATTGATGTCAAGCTGCCGATCCGGCGCATCACCTATCAGGAAGCGATGAGCAAGTATGGCTCGGACAAGCCTGACCTGAGATTTGGCCTTGAGCTTGTGGATGTCACCGACATCGCAAAAGAATCCAGCTTTGAAATATTCACCAAGAACATCAATTCCGGCGGGATCGTTAAAGCCATCAATGTGAAAAAATCCCCCTTGTCAAGGAAAGATATCGACGCCCTCATCGAGTTCGTAAAAATATACGATGCAAAAGGGCTGGCCTGGATGAAATATGATGGAAAATCATTGGAAAGCTCCGTCGTAAAATTCTTCCCGGAAAAGACCCAAAAGGAATTGGTGAAAAGGCTGCATGCAGAACCAAACGACCTTCTGCTTTTCGTTTCCGACCACAAGCGCCATATTGTTGATGTCGCCTTGGGCCAGCTTCGCCTTCACCTGGGAAAAAAGCTTGGCCTCATCAGGCAGGGCGCCTTTGATTTTGTTTGGGTGACGGATTTTCCCCTCATCGAATTTGACGAAAACGAGCAGAAGCACGTTGCCGTCCACCACCCGTTCACCAGCCCAAAGGAAGAAGATATCCCCTTATTGGACCAGGACCCGAAAAAGGCAAGGGCAAAAGCTTATGATATAACGGTAAATGGCGTCGAGATAGGCGGTGGCTCGATAAGGATCCACCGCCCCGAGTTGCAGGAGAAGATATTCTCGCTTTTAGGGATCAATAAGCAGCAGGCCAATGAGAAATTTGGCTTTTTGCTCGAAGCCTTTCGGTATGGCGCCCCTCCGCACGGAGGAATAGCATTCGGCCTTGATAGGATATGCGCAATACTGACGGGCAACGAATCCATCAGGGAAGTCATCGCATTCCCCAAGACGAAGAATGCCGAATCACTGATGGAAGGCTCCCCTTCTGAGGTTGATGAAAAACAGATTAAAGAATTGCATCTCAAAACAGACATTGTGAAACGACCAGCCAAAGAAGAATAGGTTAATGCTCCTGATAGAGATAAAATCCACCATAATAAAAAGGAAACGATTTGGTGAATGCGGCTGGTGCGAGGGGGGGAGTTTGGGAAGAAATTTCAGATGATTTTTTGTATTTGTTTAGCACCTTCGAAATCCTAGATGATACACTGCAGGCGCTGCGTCCCCGTAAGGGTGAGCGTAATGTTCCGGTTGCTTCGCAACGGAGAGAATCCAGCGTTCCGGTGCCTTCGGCACGGAGGGCGGCCCCCCGCAACGCGCTCGCCATCGAAAGACAAAGGGATTTCGACTTTAGGGTGCTAAACAAATACGATTTTTCTAATCCCAATCGTTAATTATTTAAATTACCATCCATTGAATGCCTTTATGGCCCCCATAACCATATCTGAAGAGCAGTTTGGCAAGGTTTTGAAGGATGTTGAGCTTTTGATTACGGATGTTGCCAATCTTGTCGACCAGGACGCTCTTGCCAGAAAAAGGATTGTGGAAATTGAAGCTAACCCATCAATCGGAAAGACAGAAAAAGAACTGGATGTATACCTCAAAAAGAGAGGTGTTAAAGTTGACGCAGTGGGAGATTAAGGAGCATCCCGAATTTTTTAAGGATTTGGATAAGCTTGGAAAGCAGGAATTAGAAATTTTCTTCAAGAAGAAGAATAAAATCAAAGAGAATCCCTTGCGGCTGAAGCATCTGAGCGGCGGGGAGCATTGCTACCGGGAACCGATAACCCCTAACATCAGGCTTATTTACTTTCTCCAAGGCCAGACAATCTGGCTTTTAACCATCGGGAGGCATGATGATGCTTATAAAATGTATATTCGAAGGCTTTATGCCATCAAAGACCGAATGGCAAGAGGGGAAATCATATGATTGAAATAAATTTCGTCACCTCCAACAAAAATAAAGTCCGGGAATTTAAGGAGATTCTCGGAGACAAAGTTTTCCTTAACCATATCGAGTTGGAATATCCGGAAATGAGGAGCGACGATCCCTCCGAGATCACCAAAGTTGCAGCGAAGCAGCTTGCCGAAAAGCTCCAAAAGACAGTAATCTGTGAGGATTCGGGCCTGTTCATCAAATCCCTCAAGGGGTTCCCGGGAACCTGCTCAAAATACATCCACCAGAGGATTGGCCTGCAGGGAATCCTTAAGCTGATGGAACGCATTAAAGACCGTTCGTGTGAATACATTTCTGCCGTCGGCTACTGCGAGCCGGGAAAGGATCCGCTGGCCTTTGTCGGCTCTGAAAAGGGGGCACTTGCAAAAGAGATTCGCGGCGCACATGGCTTCGGCCATGACCCGATATTTATTCCCGAAGGCAGCAAAAAGACCTATGGGGAAGATGCAGACGTGGAAAAGCACAAGAAGTTTCGAAGAAGGGCTGTGGAGAAGCTGATGGAATTTCTTAGCCGCTAACTGGCCATCTTCTCCGAAATATTTAAACAATAGATATACCATCTAATTCTTTTGTATGCTAGAATTTGAAACAGTAGTAAAGGAATGGGGAAACAGCGTAGGGATAGTTATTCCGAAAGAGAAAGCCCTCCGTGAGGGGCTTAAGGCCAACGACAGGATTACAATCCTGCTTACCAAGGAGAGCGACAGCCTTAAAGTGAAAGATATCTTTGGAAGCGTCAAATGGAAAACCCCAATCAAAAGAATGGTGGGCGGGATTCACAGGGAGTTTGAATAGGCGCCTCACTTCATCGATAAGGGCAGAAATTAAATTTCTGCTATCTCCATACTCTTGCATTTATTTTTTTCTGGCATTCTATAATGTACGTTTCAATCTCATCGCAAAACGTAAGGGCTTCCTGTGCTGAAAAGCCGGCTTTTGCCCTCAATTCAATGCATTTATGGATTATGTGGTCTTCCAAATGCTTCATATGTTTATAGAGGCTATAAAACGAAGGATCATACTTGAAATTATGCTCAACCATTGCCTCGCATCTTATCAGGATTAGGCAGTATTTTGGCAATTTTCTATATTGGGTGTAATCCCCTTCGCGGATTTTTTTAATTTCACTTAAGATATATCCAATCTGATTTTTTGCCTCTTCCAAAGGGGTAAAATAAGTGGCACTTTCATGGGAAAAATCCCTGACAAAGGCCCCAAGAGGAAGCCTTTTCCCCCATCTCAGCTCGCCATATCGCGCCAATGCCTTAAGCATCCGGTAAGATAGCCTTAATCTTGTAATTGGGTTGTTGGATTTATCATTATATGGAGCTGTGATCTCGTCAATGCCAAGGGCAAAGGCGCCAATTTTAAACCCATCACTAAACTCCTGCCGTTCCTTCTCAAAATGTTCGTTTATTGCAGCAACAAGGTTAAAATCAAATCCAGGTTCGACGATAATTGCAATGTCGATATCGCTGTCATATACCTGATCCCTTGTTAAGATAGTCCCAGTTTTATATGCTGCGACCAATCCCTTGCCTTGGAGCTCAGATACGATATAATTTACTGCCCTGCCTATTATCCGGTTAATTCTCCGCCTTTCTTTGATTCGAATCATAAGCTCACCCGGAACGATACAATCCCTATAAGCACGATTGGCATGTTAGTCCTCAGCATATTCAAACAAGAACGGCAGCTCAGCCCTCTTTTGATTGAGGTATCTTTTGAGCTCAGACAATATGTTCTGGATTTTCTTTTCAAGCTG
>JACPII010000057.1 GCA_016188175.1 Candidatus Woesearchaeota archaeon | reverse complement strand
GGAAGGAGCACAATCTGGCCCACACACATTTATAAAACCGATTCTCATTCTCTTGAGTATGTGCGGCATCATCGGCATCGTTGGAACGAAAAACCAGGAACAGCTGGTTGAAAAAGGCCTTGCCCTGCTGAAAAACCGGGGAACGGACTGCCAGAAGCTCAAAACCATCGATAGGGTTACATTCGGCCATGCCCTCCATGCGATCGTTGATTTTGTCCCCCAGCCGCTCGCCACTAATGGGAAATCTCCGGCGATGCTCACTGCCAATAATGAAATCTACAACTGGAGAGAGCTATCTGCCAAACACCATCCAGGCGCAAAAAACGACTCCGAGCTCCTTCTGCAATATCTCAGGAAGAAAGGAGTTACCCCCTCCTCCCTGGAACGGTTAGATGGCGTCTTTGCATTTGGGTTCTATCAGAAAGGAAAAATAATCCTTGCAAGGGACCTTTTGGGGGAAAAGCCGTTATGGTTCTCTTTAGAGGGCGGTTTTGCGTTTTCCTCCGAGCGGTACGTGCTTCATTCCCTGGGCTTCAAAAATGTCTCTGAGCTTAACCCCCGGAGCATTCTCTGCTATGATATCAAAACCAGGAAAGGCAAGGAAATCCGCAGGCCGTTTTTCTCGATAACTCCAGAGATTGCCGAATCCCGGGAACAGATCCTTGGCCAGGTGAAAAGGCTCCTCATCAAAGCAGTGGAAAAAAGGATCCCTGAAACAAAGCTCGGCCTTTTATTTTCCGGGGGATTAGATTCTGTCATCCTTGCCCAGCTCGTAAAAAGGCTTGGAAAAAAGTTTACCTGCTACCTTTCTGTATTGGAAGACAGCAGCCTCAAGGATCCGGGTGACCTTGCCGTAGCGATTGCCGCTGCAAAAAGGCTTGGGCTTCAGCTTAGGATAATAAAAACGTCCATCAGGGGCGCGGAAAACAACCTTAGGATAATAGCCCCCTTGATTGGGGATACCAATGTTACCAAAGTTGCTGTTTCCTTAACGTTCTTTAAAGCCCTCGGGCAGGCAAAAAAAGATGGCTGCAAAGTTGTCTTTTCCGGTTTAGGGTCGGAAGAGATATTCGCCGGCTATTCCCGCCATCGGGATGCGCAGGCATTGAACAAGGACTGCGTTTCCGGATTATTGAAGCTTTACGAGCGGGACCTCTACCGTGATGATGTGATCAGCATGTTCAACAGCATCGAGCTTCGCCTTCCGTTCCTCGATAAGGATCTGGTGTCCTATGCATTGAGGATTCCTCCTGCGCTGAAACTTTCGGGGGGAAGGGACAAAGCCATCATCAGGGACATCGCCCCCGATTTTGGAATCCCCCCTGAACTCGCAGAGCGGAAGAAGATTGCTGCCCAGTACGGCTCAAACATGCTCAAAGGGATTGAAAAGATTGCCAAAAGCCATGGATATCAGCACATGTCCCCCTTCCTGGACACCCTTGCCCCTGGCGTCAATCCCCGGTTGGGGGCTCTGGTAAGCACGGGAAAAGACAGCATGTTTGCCCTCGCAGCCATGAAGCGCCAGAATTACCCCATTTCCTGCCTCATCACCATCCGATCAGCAAACAAAGACTCATTCATGTTCCATACGCCGGCGGTGGAGCTGGCAAAGCTCCAGGCCGAATCCCTCAATATGCCCCTTATCACCGCCAGTACAAAAGGAAAAAAAGAAGAGGAGCTGAAGGATTTGCGAAAAGCCCTTGTCAAGGCCAAAGAGCGGTATCACATCGAAGGCATTGTAACCGGCGCCCTCTATTCCAATTACCAGCGGGACAGGATTGAGCAGATTGCCGATGAGCTATCCCTGAAAATTTTTTCGCCCTTATGGCATATTGACCAGGGGCTGTATATTAAAAATCTCATCAAGGAAAACTTCGAGATTATCATCACTCGGATTGCAGCAGATGGCTTTTCTGAAAGATGGCTGGGAAGGAAATTGGATTTCCAGGCCATCGATGAGCTCCTCAAGCTTAGTGCAGAAAAGGGCATTCATCCTGCTTTTGAGGGCGGAGAAGCAGAGACTCTTGTCCTCGATTGCCCGCTGTTTGAGAAGAGGATTGTCATCGGCAAGGCAAAAAAAATAATGGAGAACAGCTATACCGGCACCCTCATCGTCGAGAAGGCCCATCTGGGGGAAAGGAAGTCAGGCAGATAAAATCTCATTTTCCACCAGTGTGTTTCACTGGTGGTCTACCACAGGAATACTATCTTGTGGAAAATGAAACAAGAAATGCTTCGCATTTCTCTAGTGCAGCAAATTATTTCATAATTTGTGCACGAACAAAAAATCCGACCCGAGCGACCGAAGGGAGCGAGCATACCGCCGGTCTATTGACCGGCGGTGGTCGGATTTTTTTGATTCCTCGAAATGGGTTCATACCCCGCAGCTTGCTGCGGCTGGGATTTTTTATTTCTGAGTCACTACAAAACGGACCTTGTTCTGTTACAAAGAAAGGCGTGAAAACCCAAAAGCGGTTTAGCTGGACTAACGGTTCCAAAAAAACTCACTTGGATTTTTATAAGGCTGATAGGTAACTGGCTCGATTGCAAGTTAACTCGTATGAGTCGATAAAACGGGCAAAAATGGGCAGATTGCATTACTGGCGGCAACTGAAGCGCCGCCGCGGGTTTTGGATTCGTATTGGCGGTTTTTGTATAGGAACTTGCAATCGAGCCCATTATAGGCAAAACAGGATTAGGCAGTCCGCACCATGGGTAAGGAAAAATAATGGTTTATGGCATTTTCCGCTGTAAGAGAACTGCCCTATTTCTTCCCGCTCTACCGTCAGTAAACACGCTTAGCAGCATTTTTACCACTTAAAAGTTTAAAGAAACCATTAAATACTTAATCCTGCTGGACAAAATTTAATAAAAAGTTAAGAAGTGGGTTTTTTGGCGAAAACCCAGTTCGGTGTGAAAATTGCTTTTTGGCGAAAGCAACTTTCTGGTTTTATCGTAATTGTTTGGCGTAGTTAGATTACCGTTGGCACAATAAGCTAACTTCTAAAAAGTAAACAGGCTAAGCTCCAATATAAACATTTCGTTTTTTCAATGTCTATGTTGGAATATATATAATGGAAACCACAAAAACGGGGGGGTAGGTAAAATGGAGTTGTTTGTACAAAAGGCAATGGAGAAGAGCGGCGCTGAGGTTAATTTTGAGGTCGGCCAGGCAAATATTAAAGTATTCGGTTCAGGAGGTTCTGGAAATAATATGGTCGGCTGGCTCTATGACAAAGGTGTCAAGGGAGCAGAAATCATCGCTGCCAATACGGACAAGCAACATCTCGAGATGATCAATGCTGATCGTAAGATTCTCATCGGTAAAGGCGTTACCCGCGGCCTTGGATGCGGAGGCTTCCCTGAAAAGGGTGCTGAAGCCGCCAAGGAAAGCATGCAGGAGATTAAAGAGGTCCTCAAAGGCTCAGACATGGTTTTTGTCTGCGCAGGGATGGGCGGTGGAACAGGAACAGGATCTGCACCCATCATAGCCCAGGCAGCAAAAGACTCCGGGGCAATTGTCATCGGCACGGTAACCATGCCGTTCAAGATAGAGCGCGCTCGTGTGGATAAAGCCGAATTCGGCCTGCAGCAGCTCAGGCAGGTTTCCGACACGGTTATCGTGATCGACAACAACCGCCTGGTTGCCATCGCAGGCCAGCTTCCCATCACCCAGGCATTTGCTGTTGCAAATGAGCTGGTTGCAACGATGATCAAAGGCATTGTGGAGACGATAGCGTTGCCATCGCTCGTCAACCTGGATTTTGCCGACGTAAAGGCGATCATGACGAACGGAGGAGTTGCCGCAATCGGAGTGGGAAGCTCTGACACCAACAACAGGGTGGAAGAAGCAGTCCGTGGAGCTTTGAGCAATCCGCTTCTTGATATCAGCTACAAGGGCGCAACAGGCGCCCTCCTCCATGTTACCGGGGGCCAGGATATGACCCTCGACGAGATCAACAGGATTGGAGAAGTTGTGACTGAAAACTTGGATCCCGATGCCAATGTCATCTGGGGAGCCAGGATTGACGAAAGCATGAAGGGGAGGATTACCGTCATGACCATCATAACCGGCGTTAAATCCCCCTGGATACTGGGAAAGATCGACTATCGAAAGCCGACCCACCAGGCGCAGGCGCTCAGCCAGGAGCTAGGCATAGAACTCATCTGACGTTCACCCCCTTTAGTCTGTGGTGAAAAAGTTCTTGTGCCTTCATTTGAAACCACCCCCAAAAACGTTTTTTATGAAGGCACATTTTTTTCTTTACCGAAATATTTTTCTCTTTTTTATTCATCCAATGAGAGAAAATTCTCTTTTTTCCTCATCATACAGTAATGATTTATAAATCAATCATCATTATCTTAGGCATATGGGAGAAGAATCTGCTCCGGCAGAAACCGGGGAAAATGCAGAAAATTACGAGGGCGGCCTTTTAGCCAGCTATGCTCTCGAAGATGAAACTCCTTCGGAGGGCTTTGATAGTGGCAGAGCAGAAAACAGGGAGACGGCAAACCATAGAAGGGGCGCATTTTATGCAAGCAAATCCGGTAAAGCTGTTGAAGAGCAGGAATACGGAACCCAGCACACGCCCCATGGGCGCCAGGCTTTTTTTGAAGGGCAAAACCTCGACGGGCTCGTAGAACGTGAAGAAACAGTCGGCGGCAGTGAGATTAGGGAACGCACCCTTGACGGGGCTGTTGCCATCATCGCCTATCAGGATCCGGACAGCGGAGAGGTCAAAGAATACCTTCTTGAAGAAAATCCATCTGATTATGCCCTTCAGGAATATGCAGGAAAGCTCCGTTTTATCGGGGGGGCAATAGACCGGGTCAACGGGAGCAAAGAAGACCCCTACACGGCCCTTGCGAGAGAGTTTAGCGAAGAAATACCGAGCCGTGAGGCAGTCAACATACTCTTAAAATATCTGGAGAGCAAGACCCCCTACAAGACCGTCCAAGTTGATGTTGAAGGGGAAAAGACCGAAACCCACATCTTTAAGGTCCTCATACCCTCCTGGGATGAATGGCAGGCGGTAGTTGGGGCAAACTTAGGCGACGATGCAGGATTTTCAAGGGTCGTTACTCTTGATGATATCCTTACGTTGGGGAAGAAAGGCTTTGCATTTAACGATTTTGAGGTTATCCATGAATTTGCCGCGGGGGGATTGCCTCAAAACGATCCTGAAAAAAAGCATCCGCATAAGAGCTCAGGAAAAAATGATCCCGGCCATGACGGGGAACAGGGCGATTCCGGCAGTGAGGATGATACCGCTCACGATGGGGATGGCGAAACTCACGATGGCGGCTACCATTGAGTACGTGAAGTAAAATCTCATTAATTTCTTTTACTCAAAAGTCGCTGGTTGTAAAGCCCCGCTCTCATTTGAAATGCAAAACATTTCTAATGGTGTATAAATTATGAAATAATTTACTACACTAGAGAATAATTTTGCATCAGCAAAATTTTCTCGTTGCTGTGGCTGGGATTTTTTATTCTGGAAAACATAAAAAGATATCTTTTTATTTCCACCCTGATTTTTAATGTCCTGGCTTTATATTTCATCGGCCTCGGCCTCTCCGACGAAAAAGACATCGCCGTCAAGGGCATGGGGGAATAATCCAACCTTCTCCCGTTAAATATATAAAGAATGCTCAACCTTCAGATGGTATGCAGATTGAAATCCAAAAAGACACATCAGAAAAGATCAGCCACGCCTCAGCAGTATTGGGGGTGGGAAAAAAAGAATTGGTAGACAGGGCGCTCCTGCTTTACCTTGACAGCATAGAAAAGATGGTGGCTCTGAAAAAAGAGATGGGGGATTGGGAAGCTTTAAGTGATGAAGCCTTGGCCGACTTTGAGAGATCCTTATGAACAAGGGAGAAGTCTGGGTCGTTGAAATTCCCCCCTCAAATGGACATGAGCAGGCAGGAGGCAGACCAGCTATTATTATTGCGGACACCAATTCAAACATTGCGGTTGTCATTCCTTTGACCTCAAACCTTCAGGCTTTGAGATTCCCCCGCACCATTGAAATTAAGCCGGGCTCAGGAAACGGCTTATCTTCTATTTCTGTTGCGCTTATCTTCCACATCCGGGCAATTGACAAAAAAAGGCTGATAAAAAAAATTGGAGATATTGGTCCTGGAACCCGGAGAGAAATTGACCATCAGCTAAAGAGCTTTCTTCAGCTGAATCAACACAATGGGTAAATGCCATGCTCACCATCATCGGCCTCGGCCTCTCCGACGAAAAAGACATCACCGTCAGGGGCCTGGAGGCAATTAAAAAAGCGGACAAGGTTTACCTTGACAGGTATACGTCTCAGCTCGCCAACGCCACGATAACCGGCCTGGAAAAATTCTACGGAAAAAAAGTGATCCCCGCTGGCCGGAATCTGGTCGAGAATGAGCCCGAACAGACTATCCTCAAGGATGCAAAATCAGGAGACGTTGCTTTCCTTGTTGTTGGTGACCCTATGTCTGCAACCACCCATGTTGACTTAAGGCTCAGGGCTGATAAGCTGAAGATCCCGGTCAGGATCATCTCCAATACGTCCATACTGACTGCCGTCGGTGTTGTCGGGCTGGACCTTTACAAATATGGGAGGACTTCCACTATTCCTTTTGGCCATCAGAACATAAACTCCCCCTATGAAGTCCTGCAGCAGAACCTGAAAAGCAATCTCCACACCTTATTCCTTCTGGACCTGGATCCGCCGAACAACAGGTTTATGGCTTTCAATGAAGGGATTCAATACCTCCTCGAAAGAAGGTTGCCAAAAAAACAGCTGGTGATTGGCTGCTGCCAGGTGGGAAGTGAACAGCAGGTCCTCATTGCAGGAGAAGCGGAAAAGCTTGTCAAAACATCCTTCAACAAATTCCCCCAGTGCCTCATCGTCCCTGCGAAGATGCATTTTATGGAGGAGGAGATAGTTAAGAGATGGTTGAGATAGGATTTTGTATTTGTTTAGCACCCTAAAGTCGAAATCCATTCATCTACCGACGGCGAGCGCGTTGCGGGGGGTCGCCCTCCTTCCCGAAGGGACAGGAACACTACGCTCACCCATCCGGGGACGCAGCGCCTGCGGTGTATCGTCTTGGATTTCGAAGGTGCTAAACAAATACAGGATTTTCATCCCCCAAAAATACTCTTTTTCTCTTTTTTCCGCTTCCTAATCCGTGATGCAAAGCCTTATAAATAAACCCCATTTTCTTGACGTATAAATTAAAGTTTGTTTTACCCGGAATATGCGGAAGCATCTTTCGTGGAATTTCCATGCCTGTACAAACGATTGAAACTCTTGTTGACGGTGGAAAGGCTACTGCTGCTCCCCCTCTTGGCCCAGCCCTCGGCCCCTTAGGGGTCAACATCGGCCAGGTCGTTGCAAAGATCAACGAAAAGACAAAAGCCTTTGAGGGCATGAAAGTTCCCGTCAAGGTCATGGTAAATTCTGAGACGAAAGAGTTCGATATCAAGGTTGGGACTCCTCCTTCTTCACAGCTGATAAAGAAAGAGGCGAATATCGAAAAAGGGTCAGGAAAGCCAAAGACCGATTTTGTCGCTGACGTCCTGATTGAGCAGATCATCAAGATTGCAAAGATGAAAGAGGGCTCGTTGACGGGAAAGACCCTCAAGCAGCGTGTGAAAGAGATCATCGGCACCTGCAACTCGATGGGCATCCTGGTTGAGGGCAAGCAGGCTGCTGAGGCGATACAGATGGTCAACGATGGAAAATTTGATGCTGAGATCAAGGCGGAAAAGACCGAGCTAACCGCAGAAGAGAAGGCTCAGCTCGAAGCAGAAAAGCTCAGGCTTGCCGAAGAGATCAAAAAGAGGCGTGAAGAGTTCGAAAGGGCCGCAAAAGAGATTATCGCCTCGATGGCAGGCAAAGAGCGCGGCGCGATCAAGGCAAAACTCAAGCAGGCGAATATCCCCGACGAGATCATCAAAGAGCTTCTACCTGTTGAGGGCGCTGCTGCTCCTGGTGCTCCGGGAGAAGCGAAGCCTGGGGCCCAGCCCGCTGCCGCTGCAAAGCCTGAAGCGAAGAAGGAAGAGAAGAAATAAAAAAATAAGGTATTTCTTCAATGCATCTATTCCACCAACACCTTTTCTACCCCCACAACCCCCTGACCCAGGGAAGCACAAACTCAAGGAAATAATCCCTTCCAGCGGCAAGAAGCAAAAACTTGAGAACCTTTCCATAAAATACATACACTAAAAACTTTCTCAATGAAAATCCCATCCCCCCCATGAGCAATGCCAATGGCTCAATGGGCGAGGGGATGACGCTTCCCAAAAAAACAACCAGGCTTCCCCAGCGTTCTCCAAGATGCTTCAGGCGTTCGTAGCTCCTCCCCCCAAGGATGAAGCGCAGCAGCCTCTCCCCCAGAAAAAAGCCTAGTGCATAATTGACAACCATCCCGAGCATTGCCCCGAAGACCGTCACCAAAACAAGCGGGAAAATGTCAAAATCAAGCGAAAGGTAATAAAAGAACAATACTTCGATGGGAAACGCGATGAACGCAAGCGCTCCAAAGGATGCCGCATAGAACAGCCCCAGGAGTGTCCTGCCGTCAATCTGGGCAACAACATGCTGATAAAACGACAGCAGCAATGGGCTTTTTTCAATAATCCCCAAAAACCAGGTCCGGTTGTAATAGATCATATACAGCGCCAACAAAAAGACGACGAGAAAAATAACCCCCCTGTTTACGCCGGGATGTTGTTCTGGTTTATGGGCCCCATCCCTTTCATGTTCTTTCTTTGGTTGGGCATTTCTTTCCCTTGTTTTTTCTTCTTTTTCTTTCACAGCCCCCCTTTCAGGAAAGAGGTATAAAAACATTTGCTAAATCAAGCGTTAAACCGAAATCCCCAGCGCCTTAGAACTCATCCGTCCTTCTAAACGGAAATCCGCATTCTTTTAGCAGCCCCACTATCCGTTGCTTCTCCGGGCCGAGGCCCTTCCAGTCGAGAAGAAAGAAATCTGGCTTCGGAATGGTCCTTTCCCATGCCTGTATGATCATACTCTTGTCAAGGGACGGGAGTGAGTGTTTTGGGCAAATGTGCCCTATTGCAATTTCACCCCCTTCTTGGAGTTTGTTGAACTGGCTGCAATAATGGGGGCCTCCCAGCCCGACTGCAACTTTAACACAATTGGTATTTTTTGCGGAAATGCACCTTATTATTGCAGATGCAACCACATCTGCATTCTCAACTTTTTTCCATTCCTCCTCGTTGCTTCCGATCTCAACAAAGAGTGATGGTTTTCTAACCAGGGGCCCGTGATGAGTTGCTTCCAGTGTAACATCATAGGGTAATCCCTTTGCAGACTCTTTAAGTGCGATGAACATCTTTTTGAGAAGCAACGCCGGGGCAACGCATAATTCCTTTGGGCGCCCGCCAAAACGCGCATCTCCCCAATTTCCTGCGGCATGGCAGCTGAATGCGGGCCTTCCCTCTTTGGACGCATGCTTTGAGGCAAAGAAAAGCACATCCGCGTCGACCTCATTTTCGACATCATCCTTATTAAGAATATCGCTATCAGTTATGTGAAAAATAATTCCGTCCTGTTGGCCTCTTTTTTGCAGCGCTTGGACAATCCCATAACCAGCAGGGTCGTTCCTCCCCGCCAGCACGCAAAATCGTTCCATTGTGGAAAAAACATTACTCGGCTATTAATCTTTTTCCTTTCTTTAGTGGCGGACATAAGTAAAATATTAAAATTATCCGCAACTAAACATAGAAAGACAAACAATTTATAATCTACTTTTGTCTTTCTCTTCTTCCCCTAACCCAAAAGATTCCCTTGGTGTTTGGATCCACGTCTCCGTACATGAGAAAAATGATGATTTCCTCAATATTTGCCAAAACAGAGGATATCACCGTAATGGAAAAAAGCTCCTTAAAGAATCCAGAGAAGAAGAGGGCAACAAGGAAAGTTGTCTGAAGGAAGGATGCAGCCTTAGCCAGGAGCGTATGGAGCCGTATAATATTCTTCGTTTTCCAGTACCCGGCAAGAACCTGGACAAGGAACCCAACCACAATAACTCCAACCCCCCACCCATGCTCGATGAGGAACTCTCTCTGAAAGATCACGATGGCGACGAGGGCAGCAAGGAATGTAAGGAAATCGCCGATGCTGTCGAGCCACCAGCCAAGATTCGTTTCCTGCCTGAGGAGCCGCGCAAGAACACCGTCGAAGAGGTCGGTTAATATGCTGATGATGAACAAAACGATAAAAGTTTCCCGGTAGCCTAGGACAGAAACCAGAATCAGGATCGGCGCTGCAAATATCCGGTATAATGATATGGTGTCTGCGAGGGAAAGCCTTTTCATGCATTCCCCAACCCTTGGCAGCTTTAAAAACCTTGTGGAAATAGGAGTTGTGTGTAAGAATGCTACCAGTCGGTAGGCCCGATGCCTAGTTCATAGAGGGCTCTGCTGAGAACGGTGAAGTTATACGCGCACCAGGTGAGTTGGCTTTCCTGTTCTTTTGCGGCATCGTTTTTGCAGAGGACATAATCCCCAAACTTCTGTTTCTTTGCCTTATTGGTTGACTCCACATTGCTTCGGGTATGGTACTCTCGGCCATACTGTTCTGGATTCTGCTCCTCAGAATTCAGCATGCGTTTCCAGGCAGGGTGCCCCTTTGGCTTTTTCGTCAGCCCCTTCTTGAGATGAAATCTTGGCTTCGCATGCACGTCTTCAACTGCGGTGCAGTTCTCTCGGGAAAGGTAGACGCTGTCGCCTGTGTGGATCTCTGCCTTGAAGTCTTTGG
>JACPII010000012.1 GCA_016188175.1 Candidatus Woesearchaeota archaeon | reverse complement strand
TGGAATAGCTGGGATCTATCCTTCCTGCCTCTATCTTCGCAACAAGGCTCTGGGACACCCCGACCTGGCCGGCGAACCCGCTTTGGGTCAGCCCAAGCTTCTTCCTGAGGGTTTTGATATTGGCGAGTTCCGGAATCATGGTTTTCAGAAAGGAATAATTTGCAGTAGTATTTATGCTTTTTGGAATAACGCCCTTTTTCGATGCAAAACAAACAACCCATTTATTCCAATCGGAATAATTTTGTCAGGAGGGTATTTAAGGGCCAAGAAAAGAATCTTACCTATACATTGGAGGTATAAAATGAACCAATACTTGGGCAATACACCACAATATCGCTTCACAGAAGGATTGGGCAAATGGCGTGAACAAGAGACGGCAAGGGCAGAACAGCTGAGGAAGAGGCTAGATGAAGCGTTCTTTCAACACCCCGATGCCCATGTCCGAGAATTATACTTACGGGGTGGAGTTGTGGCGCTCCTTTGCCAATTAAACCACCCCCTCCCCCAAACACAACCGGATGGTCAAGCAGTTCCCGGGGATTCGGTTAACATCCCTCCGACTCGGGAACAAATTGAACAACTTGTCCTTAAAATAAATAGAGATGGGAGATAAATTGAAAATATTTTTATACTACCCCGGACCCTCAGGTAGATTAATCTGGGGAGAATATGAGCAACGGAGAAAAAGGCAAAATCCATTTCATCACCTCAGAGAGCGTCACTGAGGGCCATCCCGACAAGATCTGCGACCAGATCAGCGATGCGATTCTTGACAGCCTTATCTCCCAGGACCCCTATTCGAGGGTAGCCGTTGAAACGCTCACCACGACAGGCTCCGTCCATGTTGCCGGTGAAGTCACCACAAGGGGCTTTGCTGACATACAAAAGATTGTCCGTGACACCCTTCGGGACATCGGTTATACTAATCCATTGTTTGGGATTGACTGCGAGGATGCAGGTGTTTGGGTAAGCATCCATGGCCAGAGTCCCGACATCGCCCAGGGGGTCAACCAGGCAACCGATGCCGACAAGGACCAGGGAGCAGGGGACCAGGGGATGATGTACGGTTTTGCGTGCAATGAAACTCCTGAACTGATGCCCTTTCCGATCATTACCGCGCATAAGCTTACCAGGATGCTTTCCGAAGTCAGGAAGAAAGGGATTATTCCGTGCCTTGGCCCGGATGGGAAATCGCAGGTCAGCGTCCGGTATGTCGATGGCAGGCCGGATAAGATAACAGCCGTCGTTATCGCGCAGCAGCACACGGAAGATATTTCTGAAGACCACTTAAGGGAAGATATCACCAAAAATGTCATCAAGCCCGTCTGCGGGAGCATGATCGATGAGAATACGAGGATCCATATCAACGCCACCGGACGTTTTGTCATAGGAGGCCCTGAAGGTGACACCGGAGTTACCGGAAGGAAAATAATTGTTGATACTTATGGGGGCGTGGGAAGGCATGGTGGAGGGGCATTTTCCGGGAAAGACCCTTCAAAAGTTGACCGCTCAGGGGCATATATGGCAAGGCATATTGCCAAAAATGTGGTAGCAGCCGGCCTTGCAGACCGTTGTGAAGTCCAGATCAGCTACTCTATCGGCGTCGCGAGGCCGACCTCATTGAACGTCGACACCTTCGGGACGAACAAGGTTCCGGAGGAAAAAATAATGGAGCTTATCGAAAAGCATTTCGACCTGAGGCCGAGGGCAATCATCGAATACCTAAACT
Source organism: Candidatus Woesearchaeota archaeon (assembly GCA_016188175.1). GTDB lineage: Archaea > Nanobdellota > Nanobdellia > Woesearchaeales > JACPBV01 > JACPII01. The sequence continues at coordinate 16,603 of JACPII010000012.1, read as the reverse complement.
TACGGAGGCCGATATTCAAGAAGGCTGCAGCATACGGCCACTTCGGAAGGGACGATCCTGACTTCACCTGGGAAAAGACGAATAAGGCCGAAGTGCTGAGGAAGGATAGCGGGCTGTAAGGATTTTTTTTCCCATAACCCAACACGATGAAACTAAAAAGCCCCAGCCGAGGACTTATTGAAGCATTACCTGGCCCCCATCATCTTCGAAAAAAAAGAACTTTAGCGGGGGTTATTGAGTTTCTTGAAGAAATTAAGTGTGGTAGAGTTAAAATTAACATTCTCGAGGTTAGAAAGTTAGAACTGTTGGTGCTGCCGTTTATTCTCGCAGAAGCTGAACTTGCAAGGATTTCGGAAATTGAAAGGATTTCCGAAAGATACCAACTAAGAGCTGGATTATCGCTCGAAGTTTTACATATGATGGGTATAGCAAATGAAATTCTAGTGAGGGATTGCCGCAGCAGCAGGTTCGGCACAGAATTCACCTTTAAACGGGCATTGGAGTATTACCGGCAAGCCAACCAGCCAGAAAAAGCTGAATCATTGCTGAGGTGCTTTGGTTATGAGGGTCCACGATATCCTCCAAGGGTTAAACCAAATTTCCCATAAATTCTTATAGGAAGGATGATTTCTTCAGCAAGGTATTTTCCTAAAAAATCCATGGCAAAACCAGTCGCTATCGGCCTTTTCGGCCTCGGAAACATCGGCTCCGGCCTAGTTTCACTCCTTCAGGAAAGGCGCAAAGGCATCCGAGATTCAACGGGGCTTTCGATCTCCATCAAGGCCATCTGCGTAAAAGACACCGGAAAACAGCGCGACGCTGCCCTTTCCCTCGAAGGAATAAGAATAACCGGCGACCCTCAAGCGATAGTCCAAGACCCCGATATTGATGTAGCCGTTGAGCTTATGGGCGGCGTTGAACCTGCAAGTGAAATGATCATAAAAGCCCTCCAGCATAAAAAGCCCGTCGTAACGGCAAACAAAGCAGCCCTTGCAGCGAAAGGGGACGAAATATTCACCGCTGCATCCTCCAACGGGGTTGGCATCTTTTTCGAAGCAGCAGTCTGCGGCTCTATCCCCATCATCAGGGTATTGCAGGAATCCCTCGCTTCAGATTCCATCCAAGCCATGTTTGGGATTATCAATGGAACAACAAATTATATCCTTACCAAGATGACTTTTGACAGCAAGGAATATGATGCTGCCCTAAAGGAAGCCCAAAAGCTCGGATTCGCGGAACCGGACCCTGCATTTGACGTGCTTGGGAACGATGCAGCCCAAAAGCTTTCCATCTTAGCGTCTCTTGGATTCCAAAGCAGGTTCGCTGAAAAAGACGTTTCAACAGAAGGGATCTCCAGCATCAAAAAGAAAGACATCCAATATGCTGACAGGCTTGGATACCGGATAAAGCTCCTTGCATCAGCCAAACGATGCCGGGGTGTTGAGAACACCGTGAGCCTTCGGGTCGCACCCACCCTCATCCCCAAACAGCATCTTCTTTCGGGCGTCCTCAACGAGCTCAACGCCATCTTTTTGGTCGGAAAATACGTCGGCGAGCAGATGTACTACGGAAAGGGAGCCGGCCAATATCCGACTGCAGCAGCTGTCCTCAGTGATGTCATCTTTGCAGCGCAGCATTTAACGGACGCGCCATTCCCCTTTAGAAATCCGTTTCTCGGCAGCAAGGAAATCCAGGATCCCCTTGACGGGGTATCTCGTTTTTATTTGAGATGCATTGTCCTGGACAAGCCCGGAGTCCTTGCAAAGATTGCAGGAGTGTTAGGAACCCATGGGGTCAGCATAGCATCATTCACCCAGGAAGAACGGAGCGCTTCCGGGCCGGTCCCGATTGTGCTGACGACTCATGAAGTTTCTGAACGGCAGATTCATGATGCGATCAAGGAGATTGACGCCCTTGACGTTGTTAAGGAAAAAGCAGTCTCCCTCAGGATTGAGGATTTTTCTTGACAGGGAATCAATTTGCCTGGGAAATTCCGCAAAACCTTTTTTCTGGAGTTGCTAAAAAAGCAAGGTTTTTAAACCTCCCCCTACAATAGGGCTTTTATGTCGCAGCAAGATGTTTATGACCTTCTGAAAAAATACCGTGAAAAATGGCTGAACGCCCGGGAAATTGCCAATCTTCTCAACTCCTCGTTTAATACCGTCGTTGGAAACCTGAAAAGGCTGAGGAAAGCAGGCATTATTCTTTTCAAGCGCGCTTACCAGATTGTTGAGCCTGCGGGAAAGCGGGTCGTTTACCTGTATCGTTTTAAAAAGTGAAGCCCCAGAAGGGGTAAGGGCTGCGATGGTCTGGAAATTTCTCGAAACTTATCCGCCTGGAGAGCTTCTGGAGGGCGGCCTTTTACGGCATGAATATAAATACCTCGGGGACATACTGGACGTTATCAAAAAAAACCACCCCCTTCAAGAAGCCATTATTTCTGAAAAGATAATCCCCTACGAAAGGGAGCTTGTCCATGCAGCAAAAAGAGTGTTTGAACTGAGCAGCCTGCTTCGGGAGTATCTCAGGCACCTGCCAAAAAGGGTGTTTTTTGATGAGTGGGACACCCTCACGGATATTATCATGGAGATAGAATGGGCAAAGGATAACGTCAATAGGGAAACAACCGCTTTTTTTCGAACATTGTATGAGATAGTATCGGAGCAAAACAGGTTTAAGGCTGAGCTCGAGGAAAACCAGCGGAGATTGGCTGAATTAGGGGGCGTTGCCTCCAGAAACATAAAGCACCTTCAGCAGGAAATTAAGGAAAGATGGGACGAATTGGAAAGGCTCCTCATAACAAGGCTCAGGATTGACACATTCTTCTGGGATGGTTACCTGGGAAAATTGCAGGCTTTGGAGGAGGAAATCCATGCAAAGGAAAGGGCCTCCAAGGAAAGAGGGGTAGCTGCCTAAAGAATTCGTATTCCCCCTGTCAAGATATTGGTGTGCAGGACACCGAGATTTGCAACCCCCTAAACTACTGCGGGCTAAAGCCCGCAGGGTTCCTGCTTAACTGAATTCTGTTATCCTCTTTTGGTTTCTCAAAGCAGTGTATTCTTCATACGTATGTTTCTGCCAGTGCTTTTTCTGGCCTTCTGTCACGTACCACTGCATGCTCTCTTTGGTGACTGCACCAACGCTCCTGTAAAAATGGCCCTCGCTCCAGAACTTATCGCCCCAGAGCTTGTCTTTAAACATGTACCAATGGCCTTTCCTCATCATGGAGGAGCTGTATCCTTTCATTTCCTGGACAAGCTGGATCTCTCCTACCTCGCGGACATTGGAGACGAAAAGGTGCACGTGGCCTGGACCGAAGCCATAGCCGGCGAGAATTACTTTATGCTTATGCATCTTCTCAAGCATATACGCTAAGGTAAGCTCCCAACCAGCGGGTCCTCAAAAATATCCTGCCGGTATGCAGGCGTAAACTGCAGGTGAAAGCTGCTCTCACCCACCGCATGAGCGCTGATTACAAGTTCCGTTCCCATCCCAACCACCTCGCAAGATTTTTAAAGCTGGCGAGGCATAGCTTACGCTACGTAAAAAAAAGAGAATGGGTGCGCCGGCTACGCCACGCATTCATTCTTTTATTCTCTCTGAAGAAAAAGGTTTCTCAGAACGTGCTCGGGATTAATCGGAAATTCAACTGCGGACTGAAGTCCGCTAAGGGTTCTTTCCTATCCCGAGCCTAAAGAGTTAGGCTCAGATTAAAACTCTTCGAACGCTTCCATCTGTTTAAGCTGGCCGCGCCTCTTCAAGAATTCAACCTGCGCATTGGAATATTTAAAAAGGACATCGCCCCGTTCGTCTCCGCTGAATTCCCAGGGCTCAACGATGATAAGATCACCTTCTCTGACCCAAAGCTTCCGCTTTAATCTCCCCGGAATCCTGCAGACACGCTCCTTTCCATCGAAACACCTCGCCTTAACGCGGGAGGCTCCGAGGCGCTGCTCCAGGATGGCGAATACCTGCCTGCCCCGAGGCATCATAATCCGGGAGATTTCCTGCTGGAATTCCTGCTGCTGCTGTGTTTCTTCCTTCTTACGGCTCATTTTTGTGTTACAACCTCACCTTTCTTTAAATAGGTTTGGGTTTGGAAAAGAAATAGAAAATGAATTTTTTTCTGGAAAGCGATTGACTACAAAGCTAAACGAAAGGTTTTTATTCTTTCTCAAATTGAAGTTTATTGAGGATTTTTGAAAATGGTGCAAATCCAAATAACAGGGATTGACAAAAGGGCAGGGAAATGGGCAATCGTTCTTCATGAAGGTTTTTTTTCCAATCCCCAGATTGAAGTTCCCCCGATGGTTTTTTTATATCAGCTTTTAGTGGGAGCAGTGATCAATATCCCCAAAGAAAATTTGGAAAAGACATTGTTTGGGTGCAGAGAATATTTACAAATAAATGGCGCCGATAAAGATGTTAAGATGTTGGAAGGGGAATTAAAAAAACTGTATTTGTTTAGCATCTTCGAAACTCCCGACGTAAGATTGGCAGGTCCTGCGTCCCCGTAGGGGTAAGCGTAGTGTTCCGGTGCCTACGGCACGGAGGGCGGCCCCCACGACGGACTCAAGGTGGGCTCCAAGGAGTTTCGACCTGAGGATGCTAAACAAATACAAAAAACTCATCCACCAATAGGTTCTTCTCCGCTATTTTTTGGAAGTGCTAATCTCTAAGATTTTTAAAAAACTCATCCACCAATAGGTTCTTCTCCGCTATTTTTTGGAAGTGCTAATCTCTAAGATTTTTTCGAGCGGAGAAAGGGGATAATGCGGCGTGAAGCAGTAATAAAAATGCGAACTATCCTGCCCTAAATGGCGGGGTCCTGAGAAACGCTTTGCGTTTCTGGTACTTTTCGTTGTTTCGAAACTTCAAAGCTTATACGTTCGCATTTTTAGTACTTCAAATCGCCGTCAAGGACGTGGCTTTAAACCCTGCGACCTCGAAGTAAAAGCAGAACCAATCGGTTGGGGGTAATAGGCTTGTTTGCACGTTCATCATGGGTAATTATAATCAGATTATCGGCCAGGCATTTTCCATAAAAATGGAGATAATAACAACATTTTTATACAAAAGGAAGAAAGTGAAACTCCATGCCAAGAAAAAAGGGGCTTGACCTGCCTGGAGAAAGGGTCGTTGCGGGCCCGGCGCAGGTATGGAAGCGCTTAGGGGCGTTCCTTGTCGATATGCTCATCCTGGACTTTACCGTTTTGCTTCCGTTCCAGAAGGTTCTGGGAAAGCTGTTGCCCGTTAACGATGGATTTGGCAAGATGTTTGAGTCGCTTCTTGCAAATGAAGGGCTTGCGGGCAAGCTCATGACCCTTTCCGTGGCTATGTCCATCTTTATGGTCCTTTATTTTGCGATTCTCGAGTTCAAGATCAGGACGACTCCCGGAAAATACTTATTTAAGATTTCTGTCCAGGGTTATGACCCCGAGTTAAAGTTCTGGCAGGCTGTCGTCAGAAGCTTATTCCTCGTCCCCCTGTTTCCTTTTTTCCTCCTGTGGCTGCTTGATCCTTTGTTCTGGCTGCTTGATCCTTTGTTCCTGATATTTTCGAAGAGCAGCCAAAGGCTGTCTGAAATATTCAGCAAAACGAGGACGGTGGAACTTTATAGGGTAAATTAATTTATAGAGTAAATTAATAATTACATGGTTTTGATTATAAAATAAGTTAATAATTAAATGGTTTTGATTATAAAATAAGTTAATAATTAAATGGTTTTGAACAACATCCACCCTTTATTCGAAACTTTACCATCGGAGGGATGATGGTTGGAGCGCACCATGGGCAGTGAAGAAAAACAGAAGAAACCCATCGCAACGATGGTTTGGGTTATTGCACTACTTACTGCTATCGCATTTGCCATCGCAGGATTTTTCCCTGAAATCACCCATTCAGGCACCAAAAGCGGAAATGTTGCCGTGATCCCCGTCCACGGTGTCATCCTTTCTAACGGGGATTCTTACTTTGATGAACAAGCAACATCGTCTTCTGAGATTGTCCAATTTATCGAGGATGCCGAGGACGACCCTTCTATCCGGGCGATGGTTTTTGATATCAACAGCCCCGGGGGAAGCGCGGTTGCATCGCAGGAGGTCGCGGATGCAGTCCAAAAGTCAACAAAGCCAACCGTTGCATGGATCCGCGATTCGGGGACAAGCGGAGCTTTTTGGGTGGCTACCGCAGCGGATAAGGTCGTGGCAAATCCCATGTCGATCACCGGCTCTATCGGGGTAACTGCATCCTACTTGCAGTTTTCCGGGCTTCTCCAGGATTACAATGTTTCCTACGAAGTCCTCACTGCGGGAAGGCTGAAAGAAGTGGGAAGCCCTTTTAAGGCTTTGACCCAGGAAGAGCGCAAATTGTTCCAGGAGCAGCTCGACGAGCTGCATACCTATTTTATCCAAGCGATCGCTGCAAACCGGAACCTCAGCGAAGCGATGGTGCGGGACTATGCGACGGGGATGTTTTTCCTCGGGAGCAAGGCAAAGGAGCTTGGTTTCGTGGACGTATTAGGCGGGAAGGATGAAGTCAAGCAAATTCTTGAGCGGCAGCTTAAAACCAATGTGACGTTCTTTACCTATGAAAGGGAAGTCAGCCTCTTTGATATATTAAGCAGAGTGATGGGAAAACAGTCTTTTTCTCTCGGAAGGGGGATCGGGAATGGGATTGCTGAAACAAATAGGAACTCAAAAGTCGAAGTTCGCGCATAAATCCAGAAATTTTCCCTCAACCCGTGATTGGTAGTTTTGGCGGTTCGCACGTTCTTTATTGGCCTTTCCCCTAACTTGAGGCATCATCCCTTCACCGGAGTTATACATGAAAAACAAAACATTTATATACAAGTATATTGGTATATTTAAGCTTATATATGGGCAAACAAACCATATCTCTCAGTGTTGAAAAAAAAGTTTATGAAGAGTATTCTAAAACCTGCAAGGAGCAGGGAATGATCATATCCAAGCAGGTTGAGAATTTCATGAAGGAGAAATTGGGGGGAAACAATGCAAAGAAATAGTTTTGCGCTTGCGGCATTCCTCGGATTTGTCCTTCTTGGGGCAATCAGCACGGGCGTGATCGATAATGAAGTTCTTGAGGCGCTTGAAGAACATGAGGAAGTTCCTGTCATCGTCATGCTCAACGATGAAGGGATTACCCAGCCTCAGCGCGATGCCATTCGACCATTATCTGCCTCGCAACCTCTCACCCAAAGAGATGTTGAAGAAAACAGGCTTAGCCAAAGAAGGGCTGCTGTCAAAGAACAGCAGGAACGGGTCATTTCATCCCTCGCAATCCCGGAAGAGAAAACACCTTTTTCTAATGCAAGAGCGCTTAATTCGCAAGGGGGTCCAAGCAGCCTTTTCAGAATCAAACATACCTACAGCGTCATCAACGGATTTTCCGGCAATATAAACAGGGAAGGATTGGAGCGCCTCAGGAACAATCCGTGGGTAGCGGGAATTTATTTTGATAAAACCCTTTATTTGCAGCTTGATGGAAGCGTCCCCCAGATAAATGCGAACGATGTCCATGCGTTCCAGCCTAACGGAACCAACCTAACAGGCGTCGGCCAGGTGGTATGTGTCATCGACTCAGGAATTGACTACCGCAACCGCTACCTGGGAAACTGCACACCGACGAATTTCACCCAGCGGAGGTGCCCGACTGTCATTCACGGCCATGACTACCAAAATAATGACATTGATCCCAGGGATGACCATGGGCATGGCACCCATGTTGCAGGGATTATCGCTTCTAATGATACAACGTACCGTGGCGTCGCTCCTGATGCAAAGTTAGTTGCCCTCAAGGTGTGCGACAATACAACCAATGGCGCGTGCAACACCTCAAATGTCATAGCGGGGCTTGACTGGTGCGTCAACAATAAGACGGTGCTCAATATCACCATCATCACCATGAGCATTGGAACAGCCACAACGGAAACAAGCGCATGCAACACCAATGCAATGGCGAATTCATCCAACTTTGCGGTCTCCAACGGCCTTTTTGTCTCTATCGCGGCAGGAAACAACGGCTGCACGAATGGATGCAACACATCTATTTCTGCGCCTGCATGCGGGGAAAATGTAACAGCGGTTGCAAGCGCAACGGGCGGAGATGCAATCTCCTCATTTTCCAACCGGGCAACGTTCAACACCCTATTTGCCCCCGGCGATTCTATCATGTCAACCGTGCCTTTTGACCAAGCCACAACCCATTCCTCTACAACGGGATTTAAGTCTCTTTCAGGGACATCGATGGCAACACCCCATGCTGCTGCTGCAGCCGCCCTTCTCCTCCAGTTTAATACCTCGCTGGCGCCTCTGGAAATCAAAAACCTCCTCAACAGGACAGGGGTTTTAATCAACGAAAATGGAAACTCCTATTACCGCATCGACATCCTGGCGGCAATCAGGAATATAGATACAAAGCCGCCGGTGTTCGAATACAATGCAACAAACGCAAGCGACCCCAAAAGGACTGATGTTGCCCATTTCAATATCACCGCAAATGATACTGTCGGACTATCTTATTCTGGAAACGTTGACTTCATACGGGTGAATTTCACGATCAATGCAACAAGGGCCAATGTCGTTTCATGGGTGTATTACGCAAATGACACGAAGAACAGCTGGAACATCTCGGATACGTTCTCGTTTACCGTCGCGAATTCCCCGCCTACCGTCGGGACTCCTGCGTTTAACGATTCGACGGTCAGCGACATCGAAGATATAATGGCAAACACAACTTTTGATGACAATGATCTCCAAAACGGGACGGTGCTGTTCCAGTGGTATGTCAATGGGACCAATGCCTTCAATGCAACTTTTTCAAATGTGATTCCGGGAACGGTGCTTCTTTCCAACCTCAGCGAAAAGAATTTCAGCCTGGGGGCGCAGGTGAATGTTTCGGTGTTTGCCAATGATTCTTTGGCCCTTTCCTCTACTGGCTTCAGCTCAACGATAACTATATCGAACAATGCGCCGAGCGCCCCTTCCCCCCAACTTCCCCTGAACAATACGGTCTTTGGGGCGAATTATTCCATCCTTAATTTTTCGGGAACGGATTCCGACAATAATCCGCTGCGGTGCTACCTGTATGGAGACAACACAACATCTCCGGTTTCCCTCATCAATATCACCCCGATTGGGGCGAATGGAACATTTTTCATATTCAACTGGACAGAGCTCAATGAGACAACGTACCGGTGGAAAGCTCAATGCGACGACCAGTCATTGAATTCAACGAACTCGTCTGTCTTCCAGTTCACGATAGCGATTCCCCCGGAGTCATTCCCGACCATCTTTTCGGTCACGGACAGCAACAGCGATGGGAACCTGGAGATCAACTGGACGAATGACGGGAATGAAAGCCAGGAGTCATACCGGCTCTATCGGTTTACGAGCAACATCACTGGAATCAACAGCTCGGTAACGAACATTTCCACCGGGATATCTGAGCCGACAGGGTTTTTTGAGGACAATACAACAAGGAATGGGACAGCCTATTGGTACACTCTTGTGACGGTTGACAATAAAGGGAACTACAATGACACGTTTTTCTCCCCCGGCCTCAATGCGACGGCCAATGATACAGTCATACCAAAAATTCCGAGAGTTGTTAATGTAACGTCGTCTTCAGGGACCACGACGATCAACTGGACAGAGGTTTCTCAGGATATCAACAACAACCAGGAAAATTTCACCCTTACCTACAAACTGTGGTTCAAAAAAGTGTCGCTTGCAAATTTGAGCAAGAACCTCGTGAACGAAACGGCAGATGCGATAAAAACAGTATCCCATGCATCCTCCTGCAGGAAGGGTTTTTGCACAACCACCCATTCTTTGAGCGATACCGTCCCGTACTATTATTTTGTCACCACGATCGATGACGGGACCAACCAAAACCTTACCCTGGATAATACCACAACCGGGAATGTGCTCAACGTTACGGCAACAGAAACCCCCTCGAGCTCAAGCGGAAGCAGCAGCGGCGGTGGAGGCGGGGGTGGTGGTGGAGGCGGGGGTGGAGGCGGGACAACTGCGCCCAAACTGGTAAACCTAAAGGACGAAGAAATCTTCAACAAGGGAGGTGAATACAGCACCACGCCTACGCAAGGAACACAATACTCATTTTCATTCGCCGGGGAGGAGCATAGCGTGCTGGTCGAGAAACTTTATGACGACAGGATTGTTGTGGTCATCCAATCTGAGCCGGTAAGGGCAGTATTCTATCCGGGCCAGTCCAAGCGTTTCGATATCAACGAGGACGGAATTGAGGACCTCCTTGTCCGGCTCGATGAAATCCTGGGGGGAAAGGCAAAACTAACCATCCAGCGGCTTAATGTAGGGATAACTCCGCGTTCAGGGAATGAAACATTCGCTTCCATCCGCGAAACTCCCCCTGCGGATTCCCTCCCGGAAACCGCCGTTGAACAAGAAGCTTTTGGTTCATCCGGAGGAATATCCAGGAAAGCCGTGTTTTTCATCACGGCAATTGGTTTGGTCTCTTTTTTAGCTATCCTTGCTTATCTTGGTGTGAGAAATTTACCCAAGGAGACAAGACACCACGAGTATGCTTTTTCTGAATCCGGGACTGTCCACCAACACCACCATCCAGGCCATCAACCCTATCCCGATGAGCAGCATCCTGAACATGGACATCATCCCGAGCATGGACATCATCCGGAACACCCGGAACACAGCGAGCACCCTCATGAGCAGCATCCTGGGCAGGGACATCATCCGAAAAACCCGGAACACAGCGAGCACCCCCACGAATACCATCGGCGATGGCTCTTGTGGCAGTGGCACCAGCACAGGCTAAAACATGGGCAAAACCCCCAGCACCCGCAACATATGCAACAAACCCATCACCAGCCAACCCATACCCCCAAGGACATTCCTCCAAGCGGCCAGCCACGGCAGGATGACGAAGCTAAAAAACAATAAGGACGAATGGCTAAGAAATTTTTTCTGTCTCAAGTCCCATTGATTGGATTGGACTGGTTGCTTTTTTCAGCACGTGGACACAATTGAACAATAGTTTTTTAAAGCAAAATGGGAGTATGCCCTTTCGATGGATGCAAAGCAATTGAAGAAAAAATTCCTTGAGTTCTTTAAGGAAAAGGGGCATGCGGTCATCCCTTCAGCATCCCTCATCCCTGAGCATGATCCGACGGTGCTGTTTACCACTGCGGGAATGCATCCTCTTGTCCCCTATCTCATGGGCCAGCCCCATCCTTTGGGAAAAAAGCTCGCCGATGTCCAGAAGTGCATCAGGACGGGCGACATCGATGCCGTCGGAGATAGTTCGCATCTTACGTTTTTTGAGATGCTCGGGAACTGGTCATTAGGGGATTATTTCAAAAAAGAAGCGATCGCATGGTCACTGGAATTCCTGACATCCAGGAAATGGCTCGGGATTGACAAAAAGAAGATATCGGTTACCTGCTTTGCAGGGGACAAGGATGCCCCCAAGGATAGCGAGGCAGCATCCTACTGGAAAGAAAGGGGAATCCCTGAAGAGCGCATCTTCTTTCTTCCGAAGGCTGACAACTGGTGGGGCCCTGCCGGGCAGACCGGCCCCTGCGGCCCGGATACGGAGATGTTTATCGATACAGGCAAAGAAAAATGCGGGCAGCACTGCAAGCCCGGCTGCGGCTGCGGAAAATACTTTGAAGTGTGGAACGATGTGTTCATGCAGTACAACAAAACTGCTGATGGGAAATTTGTTCCGTTGGCGCAGAAAAACGTCGATACTGGAATGGGGGTCGAAAGGACCATTGCGATGCTGCAGGGAAAGAAAAGCGTCTTTGAGACTGAATCTTTCATCCCTATCCTTGAAGCGATACGAAAACGTTCCCCTAACAAGGACTGGCATGAAGAAAATATGAGAAGCCTGAGGATCATCGCTGACCATCTGAGGGCTGCCGTATTCATTTTAGGCGATGAAAATAAAGTTGTTCCCTCTAATGTTGACCAGGGCTATATCCTGCGGAGATTCATCCGAAGGTCCATCCGGCACGGGCTCCAATTGAAGATCAAAAGCGACTTCTGTGCTGCAGCCGCCCAGTCAATTATTTCCCATAACCAGGAGATGTGGCCGGAGCTTGGGCAAAACCATCTGTTCATCATTGAAGAGATCCAAAAAGAGGAGCAAAAATTCCGGAACACCCTTGAAAAAGGGCTCAGGAGATTTGAAGCTTTGGAAAAAGGAAAGGCGATAAGCGCACAGGAAGCATTCCTCATGTTCCAGTCATTTGGGTTTCCCATCGAATTGACCCAGGAATTGGCAAAGGAGAAAAACATTTCTGTAGACGCTGAAGGGTTTTCGAAGGAATTTGAGAAGCATCAGCAGCTTTCAAGGGCTGGCGCTGAAAAACGGTTTAAAGGCGGCCTTGCTGACCATTCCGAGCAGGCGACAAAGCTGCACACCGCAACCCATCTTCTCAATGAGGCGCTGAAATTGGTGCTGGGAAGCAGGAATATACACCAAAAAGGCTCGAACATCACACCAGAAAGGCTCCGGTTTGACTTTAATTTTGACAGGAAATTGACGGATGCTGAGGTCCGGGAAGTGGAAAGGGTGGTTAATGAAAAGATCAAGGAAGCTATCCCCGTACAAAGGGTTGAGATGTCCGTCGAAGATGCCAAAAAAGTAGGGGCGGAGGGCGTGTTCGAGCAGAAGTATGAAAAGATAGCCGGCAAGGTTTTTGTCTATTCGATAGGGAAATTTTCAAAAGAGATCTGCGGAGGCCCCCATGTATCCAATACCCGGGAGATCGGCTCTTTTAAGATTGTCAAAGAAGAAGGTGTTGCTGCCGGAGTGAGAAGGATAAAGGGTGTTGTTCATTAGTGCTGCTTTCGGTTTTTTCCGTCTTTCTCGATATTTCTTTATCACTTCCCACTGCTGTAGTGTCCAGACCGAAAAACAGCAACATTTATATATTCAGCATTCTTCATGCTTCATTGAGGCAACCATGCTCGTACAACTCAGCAAAGGAAGGCAGATAACTATCCCGGCAGAAATCAGAGATGAGCTTGAGCTCCATGCGGGGTCAAAAATTGAGGTGATAGTAAAAAACAAGGAAATCGTGCTCAAACCCCTGGGGGACGATTTAGAAAAATTGTTTGCAGAAGCAAAGAACCAAAAGCCCAAGCATGGCCTGACAGCAAAACAGATGGATGAGCTCAACGAGGGACTAATGCGATGAAGTTCCTCGACAGCAACATTCTTGCCTATGCATTTTACCACAATGAGCATACCCTGCGCTGCCAGCAGCTTATCAGGGAGGGCGGCGTTATCAACACCTTGTCACTCATAGAAGCATTCAACATCATTTCTCACGAGCAAACAAAATCCCATGCGATTGCTTCGATACGCTCACTTTTGAAGTCAGACCTCGTCATTGTTGAAACGGGAATTAACCTGATATTTGAAGGCTTAAAAAAGGCGGAGCATTACAAGAAGCTTTCCTTTGCGGACCTTATCCATCTTATGACAGCATCCTTAGAAGGTTGCGAAGGGATAGCAAGTTTTGACAGCGATTTTGATGGGTTAGACATTCCAAGAGTTTATTAAGGAACAGATGGATTCTTGTGAAAAAGGGGCAGATTGTCTGCCTAACTCCCCCCCTTATACCTCCCCCTTTTCTCGACAATCTTTATCCTTTCAATTATCTTATCACTGTCTTTTGCTTTTTCCTTGTACCCTTCAAGGGCAGCATTATAGCACTCTTTCCAAATCCTCCAATGCCTGCTCTCCAATGCTTCCTTCAACAGATGAAGATCAACTGCCTTATCCTCAATTTTTTCGGAAAAAAAAGAAAGGCCAAAATCGAGGATGTACACCTTTCCGTCTTTGCCTGACTGCATCATATTTGAGGTTGTCAGATCGCCATGGATGATACTGTTGTTATGGAGCGATGCGACCTTTTCACCGATCTCTTTGCAAAGAAGCCGGCAGTTCCTTTCCGCAAGGATGTCTCTTATTTTTTTCCCCTTGATCTCTTCCATCCCGAGCAGGGATTTGTCATCTGTATGGGCGAGTTTTGGCGCAGGGAAGCCGGCCATAGAGAGCTTTTCAAGAATTTTTGCTTCCCGCCTGGTTCTCTGCCCCCGAAGCTTTTCATCAATCTCCTTTATACGGTAGGATTTAGGGAACCGGTCCTTAACGATAATGTCCGCCCTCCCGGTTCCTTTTTTCCGATAGATCCTAGCTTCGGCGCCTTGTGCGATGATTTTCATGATACGGTAATGTTGGGCGGGTGTTAATAAATATTCCTCAATTAATGGAAGATAAGAAAACCAAATGGCTCATCACCCTTTCTTGGTGACCCAATAGCCCTGCCCCGGCATGAACGACGAAAGGGTGTTCCTGCCGTCATCCCGGGATGAATCAAACGACCACCAGGAGCCGTTGAAAGCAATGACGGAAACGTTGGAGAAAACTGAAGAGATGACCCTTTCCTGAAGGGATGGCAAACCCCACAGATGTACGCCCGCTGTTAGGTTTTCTGCCGGACTGGTAATCTTTTTTCCCTTCAGCCCGATAACTCTGGAGGCATTCACCAACACGAGATATCCTTTAGAAGGCTCAAAAAATTCCGGTTCGAAAAACGATTTGTTTTGGGAATGGAACGAAAGGGATGCGTTGAGGCCAGCTTCCCGCAGGACGTTCTTGATTGATGAATTGATCACCAATGGAGAGGAGATGATGTTCCATCCCTTTCGAAGGGAGAGCGTGAAAGACACCAAGCCGGAATCGGTGATGGAAATAGCTGAGGGGGAATGGGCACGCCCACGGTAAACGTACGAGATATTTTTTTCATCATACCTTTCTTTGAGCAGCCTATCCAATTCATCGTAAGCAAATTCCTGCTCCTTTTTTTCAATACTGTCGTTAAGCGCTACAACATTCCCAACTTTATCGTATCCATAGGACATACGCTGGAGAGCTGGAGTTTCAACCTTTACCAGCCTCTTCATCTCTGGGGAATAGGAAAAGGTTGTCTCAACATTATTGGCATACGCGCGTTTAATAATCTCGTTTGCAGAACCATAGGCGGTATCGGTTATGACATTTCCCACTGTTTGGGGCAGTCCCTGGGCGTTGTATTTTACGGATATCCGCTCTCCCGAGGGAAGCTGTGTTTCGTTCAGGGCATCCTGGGAATTGTAAGAGAACTGGGTGGAAAAATCCTGGCCGTCAATGGATAATGTTTCTTTCACCACCCTCTTCCGCCTGTCGTAGGAAAAAGTTTTTTCAAAGCCGGGGCCTTTTATGCGGGAAAGTGTTCCCTTTGTCGGGGTATCGTAAAGGTACGTCGTATTGCCTTCTTCCGCAATTTTCTTCAATGGCCTGCCGAGCTCATCATATAAAAAAGATACGGCATTGCCTTCACTGTCAACCTGTTTGATCAGACTCCCCCTTGCGTCGTATTCATATTGCCATATGCCCAGGTCCGGATCGACTATTTTTGTCTTCCTGCCAAGCGAGTCATAGGTGAAAAGCAATTGATTTCCATTTGAGTCAGTAATTCTGACAAGATTGCCATTAAGGTCGTATCCATACAATGTTTTATAGCCAATATTGTTATCATGCTCGCCAACTTGGATGATTCTTTGATATGCATCAAAATAGACATTTGTCCTAAACCTGTTGTTGCCATCAGGCGATGATGGATCCTGGCTGTTCTGGTTGAATATCCATTTGGCAAATGCTGCAGCATACGTTACCTTTGTGCTGCCATCAGGAAACCTTGTTGTGATGAGCCTCCCCAGAGGGTCATAGGTAAAGGTTGTCTGGAATTGCCCGGCATCTCCGGATGAATAGCCGCTGCCCGAAAGATAGGGATTGCTCATCGATCCTATCCTTCCGAGGGAATCATAATAGATGTCATTCGTAATTAGGCCATTGCCTTCAGATTCTCTTTTTTGCTGCACTGGCTTCCCGAACCCGTCGTAATAAGAGAAGGTGTCAAAGGTATTTGCATTGCCAATATCCTTACGCTTCATGGCCTTCGCCTCAACTGGTGCAGAGCCGGTCATTGAATAGGAATAGCTTACCGTCGGAAGGGCATCGTTATCATACTCCCGGATTTCTCTTACTTTCCTCCCAAACACATCATAGCTATATCTTGTCTGAAACCCATTGGGGTCTGAAGCTGACAAAAGATTTCCCGTTCCCACATCGTAATTAAATTGAGTTTCGTAACCTTTGGCGTTGGTTTCCTTAGTTAAAAACGTGTTGGTGCTGTCATAAGTAAAGCTTGTTGTGTGGCCATTCGGGTCTGTCTGGGACTGGAGATTGCCAAATGAGTCATAACCATATCTTGTTGCAGGATTGGCCTGTGCTCCTAAGAGAACAGCCTCTTCCTGAGTGACTGCCCCTTGCGTTGGTGACTGCCCATATCCTTGCCCATCATAAGCCAGCAAGCTTCCTGAAACAAATTTTCTGTTGTGGTCAAGAAGGCTTATATTGATTGGCTTGCCAACAATCCACGCAGCAGTATTGTAAGCATACCCAACAGCCTGATACCGCTCATCACCTTGCATTGAAACATCTCCTAATTGGTAAGTCTCAGCAACATTGT
>JACPII010000054.1 GCA_016188175.1 Candidatus Woesearchaeota archaeon | reverse complement strand
CACCGAGAGGGCGATAAGGCGCATGGAAGAGGTAAATGCCCTGTATTTGGACTTAAACGATGTCGGGAGATTGTTTGATAAGGCCTGAATTGGGTGATGCGGGGAAGATTGCGAGCCTTTAAAAACCACCCTTCAATGGGGGTTATCGTTGAACGCAATGAATCCCACTCGTCTATGACGGGTGGTTCTTTAGAGAGGAAAAAACCCCTAATAACAGGGAATATCCCCTAAAAATAGGAATGTTTAAATATAGACCGGCCTTCTCTTATCCTATGGAAAACATCCTCGGCTCAAAAACCGCAATAAAGCTGCTCAGCATCCTTATGGGCAACCCTCTCGGAGTATATATGGAGAGCACCCTTATCAAGGAAGCAGGGGTTGGGAATGGCGCAGCATCAGATGCTATTGGCAATCTGGCAGAAGGCAGTTATATTGTGGTAAGGAGGGTTGGAAAAACAAAATTAATCAAATTCAATATTAAAAATGATGCTGCCCTTCTCTTGAGGCAGGCTTTTGGCAGCAGGCGCCTGAGCACATTGGCTGGCGATGTGGCCGCTTCTGTCATTTTGCTTGGAGAGAAAGCGCATGAAATTGCAAAACTAATTGTTTTGTTTGGTTCCCAGCTGACGGGAAAAGCGATGGAAAAAAGTGATATTGATGTATTGGTTATAACCGATAAGGAAAAAGAAGTTGAGAGAGTGGCTGCCGAGATTGAGGGAATTATTGGGAAGAAGCTCCATCTTCAATTGTGCGGGGAGAAAGGCTTGGAAGGGGATGCATTGGCAAGGGATGCCTTCCTCAATGGGGTAGTGGTGCAGGGGCATGACAACGCCATGCGCTTCATGAAAAAATATTTTGGAAAAAGCTCAAAAGAAGATGTTTCTGCAAGGGTGCTCTGGTTTATCGGGAGGCAAAGGGCGGCATCAAGGAACTATGCGCGGGGAGACATTGAGACTGCAAATGCTGTCTTGGACAATCTTCAAAAAAGACTTGAATTTTTTGCTCTGTCGGAAAAGAATAACCAATACCTGGCGGTGCGGGGAAGGGGTAATGCTGTGGAAAAACTCAGGAGTGGAAAGTTTCTGGAAAGCATCAGGAAACTGAATGCAAAACAAAAGATTGAAGAATGGGGCGGATTTTTGCATGAATTATATCTGGATACCTTGATTGGTGATTGGTATGCTTGACATAAAAGATGATCTAGCCAGGGCAGCCCGGGCGCTTGATGCGGCAGAACACAACCTAGAAGAGTTTGGAGATTTTTTTACCGTTGCCAATCGGGCATTTGTTGCCTGTGAAAGCACAGTGTATGCCTATCTTGGCAAAGTGCTGGGAAATGCTCCCCAAAGCAGAGCACGGCTGCAGGCAAACCTTAGCTCCCTTAAGCCAGAATTAAAAAGAGTATATGACAAAAGTTATGACCTGCGTGTCCAGGCTGATTATGGAAGAGCTTCTAAATTCATCATACTGAATAAAGAGAACGTGAGAACTATTTTAGACAGGGTGAAGCATCATCACACTGAAATTTCCAGGATGATTGAATAAAGTGTTAAAAAATGACCTTCACCGCCCCCTAAGGAATAAGGTGCACATCTTCATGAAATGGCCGTTTCAAGGGAGAGAACCAAAAACAAGAAGTTGACTATAGGTTGAAAATGAAAAAAGAGATCAGGCTTTTAGGGATTGATGACGGGCCGTTTACGATTTTTGGCGAGGGAAAAGTCATTGTCATCGGAGCCATTTTCCGCGGAGGCTTGTGGCTTGATGGAATTCTATCTACAAAAGTTGCGGCTGATGGCGATGACGCAACGGAGAAACTTGCCCGGATGATTAACCAGTGCAAGTTCAAGCCTCAGCTCCACTGCATCCTTTTGGACGGGATTTCGCTCGGCGGCTTCAATGTGGTCGATATTCAAAAACTTTCGAAACAGACAAAGATTCCGGTCATCGTGGTGATGAGGAAATTTCCCCGGCTTGGGGAGATACACACTATCCTAGAAAGGCTCGGGAAAAAAGCGAAACTGAAATTTCTCGCGAATGCCGGGCCGATCGTCCAAGTTGGGGAAATTTTTGTGCAGGTTTTCGGGTTAGGCATTCCTGAGGCAAAGGAAATCCTGAAGGTTGCCTGCACGAGAAGCAACATCCCTGAGGCATTGCGGGCCGCCCATATGATCGCTTCCGGCGTGGTGAGGGGAGAAAGCCGGGGGAGGGCTTAGGGCCTTGTCCGCTTGGCAAATGAGCCTAAACTTCGTCTGGGCCTATTGAACGGAAAGGCCTATTGAACGGAAAGGCCTATTGGGAATGCTCTTAGGCTGATTTAAGAATAATACAATCTCCCGCTGTCTTTCTGCTCCCGGTCCATGACACTGCCTGGCTTGTTTGTCCTGGGGCGCCCTGAGGCTTCTTCGCGCCTGAGAGTGATTCCGACTTCCCTTAGCAGGGCATTCATGCCGTCCTCCATAGGAAGCGGGCCAATCTCTTTTCCATCCCTTGCGGGAGTCCCTTCGAAGACAATGAGGCAATCGCTGAGGAAGTCGAGAAACACAAGGTCGTGGTCGACAACAAGGATTGATTTTCCCGTGGTGTCGGCCAGATGGCGGATGACCTTTGCCACAATTAAACGCTGCTCAATATCAAGGTATGCGGACGGCTCATCGAGGAGGACAAGATCTGCGTTCTGCCCGAGGGCATGGGCAATGACGACACGCTGCAGCTCGCCACCGCTTAATGTCGAGAGCTTTTGGTTGTAGAGGTCCTTTATATTGAGCGGATTGATAACATCGTTGGTGTGTTTTTTGATAGCTTCTTCAAGGAATTCCATGACGGTCTTTTCTTCCGGAACGGCTATGGCCTGCGGCTTGTACGAGATGGAGATATGCTGGAGCGGTGCTCCCTTGTCCGGCTTTTCGATGCCAGCGAGGAGCTTCACGAACGTTGTTTTTCCAATACCATTAGGGCCAACGATGCCGATGATTTCCTGGCGGTGGACGGAGCCTTCGGTTGTTGCCAGATGGAACTTCCCCAGCTTTTTCTCCATCGGCTGCCAGGAGGTGAGCTGGTCTTTTCTCCTTTTCTTGTCTTTGGAGGAAACCGAAAATCCAATCTTATATTCCCTGAATCGGACATTATCTTCCCGGAGGTGGCCTTCAAGGTAGGCATTGATCCCTGCTTTTGCGGGCTTTGGCTGGGAAGCGATGCCGTACACTTTTTCCTTTCCGTACATGATGGTGATAAGGTCTGCCATATAATCCAGGGCAATAAGGTCGTGCTCGATGACCAGGATGGCGGTGTTTTCGTCGGCAAGGGACTTGATGAATTGGGCAACCTTAAACCGCTGCTTGATGTCCAGGTAGGAGCTTGGCTCATCGAAGATATACAATGACGCCTGCTTGAGGACGGTTGCAGCGATGGCGACACGCTGCATTTCCCCTCCAGATATCTTTTGGATATCGTTTTCTAATATAGGGGTAATCTCAAGCTGCTCTGCAATCCTGCCGAGTTTTCCTTCCTTATCGATCTTTTTGAGAAGCTCTTTAACCGTCCCCCGGGCTTTCCGCTGGATGGCTTCTATCTCCTGGGGCTTATAACTCAGGGTTATCTGGTTTTTCTTCACTTTTTCAAAAAAAATCTGGGCTTCAGTCCCTTTGAACATCTTAATGAGGTCGTCTACGGCAGCTTCTTTTGCATCGGGATTCCCCAGGTTTGGCTTCAAGACGCCGGCGAGTATCTTGATGGCGGTGCTTTTCCCAATTCCGTTGACGCCGACGATCCCGAGGACTTTCCCAAAGATGGGGGTCGGGAGGCTGTAGAGGATGAAGCCATCCCTGCTGTAGCGGTGCATCGGCCTTTTGGTGAGCTGGTCTGGGAGCTTCACCATGTGGATAGCGTTGAAGGGGCATATATTGACGCAGACCTGGCACGCATCGGTTGCGACTTCCTCGTTGATCTGTGCTTTGCCGTCCGGCCCTACAACTATCGCTTCCAGGCCCATGCGGTTGAGGGGGCACTTCTTGATGCACAGATACCCTCCGCAGCCGACAGGGTTACAACGCTCCTTGTCGATGACGGCTATTCGTTTCATAGGCTACTGGACTTTATTTTGGTTAATAAATATGGTGGTTTTAAATATCAGCTTTGTTTCCCCTTTTCTATGAAATGCGCCATCTGCAATGAAAAGATCGAGATGAACTTTTTAAACAAAATCATGGGAACTTATGTTGGAAAAAAGGCTGTGTGCTCCGAGTGCCAGAGGAAGTTTCCGAAAAAGGAGGAGTTGATGGGGAAGTTGAATTGATTTTTAGCATAAATCCTTAAATATTGGGGCTCATCAGCTTTGTTATGAACTGGGAAAGAATGAATCTATGGTTAAAAGGCGGGCTGGCAGGGGCTGTACTGTCTTTCATTATCGTTGTTTTTGGAATCTCACTTATTGCCGCACTCCAGGATGACTGCGGGCATTATGCAGCGCCTGGTTTTACTTGTGTGGCGTTTGCTTTTGTTGTTGGAGTTGGGATTTACTTTATTTGGGTGTTTATCCCCTCATCTATCATTGGGGCAATACTTGGCCGGTATTTTGGGAAATGGTGGTCATGGGGCAAATTTAGCAGGCTGTTCAATAAGATTAAACTGCTCTTCAAATGGATGTTTCATTTACGATGGCGCTGGATATTGGCCGTCACCCTTATGGATGCTCTTCTTATCCTCTTCAGGGGGGGCGTCCTTGGGGATTGCCAAATGGGGTGTTCATGGTATGATGAAATCGCTCGATGGGTTATCCTTCTCCTGTCCCTGTATATCCTTTTATTCCCCGCCGTAAGGCTGGTTCTTCTATTGTTCAGGAAACGTTCCAGCAGGAAATGACATTCATTTTCGTTAATGTTATATAATCGCCCTTCATTCTTACTGCCTTACCGCCTCTGTAGCTTAGCAGCCATAGCGTGGGTTTCGTATCCTTTTCGAGAGAAAGAACCCAAGGTCGGGGGTGCAACTCCCTCCAGAGGCTTTCTTTTGGTCCGTTTTGGCGTGGCTTATTTTGCTGCAATAGCGCATTTCTCTATCAAGAAGGCCGGATGATAACTGAGCTTTGATTTACGCAAGCCCTCAATGCCGAGGTCCTGTTCGCGGTTGAGGAACGTGAACTTGCCCGGGATGCTTTTTGCAAATTCGTGGAGTATGAATGGATAAATGCCGGTAAATTTGGTGTTTCCTTTTTCAAAATGCTCAACAAACGATTCCTGGTTTAGCTGCTCCCCTATTGCAAAAGCTTCTATCTTATTCTCAATGATGATCCCTATACCATGAACATTAAGTTTTTTTAGGTTGTCCAGCATAACTTCTGCAGCCAACTGCTCATCTTCGAGATGGGGCAAAGGCTCTTTTCCCGCTTTCCAGATTTTTAAGAGGGCTTTGCATTCATTTCTGTAGGGCTCCTCCAGGGGCACGACTTTAGGGTTATAAGAAAGGAACCTTCTGACAAAATTCCTTTTTTCCTGGTATTTTTCGCCTTTGAGCAGCTTGAGGTCCTGAGTGTTATACACATAATCGCTCATGCCGCGGTCAAATTCAACCTTGAGCGGCCCAGAAATGCGCTTTCCCAATTCTCCATTGACGAGAATGAACCGGTATTCTGGATTTTCTTTAATGAAAGCGGCGATAATCTCTTCTGGATGGGGGCCTATTGGCTGATATAAAGAGTTTGGCTGCTTGCTCCCGAAGCGAACGAGGAGGTGCTTGTTGTAGACTGCCAGGAGGTAGCCCCTCGCCCTTTGATGGCAATACAAGTTGGTGAACGTGAGGTCAGAAATCCCCGGCGGGAATTTGTGAAGAAATGAATCGATTACTGGCTTGTCCCGTAATTCCAACTCTTTCCAAGAAGGAAATTCAGGAATGTCTGGGAGGTTTATCTTTTTCATGATGGCGCAAAAAATTAGGCGATACCCATGATTATCGTTATGGTAAATAATGCTGCCAGGATAATTATTCCGGCGATGCTTGCCCAGCAGACGCCATTGTACACTTTGCTGTTGGTGTAGTGGCCCATGAGCTTCCTGTTGTTGACGAGAAGCAGGATGAAAACAAGAATGACGGGCAGGACAATCCCATTGATGACCTGGGACGCGAGCATAAGGGCAATGAGGGTTATTTTTGGGATTAAGGTGACGACGGCCCCGATAGATATCAAGATGCCCAATATCCAATAAAACTGAGGGGCTTCCTCGAATCGTTTGCTGACTCCCGATTCCCACCCGAGGCCCTCGCAGATCTGGAATGAGGTAGCCAGGGGTATGATAAACGCCCCCATGAGGGCAGCGATGAACAATCCAAAGCCGAAAAGAACCGATGCCCAGCGGCCGGCAAGCGGCTCCAGCGACCTTGCTGCATCGCCTGCAGAAGCAATGGATATCCCTGCCTTATAGAGGGTCGCTGCGCAGGCGATGATGATGAACGCGGCGACAAGGGCGGTAAAGACGGGGCCAAGGACAACATCCATCCGGGAATATTTGTAGTCTTTAATGGATATCCCCTTTTCGACGATAGATGACTGGAGGTAAAACTGCATCCAGGGAGTGATCGTTGTCCCGATGATGCCGATGAGCAGGACAAAATAGCCTGAAGAGAATGCAATCGCAGGCCGGAAGAGCTCCCTGCCGACACTGCCCCAGTCAGGGCTTGAGAGGAATCCGGAGATTATGTAGGAGACGTAAAAGATGGAAAGGATGATAAATATCTTTTCCGCCTGGCGGTAGTTGCATTTGACGATGGTAAACCAAACGGCCACAGCGGCAAGGGGAACGACGAGGTACCTGCTGATGCCGAAAATTTCTGAGGCAGCTGCAATCCCGGCAAATTCGGAGATGATAACGGCGAGGTTCGCGATAAACACCAGGACCATGACAATGAACGTCGCCTTTAACCCGAAATTTTCCCTGATAAGGTCTGAAAGGCCCTTTCCGGTGACCGCGCCCATGCGCGCAACCATCTCCTGGACCATGATGAGGACGATCATTATGGGGATGAGGGACCACAGCAGGCCGTACCCATATTGTGAGCCAGCAACCGAATAGGTTGTTATGCCGCCTGCATCATTGTCGACCAGCGCAGAAATAAGGCCGGGGCCGATAGCAGCGAGGAACAGGCCCATCCACCTAAGATTCTTTGGAAGTTTTGTTATTCCCATTTTTTATCTTGAGGAGCAGGGGGCGTATGGTGCTTTTGAGGTCCGCTTCCGGCAGTATTTCAGAGATGACATCATCAGCGTTCACCACTCCTTTAAGGGTGTTTTTCTCATCGACGACAGGGAGGACAAAAAGGTCGTATCTTGCCATCGCCCTGGCGATCTCATCCTTGGGCGTGTTGAGGCGGACTTTGACTACTTCCGTTTTCATCAGCTGGGAGACCTTCTTTGAGGGGGAGGAAATGATCAGAGCACGGATGGACAATATCCCCAGCAGCTTGTTCGCCTTGTTGGTGACATAGATGTGGTAGGTCCGCTCGTGGGGCTTTATCTTGCGCATCAAGGTTATGGTCTGCTGGGCGGTAAAATTTTTTGGGACTGCGATCAAATTGGTGTGCATGATGGCTGCGGCTGATTCCTGGGGGTAGTGCAATATTTCCCTGATTTTTTGGGATTGCTCCTTATTTATTGAACTTAGGATTTTTTCAACCTTCGGCCGGGACATCGCACTGAGGAGATCGGCTGCGTTGCTTGCGGGGATATTCTCAAGGATCTCCACAATGCTCTTGATCTGGAGGCTGTTGAAGAATGTTTTCCTGACGTGAGG
Organism: Candidatus Woesearchaeota archaeon; assembly: GCA_016188175.1. GTDB lineage: Archaea > Nanobdellota > Nanobdellia > Woesearchaeales > JACPBV01 > JACPII01. Next base: position 5,000 of record JACPII010000054.1, on the reverse strand, counting down.
CTCAACATCGATGAGCGTCCTGATACGCTTCCGCTGGTCCAGCGTCTTGAAGATGAGCGCACGCTCCTTTGTGTCAAGGTCTTCCATAATATCCGCGATATCTTCGGGATGGAGGTCGGCAATCCTGTTTTTCTGGATCTTCACATGGATATCGTGGAGGTTCTTTTCCAGGGGCTCAACGTCCTCCCACTTGACGATGTATTCCGGCGCAAGCTTTGGGAACAGCTTGATCAACCGGTTGAATCCGAGCCTTCGCAGCATGCTCCGGAGGCCGACGCAGGCTGCCACGATGCAAAATTTTTCCCCGATCTTTCCCAGGAGTATATCATTGACACGGACAACTTTGACCCCATTGACATCGACGAGCTGCTTGTCAACGATGTTTCCTATAAGGAATTCGTCTCCCCGCTCAAAGGTCGGGTTGAGGTCCTGTTTTTCAACGCCCAGGATGATATCAATCTTCAGGGTTCCTTTCACCCTTGGCTCCTTGAGCTCCTCAACATGCTTCCAGGGGATCTTTTTCCGGTAGCCTTCTTCAGAAATATAAATAAGGTGGGTAACTTCAGCAAACTCTTCCCCGTCAATGAAGACGAGGTCCTTTAACAGGCCAACGAGCTGGCCCTGCTTATCGGTAATGGGCCTTTTCTGCAGGTCACTGAAATATACCATAGACCCCACCCCCTTAACCCTTTTTACGACGTTAGCCAGCGAGGGGATTTATAAAGCTTGTTGTTTTATTTGGGGTTTTTTGTACTCCCCGTTTTCCCATCCGGCGAAGAATCAGCGGATATATTTCGAAATAAAGGATCCTGCCTTTTCCCTCCGCTTTTGGTGCTCTTCAAGAAATTCAGTTATCTTTTTGATAGTGTATTCCTTAAGCTCTCCTGTCAGGAGCTTTCCTGATTTGTAATCTTTGGAGAGCTTCTCGAGTTTCTTATCGTCAGGCTCAAAAAAGAATTTCAGGTATTGGAAGCACACATCGATGTCTGGATCTCCACCTTTCCTGCGGTGCTCTTCAAGGGTTGGCTGGCCTCCGGAGAAAGCATATTTTCTTATCTTTTTTTCGACGTCAGCTTTTGTGTCCGTGAGCGCGATGAATGAGTTCGGATCAGAGGATGACATCTTGCCACCTGATAATCCCGGCATAAACGCGTTATAGGTTGAGCTGAGCTGGATGAAGGGAGGCATCGGCAGTTTTATCCGCTGGGAAATGTCCCGGGCAAGCCGGATATGAGGATCCTGGTCGATTCCCACAGGAACCACTACGGGGATGGGGCCTTCACATTCTGCCAATTGGGGATGCAGCATGTCAGCTGCCTGCAGGAGGGACGCAACCATCTTTGCAGGGGAGATATCCCCATACACAGCCTTAAATTCGTTAAAGGTGGCGTGTTTCGCAAGGATATTCTGGAGGCGGTAGTAGGCGTTTGCCTTCTTTGCGTCAGACGACCTTTTGCTTTGAAAATAAATCTCGCAGTTATCGGGCTTAAGGCCCAAGGCGATATAATTCGTGATATAGTCTTCAACAGCGTTTTGGTAGCTTTGCTCCAAGGGCTGGTTCCTTGCAAGGAACGCCTCGATGTCCGCTACCGCGATGTACAGCTTTGCCCCCAGCTGTTGGTAAAAAATCATCTGCCGGGCGATGAGCATATGGCCGATATGGAATTTCCCCGTCGGCATCAAGCCCGTCATCATGACAAAGGGCTTGCTGTTTTTCTTGGCATCGAGGATTTTTTGGATGTCCCTGTGCGCAAAGACGATTTTCCTCCTGAACAGGAGGTCGTCCGTAAAAACTTTGGGGAGGTCTTTCAATGGGGAGATGCCAAACTCCCTCAAGAGCTTATCGTAGTCAATGTCTCCTTTGACTTCCCAGGGGGTGATGGTGGATTGCATTCTCCGGCTCTTTTTCCCAATTTTGTAAACTTGTTACGATTCCGCCGGCTGGGCTCAGCCTTTTGTTCCCTTCTTTAATTCGCGGACGAATCCAGCGGCGTTGGCGAGCAGATGTTTTGGGTTATTTTTGTTTTTTTCTATCATCTGGATGAGCCTTGAGCCCACGATCACTCCATCGGCTCCAGCTTTGCAGATCTCATGAACCTGTGCTTTGTTCGAGATGCCAAACCCGACAACAATCGGAAGCTTGGTTACGGAGCGGATATTCTTAATCATGGCGAATACGGAATGCTCTACTGTTTTTTTTGCCCCTGTAACGCCTAATCTTGCGATGAGGTATAAGAAACCTGTCGTTTTGCCTGCTATGGCTTTTATCCTCGCTCTGTCGGTCAAGGGGGAGATGGTGAAAACGGCCATGATGCCGTGGCGTTTTGCTTCTTTCACATAGGGCGTTGACTCCTCGATGGGGAGGTCGGCTATCAATACCGAGGAAACTTCCGCTTCCTTTGCCTGCCTGTAGAAGTTCCCAATACCCTGCTGGTAGACCAAGTTGGCATACACTAAGAGGTTAATGGGCTTGTTGGTGTATTTTCTTAGTTCTTTGATAAACTGGAAGTCTTTCTTTGTGCTCATCCCAGACCTTTTGGCTCTTTGGTCTGCTGCCTGTATGGTTGGCCCATCAGCGATGGGATCCGAGAAAGCGAACCCAAGCTCGAGCATATCAGACTCCCGGGCAATGGCTTTTGCTAAGGCGAGGGAGGCTTGGTAATCGGGGTCACCTATCACGATGAACGGAACTAATGCTTTCTCTTTGCTCTTTTTCAATGTTGCAAATGTTTTTTTAATGTCATCCATAAGTGTGTCCTACGATTAATGGTATTTTTTTTCTCTGGGTTTTGTTCCGTTGTCATCCATCATGAATCACGTTAAAGTGTTTTGTTCCTATACTATCACTCCCTGAGGTGCAGCGCCTTCATGACGGTTCCGAGGTCTTTGTCGCCTCTGCCTGACAAATTGACGATGACAACTTTTTTCGAAAACTCCCGCTTGTGCTGGATGAGGTACCCTAACGCATGGGCGCTCTCAAGCGCAGGTATTATCCCTTCTGCCCTGCTCAGGAGCTGGAATGCTTCCAGGCAATCGGTGTCGGTGCAATAGGAATATTCTGCCCTTTTGGTTTCCCTGAGGAAGGCGTGCTCAGGGCCGATGGCTGAATAGTCCAGGCCTGCTGAGATGGAATGGGTGTTCGCTATCTGCCCGTCATCATCCTGGAGGACAAACGTCTTTGCCCCATGGATTATTCCGGGCCTTCCTGCGCGGGGATCGGCAAACCGGGCAGCGTGCTCATGGGTCTTGATACCTTTCCCCCCTGCTTCGACACCAATCAGCCTGACGTTATCGTTCAAAAAGGCCTTAAAGATGCCTATGGAATTCGAGCCTCCGCCAACACATGCGATGATCGCATCAGGCAAAGTTCCCTCAGCCCCTACAATCTGCTTCCTTGCTTCTTTTCCGATAATGCTCTGGAAGAATGCAACCATAGCCGGGTAAGGATGCGGCCCCAATGCGCTTCCCAGCAGGTAGTGGGTTGTTTCTACCGTTGCCGTCCAATCCCTAAGCGCCTCGTTGATAGCATCTTTCAATGTCTTTGTTCCTGAGTTGACGGGAATCACTTTTGCGCCGAGCAGCCTCATCCGCAATACATTGGGCTTCTGCCTTTCCATATCAACTGTCCCCATGTAAACCCCGCATTCCAGCCCGAGTTTTGCGGCCGCAGTTGCCGTCGCAACGCCATGCTGCCCCGCTCCTGTTTCGGCAATAACCCTCGTTTTTCCCATGTTCCTTGCGAGGAGGGCCTGGCCGAGGGCATTGTTTATCTTGTGGGCCCCCGTATGGGCTAAGTCTTCGCGCTTCAGGTAAAGGCTGCAGCCAAGAAGTTTGGAAAGGTTCGGGCAATAAGTCAGGGGAGTTGGCCTGCCGGCATAGTTTTTCAGCAATCCGTAGAATTCTGTCAGGAATTTTTTATCTTTTTTGCAATGGGCAAAGGCTTTTGCAAGCTCTTTTGCAGCCGGCACTAATGTCTCCGGGATAAACATCCCACCGTATTTTCCAAAATAGCCTTCCATGTCAGCCACCGTAAAATGGGTTAAGGAGGAGCAGGACTCCACCGATGATCAACGAAATGCCATACAGCTTGTACAAAAAGCCAATAAAAGGCAAACCTATCCCGACAAAGCCAAGGATGTTTGACAATGCAAAAATGGCGATGATGATGCCAACCACAAGGTATATCTTTCCGATGGCACTTCCCTTTCCAAATCCTTTCAGGAGGTAAAAAGCAGCAACACCCAATGCAAGGGTATCAATTATGCCTGGGGGGGGTATAATGGTGAAGAGGCTGTTGTTAAGCAGGATTATCCCTGCAATGACGCTCAGCAATGCGTTGATGTTCATCGTGCTCCTCGGATAAATGATTCGATCTTTTTTTTGTCCTTTCGCTGATGCCGTGATGTATTTGCTCCCGGCGCTTCCTTAACTCCGGAATTCACATCAACAGCGTAGGGCTTGACGCTCCTTACCGCATCTTTGACGTTTTGAGGATTTAAACCGCCGGCAAGGAATACTTTTTTACCTGCCCCTTTAACTATTTTTGCACTTATGGACCAATCGTGGGTTTTTCCTGTGCCGCCAGCCTTTCCTTTCGCCTTTGAGTCAAGCAGCAGGAAATCGACATGGGGGGCGAACTTTTTTGCAAGGGCAATTGCCTGTTTGCCTTCAATAGGGATAGTTTTTATGAGTTTTATTTTTGGCAATTGCTTTCTTATCTTTCTTATCGAATCAATCGTGACGCTGCCGTGGAGCTGGATGCAGGCAGGATTCACAAACCTTGCAATCTCAACGATCCTTGAAGGCGTTGTTTCCGTCGTTACGTAGACCGCCTCTGCCTCAAGGGGAAGACTTTTGATGAGCCCCTTTGCCTTTTCCCGGGAGATGGAGTCTATGGATGATTTTACTTCGATAATAAACCCGAGATAATCTGCACCTTTTATCGATGCAAAGAGGGCGTCTTCCTCGTTTGTGTTGCCGCAGATTTTTACCTTTGCCAT
>JACPII010000055.1 GCA_016188175.1 Candidatus Woesearchaeota archaeon | reverse complement strand
GATTAAGTCTACTAAACGTCATCTTTAAATATATGTTCTTCTTTCATAGTTTTTAGAGGTGATTATTATGAATGTCTGCGAACTATGCGGATCGAATAAAGTTGTAAAGAAGGGGATGAGGCACAATGCTTCAGGTTCAAAACAGAAGTTTTTCTGCCATGCATGCGGCAAGTGGTATGTGCATGATGATGGATTTAAGCGAATGAGAATAAAGCCGGAGCATATTGTCCGCGCCCTGCATGAATATGGCGATGGGGCATCGCTTAAAAAAGTTAGAGAGCATCTTAAGCAGCATGATGATGTTGAAGTTACGCGATGGGCCATCCGAAAATGGATTGTTAAATATTCCGGCCTCTTAAAAAAAACGAGCAGAAATTCGGCGCTCCAAAGATTAAGGGGCGTATCCACTTCGATGAAAAATACGCCAAAGTTAAAGGCCACGGGGAATACCGGCTGACTGCTATTGACAGCAAAACCAAGTTTATTCTTGCAGAAGTTGTCGTCGCAGAAAGAACCTTGGAAGCATGCGTGGCCTTTCTCCAGCAAATAAAAAAATGGTGTTACCGGCAAATGCTGGATAGGTATAATCATGAACTGAAAAAACCCGTAAAGAAGAGGAAATTAATTGTTTTTGTGTCTGATCAATTTGGAAATTACAAGACAGCGTGGAAAAAATTATTTTACAGAATAACCAAGCTTAGGTTTGGAGTGCCTATTGCCTGCAAGAAATTTGGGTTGAAGCATAACAATAACAGCGTCGAGCGGCACAACCGGGAATTAAGCAGGAGATTTGATGCGCTCAACGTTTTTCAGACACATGAAGGGGCTGAGATAACATCAACACTCTGCAAAGTGCTGCATAATTACATCAATCGGCACAGCATGCTTCACGAAAAAACTCCGGCGCAATGCGCAGAACTAATTTTACCTTTGAGAACCAATAAACTGCTGGACCTCATACACATCGCAAGAAAATTAGAGATGACGACAAGTTGACTTAATCGTGTCAAAAACCACCGTCAAAGACCGGCGGAATGTGGCGGAGTGATTCCACGTTCGGTGGTTTTTGAGCATGCTCAGAAATTTTCACGTCAGAAATCAAGGGAAAGCGAAGCTTGCCACCAGTCACAGACTGGTGGAAAATTTCCGACATTTTTAAAGGGAGGTCAACCATATTGGGGGGTAATGCTCCCTATGTCGGCAGCAACAAAAATGGCGCCCTCGGGCAAAATTTATTGTTCAGAAAACCCTGCAAACGAGCAGAAGACCGAATCCAGCATATGGGCAAAATATTCTGTCCTTACCCATACCCCGACTTCATAGCTGGGATGCACTTTGGTATCATCCATCAGCATGAACAGCACCTCTTTCTTGTCTACAATGCAGAACCTCGATGGAAAAGAAACAGACCGCATTTGTGCAATTTTTCCAAGCTCCTTGGAGAGGCCGTTCCCTGCGGGGGCAGCGATCCTCACCGCGACGCCTCGCTGCTTGGCCTTTGCCAGATGCTTTCCCAGGACGGCTTCCTTTCTGGCCAATCCTTCCTTGGTCGTTGCGATCGTGATGCTCTTTTTCGCATTGCGGACCATCATGATAAGGTGATTATGGATATTTGCCCTTCCGCGGATAGATCCGGTCATGTCAGTCTGGTCGACGCAGAGAGATCCTTTTTCATGCAATAAGGTCAACTCCTCGAGCACTTTTGCAGACTTCATCTGCTCAAGAAGCTCAAGCCGTTCCTTTGACTCCTGCTCCAGCTTTTTCTTGATCCTCTCGATGACCTCATGGGGGGCAACAGCCATGTACGAAATGGGCTTCCCCACCTTCATGACGATAAACCCTTTCTTCTCAAGGCTCTCAAGGACGTCATAGCTCCTGCTCCTCGGCACATTGGCGATGTCGCTTAATTCTCCGGCAGTAGAAGTCCCTCGGGAAAGGAGGGCTGTCCAAATTTTGCTTTCATACGAATTCAGCCCAAAATCTTTCAGCTTATGCAAAAAGTCTTTCTGAACGAGCATAAGGGACGGGAACCCCGGATAGCTATTTAAACCTTTCTATTTTTTAACTATTCTGAAGTGACAAAAGCATTTCCCTTAGCAAACATTTATAAAAAAATAAGGCTTGCCAACCGCATGCGCCCTATAGCGGTCTTCGACACCCTCCTGCGGGACGGTTGCCAAAGCGCAGATATCAACTTTTCCGTCCATGACAAGATTGAACTAGTGAAAGCGATGGATGATTTTGGGATTGACTACATCGAGCTTGGCTGGCCGGGAGCATCCAGAAAAGAGATGGAGGCATTTAACGAGATCCAGAAAGCTTCCCTCCGCCACAGCAAGATTGTTGCTTTTGGAAGCACCCGGCGCATCTCCATCAAGGCCGAAGAGGACCAGAACCTGCAGGCGATCGTCGAAAGCAGGGCTCCTGTGGCATGCATTTTCGGGAAGACATGGAAAGAGCATATCCAAAAGCAGCTTAATGCGACGCCTGAGCAGAACTTGAAGGCAATTTCCGACAGCATCAGATTCCTCAAGGGGAAAGGCATCCAGGTATTTTATGACCTTGAGCACTTCTTCGACGGTTTTAAGCATGACCGGGAATATGCCCTCGCCTGCATCAGGGAAGCAGCGGGCGCCGGAGCAGAATATGCAGTCCTTTGCGACACCAACGGAGGCACGTTGCTCGATGAGGTTCATGCGACCCTGAAGGCTGTCAAGAATTTTCTTGAAGAAGAAAACATCTCCATAGATCTCGGAGTCCACTTCCACAACGACTGCGGCCTGGGGGTTGCCAACTCGCTCATCGCCGCTTCCGAGGGGGCATCCATGATCCAGGGTACATTAAACGGATTCGGGGAGCGTACGGGAAATGCAGACCTCTCGCAGATTATCCCGAACCTCGTGCTCAAGATGGGATTCCAGCTTCCCAGCATAGACCTCGGAAAGCTCACCCAATTATGCAACCTAGTGTATATGCTTGCCAACCAAAAGCCCGAAACAAGAAAGCCGTTCGTCGGAAAGAACGCGTTCAGCCATAAAGGGGGCATCCACGTCGATGCAATTACGAAAGGGGCATCGTATGAGCATATCAACCCGGCATTGGTCGGGAACCAGCGCGACATCATCTTAAGCGACTTAAGCGGAAAAGCCAACATCATCGAGGTATTGAAAAAATTTGGGATAAAAGCAGACAAAAAAGACCCCGGGGTCGAGGCGATGCTTCACGCCGTTGAAGACCTCGAAGCACGAGGATATGACATTGGCACCGTCCCAGCGGAACAGTTCCTCTTGAAGGAGAAGTTTTTCGGCGCCAGCCCCAGCCCTTTGGTAATCACCCAATGGACGATCATCAGCGGAAAGGAAAACCAGGAATACTCAGAATGTTCCCTTAAAGGGGCATTTAAAGGGAATCCTGTTGAGGGGAACGCAAAAGTCGCCGGAGGCCCCGTCGATGCAATATTCCAGGCAATAAAAAACATCCTCAAGGATGTACCCTGCTCAGCCCAGGTCAGCCTCATCAACTATAAGGTTGTCATCGCCCATGACCGGGGCGCAGAAAGCTCGGTAAGGGTTTTCATCGAATTCAAAGACGATAGGGAGGAATGGGGTGCCGTCGGCGTCTCAGCGAATATCCTTGAGGCGAGTCTTGAGGCGATCCAGAAAGGGATGGGCTATTTCCTTGCTAAGCACCCGCCTTTATAAAGCCAAATCGGCACCCCAATCAGCCGACTCATTTAAAAACATTTATAAATAAACCGCCAAACATAGCATCAGCAGGATTTAATCCCTCCGAAAGGGAGTATGTGCATAGCACCCTAAGGTCAAAATTCAATTCAAAAATAATTATCGACGAGCGTTGCGGGGGGTCGCCCCGTCCGGGGACGCAGCTCCTTCTCGAAGCCCGTCGAGAATTTTGAAGGTGCTATGCACATACAAAGGGAGATTGGGGGTTGTACGCATGAAAAAGGAAAAAACGGCAAAGAGAGACATCAAAGTCGTCAATATTGTTGTCAGTACTTCTTTAAAGCACGATATCCCATTGGAAAAGATGGCTGCAACGCTGTCGAACACAGAATACAATCCGGAGCAGTTTCCGGGCCTGGTCATCAGGATCAAAGAGCCTAAGACAAGCGCACTGATCTTCAGTTCTGGAAAAGTCGTGTGTACCGGGGCAAGGAGCATGGACAAAGTTAACGAGAGCATAAAGAAGATTATCAAAAGCCTTGAAAAAATAAATATTAAGATCACGATAAAGCCCGATATTAAGATCCAGAACATTGTCGCGTCCGGAAGTGTCGGCATGGACCTCAACCTTAACGTGCTTGCCATGAAGCTGGAAAACACTGAATATGAGCCGGAGCAGTTTCCTGGGCTGGTGTACAAGCTCGAAGAGGCGAAGGCAACCTTCCTGCTGTTCAGCAACGGGAAGATCGTTTGCACAGGGACAAAATCAGATGAGGAAGTCAATCAGGCATTGGACAAGCTGATCATCAATTTAAAAAAAGTCAAAGCATAACTCATGTTTCTTGCTTTCCTGACAGGGATGCTCTCGTCATGGGGGAACGATGGCAGACGTAGATACAGAAGCACCGGCAGAAAAACAGATGCTCGCAGGAACCGAGCAGATTGACCGCTTTCATGACTTCATAGAGGAATATTATCTTGCCGAAATCCACAATAACATAAGAAAAGGCGACCCCTTTTTAGTTATTGATTTCAAAGAGCTCAGCCAGGCAGACCTTGAATTGGCCGGGCTCCTTCTCGACCAGCCCGAAGACCTCATAAAGGCTGCAGAGGTCGCCCTGAAACAATTCGATATCGAAGGCTCCCCTGAGATCAGGACGCGGTTCAAGAACCTTCCCGACAACAGGAAGCTGATGATTAGGGAAATCAGGAGCAAGCACCTCGGGAAATTGTTTGAGATGGAAGGGGTTGTCCGGCAAAAATCCGACGTTAGGCCCCAGGTGACCGCCGCCAAATTTGAATGCCCCTCCTGCGGGAACATCATCACGGTCCTTCAGCCAGACACCCAATTTCGGGAGCCGACGCGGTGCGGCTGCGGGAGGAAAGGAAAGTTTGACCTCCTGGAGAAGCGGCTGGTGGATGCCCAGGGCCTCGTCCTCGAGGAATCCCCTGAAAGCCTGAGCGGGGGTGAGCAGCCAAAAAGGATGAAGGTTTTTCTCACGGATGATCTCGTGAGCCCTTTTTCAGAACGAAAAACCAGCCCCGGCGCAAAAATACGTGTCGTCGGCATGGTCAAAGAAGTCCCCATTCTCCTTAACACGGGGTCGAAATCGACAAAGTTTGATTTGCTGATAGAAGCCAACTACGTCGAAGCGGTAGAGGAAACTTTTTTTGAATTGCAGATTTCAGAAGAAGAGCAGCGGCAGATCAAGGAATTGGCAGCTGACCCCCAATGCAGGCTAAAGCTCATCAATTCCGTTGCCCCGTCAATCTTTGGCTATGATACTATCAAAGAAGCGATTCTGCTTCAGCTGGTCGGCGGTGTTCCAAAAAAAAGGAAGGACGGCGTGCTCAGCAGGGGGGACATGCACATCCTCCTCGTCGGAGACCCCGGCGCAGGGAAATCAGCTCTCCTCAAAAGAGCAAACACCATCGCCCCGAAGGCGCGCTATGTATCAGGAAAAGGTGTTTCTGCGGCAGGACTGACTGCATCGGTCGTCAAAGATGAATTTCTGCGCGGCTGGAGCCTTGAAGCGGGCGCGATGGTCCTAGCGTCGAACGGCCTCTGTGCAATCGACGAGATGGACAAGATTTCCCCGGAAGACCGGGCTGCCATGCATGAAGCCATGGAGAACCAAAGCTACCATCCCGATACGAGCCTCATGCTCAGCGACGGCAGCATCCACAAGATAGGCGCATGGGTTGACTCGCTCATTGAGAAAAACAAAGAAAGGGTGATCAAAGGAAAAGATTGCGAAATATTGCCCGTTGAGAAAATCTCCTTGCTTACCACAGACTTCTCAAAGGTATTCCCCATTCAAGCAGCATCGGTTAGCAGGCATACCCCTCCGCATCATTTTATTGAGATAACCTATGAGCATGGGCGGGTTATTAAGGTCACTCCCGAACACCCCATCTTTGTTTGGAAAGGGGACAAGGTCGTTGAAATGCCTGCGGAACAGGTGACGGAAAGAATGCTTGCCCCAGCACCAAGGGCGCTTCCCATCCGCCCCTCTCCCGAGATGTTAGAAACAGAGATGGAATCACGCCCTCATGCTAAGCCCCTCACCTTTCCAGCGGCCATTACGGAACCACTTTCCCGTATCTTAGGGTATGTTACAACCGAAGGGCATGGTTACGAAAACCCCAGGAACAGGTACGCTGAAGTAGGAATCTCGACAACAGACCCCGCAATCGCACAGGAAACCTCTCTTCTTTTCCAGCAAACCTTTGCCGCAGCTCCCTGCGTTCAAAGGCAAACTCCCCAATCAAGGAAGTGGGCAACGAAAGATTTGCTCATCTCGCGTATGGTATCCCGCAACCTATATTCCTATTTCAGAAGAAATTTCTTCGGAGCTATTAATGGAGCAAGAAACAAATTTGTCAATAATGTGCTTCGAAGCGCCCCCCTGCAATACCAGCTTGCATTTCTCCAATCCGCCTTTAAAGGAGACGGTTTCGTTGACTCTTCGAGGATGGGGTTCATTACTGCCTCCCCCCTGTTAGCGAAGGGATACCAGGACCTCCTCCTCCACCAGGAGATATGGAGCAGGATAGACACTGAAAAACGGGGGCAAAAGCAATACTTTAAGGTCGCCATCACGGGCAAAAACAGTTTTAAGAAGTTTGCAGAAACCATTGTCAGCAAAGACGATCATCGCAGGGAAAAAATTACCGCGCGCCTTGAGAGAAGCCTTAAAAAAAACAACGAGCATGATATCGTACCCCATGAGATGGTTGTATCCCTCAATGCATTATTAGATGATTTTAAGCTTAACGACGGATATTTTTTCCGCCACCTGGAAAAAAGCCACCATGCCCACAGGGACACCGTTTCCCGCTATCTGGAGATGCTTCAGGAAAGGATATCAAAAGTGAAAAGCCTCCTCGCCTCGGCCAACTGCCGGGAGTTAAGGCGGAAGGCCGGAATTCAAGCACAATCGATTGCCGATTACCTGCATTGCGCCGCTGCAACGGTTTGCTTTTTAGAGAAGAAAAGCATATCTGGAAAAGAAAAGATAAGGAAGGCAGTAAAAACACTTGCCAGAAAGAAGGTTGCTGATGCAGAGAAAAAGATTTCCGCATTGGAATATTGGTTGCGTTCACCTATCCGGTTTTTAAGAATCGTTAAAGTCAAGGAGATAGAAGACCCCGAGGTCCCCTGGGTGTATGATGTGACCGTTGAACCTACAAAAACGTTCCTCAGTGAGGGCCTTATCCTGCATAACACGGTAAGCATCTCGAAGGCAAACATCCAGGCAACACTTCTTGCAAAGACGACCGTCCTTGCTGCTGCAAACCCCAAGTACGGAAGGTTTGACCCCTATGGGATTGTCGCCGAACAGATTGACCTGCCGCCGACGTTGATTAACCGATTTGACCTGATATTCACGATCAAGGACCTTCCTGATGAGAAAAGGGACAACGAATTAGCGACCCATATGCTTGCCCTCCACCAAAAGCCCCTGGCCAAAGAGCCAGAAATCGATACCATTTTCTTAAAAAAATATATTGGGTATGCAAAACAGAATATTTTTCCCTACCTCACGGATGAGGCGATTGCTGAAATAAAGCAGTATTATATCAAGATGCGCATCTCAGGATCCGGAGAGGGAAGTATCCGGACCATCCCGATATCCCCCCGCCAGCTTGAGGCCCTTGTCCGCCTGAGTGAAGCGAATGCACGGTTAAATCTGGCCGACCAAGTGACGAAGGAAGATGCGCGCCAGGCGATCAGGATATTAGAGCAATGCCTCATGGACGTCGGATTTGACCGTGAAACGGGGAAGATTGATATAGACAGGATTGCAACCGGAGTTTCTGCAGCGGCAAGAAGCAACATCATGATCATCAAAGAGATAATCAATGACATCGAAGAGAAGGTAGGCGCTGCCGTCCCCCTCGAGGACGTCCTCGCGGCGGCAAAAGAAAAGGGAGTGCCTGAAGAAAAGGCTGATGAAGTTATAGAGAAACTCAAGCGTTCAGGGGAGATTTTCGAACCGAAACATGGCATCATCACCAAGCTTTAACGGAACTGACCAGAGAGGCCAGCAAAAACGCCACGTTGCTTCAAAGGCAACGATCGCCCACATCACCCGGGGCGCCTACATCAAGGAAGAAGGGGAATGGGCCCCCAATTATGTTCTTTTCAACGATAAAAAGATTTTCAGGGTCAATCTCATCGCTGCGGTCGTGGGTAAAGATGAGCGCCAGGCGATGTATCACAGCTTAACTCTTGATGACGGTACGGGAAGGATATCTATCCGCAGCTTTGAGGGCCCGAATGCGTTTGAAAACATAAACATAGGGGATGTTATCCTGGTGATAGGGCGCCCGAGAGAATATGGCGGAGAGAAATATATTGTTGCAGAGATCCTAAAGCCGATTACCTGCAGAGATTGGATTCAGGTAAGGCGCCTTGAGCTGAACATGGCACCCCAACTTCAATCAGAAGAGCCTATCCCTCAGCCCGATACAGCAATCCTAAGCGGCCCCGACCCGCTGGCTTCCGTTATTGAAGCCATACGCAGCCTAGATTCGGGTTCCGGAGCAGAAATCCAGGAGCTGCTGGGAAAGCTCAACATCGATAATGCCGACAAGCTCATCAAGCACCTCGTTGCCCAGGGCGACCTGTTTGAAGTAAAGCCAGGAAGGATAAAAATTCTTGAATGATTGAGGATTGGTTGGCGTACTCTCAAAAGAAATCCGACACACTCAGCCCAAGCCTTGATGGGGCAGTTGCATGGAAAAAATTGCTGAATAGGCCAAGGTTGCCTGCCGGGCATTCAGAACAGGACAGGGGTCACATAGACCTCGATGATTGCTGCCGCAAACAAAAGGCCGACGGCAAGCAGTATCATATCTACGGAATCGACAACGACACCCCTAAACTTTTTAGAAGCAAAGTCATGCCTGATGATGCCGACCGAGATGATGCCTGCGGCAAGCCCCCCGACAAAGTATGCAAGAATCTCCGGGATGCCGTGGATAAAATACCTCAAAACGCCCAGTGAGCCAATCTGAAAATATTGCAGGAAAGGGGATGCCTCCGAGAGATTGGAGCGTATAAAGTTCCCGATTGCCGTCCCGATGACTGATGCATTCCAGGTCAGGACAAAAATTGCGCCGGCCCCGTACAAAAACGAAAAGAGCAGGCAGAAGATAAGCACCTTCAGGTTGTTGAAAAATATTTTTGAGAGCAAAGGCAGGCTCTCGATGACGCCGCCCGTGATCTGGGTATTGATCTCATTGATGGTCTTGGACTGCACGGAAAACAATGCAAGCGTCAGATCTGCAGGCAAAACGATATACCACAGCGTGAACGACAGGGTAAACCCGATAAAGAGCATAACAAAGAATGAAAGGGCTCTCCCGTGCTCTTTGATCAGTACAAATTCCCTGGCCTCCCGCATATCTTTCTCTTCTTCAAGCTGGGTGGTGCTAAAGATGAGAGGCATCGCTGCCATGACCGTCAGGAATACCATCACCATGGATGCATACGACCGGAAAATCCACAGGCTCAGAAAAATGGCAACCGTGCTGTAGAGGAACCCGATAAAGAGCATCTCCCAGGGCTTCTTCTCAGCAGAGAATGGGTTCATCAATGATTCAAGGACCATCTCGGTAAAACCTCAGCAAACCGTTTCTCCGGCATGTTAAGCATTCCCCAAACCAAACTATTTAAGGGTTTCCTTTCGCAAAAACCAATTTTGTGAACAGGTCAATCCTTCTGCACCGATCACATCTGCCGTTCGAAGACAATCCAGGGGGATAAAATCTCCTAAAAGGTGTCCTTGCACCAAAAACCAGAAGAACATAGGGCGTGCCAAGCATAGCGAATGGAGTTTGATGTCTTCAAAAGAAATCCGACACCCCCAGTCCAAGAATGGGGGATTGCTCGCCCTCCGTTGCGAAGCAACCGGAACGCTGGATTCTCTCCGTTGCGAAGCAACCGGAACGCTGGATTCTCTCCGTTCGGAACGAACCGGAACGCTGGATTCTCCTTTCGGTCGCTCGGTCGGATTTCTAAGCCCTGAGAAATCCCGAAGGATTTCTGGGGCACCAAAAATTCCAATGGAATTTTTTCGTGCATGCAACCATTCTGGATGGGGCTTCTGCGCCAACCACCAACAGAAAATCTGCGGATTTTTCTTAGTTGCGCTCTGGTTCGCCTCGGCAACGGTCGAAGACCAGATGGAATGGTTGCATTCAAAGAAATGCAACGCATTTCTTGAACACGAAATTCTTAAGGAATTTCTTTGTTTCTGAGAATAAAGATATTCCCGCCCCATTTCCAGCAGGTTTACACCATCAGTTAAAAACTGATGGAATATCTTTATTTAACTCTTTCCCTATACATTTAAAAAGAAATTCAGAGTTTCTCTCCTTTATGGATTACCTCGCAATGCTCAAACAAGCCCGGGAAACCCTTCCGAAGTCTGCCTTCGAAAAGCAGCGCTTTGAAGTCCCCAAGGTCGTTGGCCACATCCAGGGGAACCGGACGGTCGTTTCTAACTTCCTGCAGATTGCAGACGCCCTTCGGCGTGAACCTGCCCTGCTCCTCAAATTTATCCTCAAAGAGCTCGCGACTCCGGGAGAATTAAAGAGGAGCGGAAGCGTCATTGTCGGTACCAAGGTTCCTGCCAGCAGGATCAATGAGAAAATCCGCCAATTTGCCGTCGAATTTGTCCTCTGCCCGGAATGCGGAAAGCCGGACACCAAGATTGAAGAGGAAGGGCAGGTGGTGTTTCTTAAATGCCAAGCCTGCGGAGCACGCCATCCCCTCAAGGGAAGGGTCTAGATCCCTTTTATCAAATGTTCCAGAACTCTTTCCCCATCCCAGCCTCAACTACTGCGGGCTAAATCCCGCTAAGGGTTCTTTCCTATCCCGAGCCTAAAACCATTGCCCCAGCCCGGCCTGTTTCTCTTTATCCTTTCCAAAGATGCTCTCGACCATGCGCTTCGTCAGCTCAAGGCTGTGCTTGATATAGTTGGGAAGATTATATTTCTGCGCCAGGCTGATCGCAGGCTCTAGATATTTTACGATTGAACCTTCAGAGACGGTAAAGAGCAGCTTTCCGCCGCAGGCGGAACAGCTTCCTGCAAGCGGCGGCCTCCGGAATTTTTCATTGCAGGCAACACACCGGAACTCCTGGGTGGAAAATTTCCTGAGATTTCCTTTGATGTCCCGGATAAAATGTTTTTCGATGACCAGCCGTGCGACATCTGCCTGGTCAACCGCCCTGATTTTTTCAGCCAGCTCCATCTGGCCGCGGAGCTTTTCCTCCATCGACGGCAGCGTTTTATAGGCAGAGCAGCCGACCCCTTCGTTGATGTCCGATGTCCCGTGGGTAAATCCCATCCCCTCATATTGCAGGGGGGTATGCAGCCGTTTTCCAACCTGGTCGATGACAACCTGCCCGGGCTCTTGGAAAGCACAAGCCGCTTCATAAAAAGCGAGGGGATACCTCCAGCCGACATCGACGTCAAACAGCATGTCATCCACTTCCCCCGGGATTATTTGGGACGTCAAGACCAGGGGCGCGTCCTGGGTTGCCCCGCGGTTATTGGGCAGGAACTGCCGGGAAAAATTCAGCAGGGTATCGAGCAATAACGTTGCAGAGGCTTCATCGCCATCGCAATCCCGGCGCATCGCAGCGTGGAACATGGGGTGGGCATAAAACCCCTGGGTTTTCGAAAAGCCGATAATCCTTCCTACGACCGAAGACGAGATGTGGGGGGCAAGGGCATTGATGAGGTGCCCCACAAGTTCCTTTTTTGTTGAAAGGCAGTAATACCGGGGCAGCTTATAGAGTTTTTCTAAAAGATCGTCGACAAAATTAGCCATCCGGAAGAAGACAGTATCGGCACCCTCATCAGGCGATTCTGGACAGCTCGGCAGGATGACATCTTGAGGTTTAAGCTCAAGGACCTGATCATCCTCCGTAAGCTCAGTCCCCCTGCAGTCCACATCATATCCCAACTCCCTCAATCGTTCCACAGGCGTCCCTATCTCCTTCGGTTTAAAGTGGGTTATCACGAGCTGGGTCATATCATATCTCGTCGTCCCATCCTTGTTCACAAAAACATCATGTTTTGCCCGGAGGATGCCTTTGGCAAGGTGTTCCGGTGAATGCTCTTTATTTGAAGTCCCACGAACCCCCTTGATAAGGTCAGGAGCTACTTTTTCCCCGAGAACCAGTTGGACCTTTGACAGGATCTCCCCGATGGGGATCTCGCATTCCCTGTAAGGAAGTGCTTTTCCGTGCGCGCACTCAGGAACATCCAAAATCCCGCAGGAGTGGCAGAAAAAAACTTTCTTTGTTCTTGAGCCGCAAACTTCACAGACCCCGAAAAGGGATTCCCTGTTGCACGAGGTGCACCGGTAGAGCCGGGAATCAGAAACGATTTTCCCTGCCTCCAAAGCAGTCTGAAAGGACCGGAGTTTGCCGCCTTCGGACCCCACAGGAAAAAGGACGTGAGGCGACCCCGTCAGCTTCCTCATCTTCGCTTTCTCAGGCCTCCCCATCCTTGCCCCGATGAAAAAACCAGATTTATCCTTGATCATAAAAGGAGAATACCTGTTCAAGACCTCAAGGTTAGGGGCATTCGCGTCATGGAGGAGCGCTTCTCGAAACCGGGAGAGCTTCCCATCCTCCCCGATAGAGAACATCCTTGCGATGATTGTAGCCTCGGGATTTTCCAATACCACAAATTCTTTTCCAACGGTGACGTGGGGCATCCCAAGCAGCCCCAGTATTTCTTTGTGCTCTGCTGACCAGGGAAGGACTATTTTTTCACACGATTGCGGGCCGCTGACCAATTTTGATTTTTCAAACCATCCAGCTATCGCAACCAGCTGCCCACTGGAGATAGAGTTCCAATGATAGGTGTAGGACGGATGCAAGGGGACGCCAAGGCCCATGGAAAGCTGGATTGCCTCTTCTGGCGTTGGCCGTATCCTAGATGGGTCTCCTAGAAGCAGGCTAATGCGCTCTCGGGGAAGAGGTAATGATTCGGAAGGCCCTCCTTCGGGATCGGTATTCCGCGTTCCCTTTTCCTTGATGGCTTTCTCAACTTCTTGGACCCACCACTCTTCGCAATACCCTGGAGGCAATAATGTATGCGCCCTGTTAAAAAAGTCGCCATAACTGAAAAGGATGTCTCCCAAGAAAAGTATCCCCTTGATAGATGGAAAATATTGTTTCGCTTGTTGCAGATTTTCAATCCTCACAACCCGGTCATCTTCAAGTAATACGATTGGACCTTCGATAGTATCGCAGCTTGAGAGTGCAGCAGCCTTTCCGGGGCGCTCAACCTTTAGCTGAGTTCCAATAGCAAGATACTGGTTGAGGATGTACATCGTCCCAGGGTGTACGCATGCAGACGAATATCCAGAAGCCCTTGCCCGGCCATATCTCAGCCGAAATCCGCCTGCCCGCAAAGGATGGGCGAGCACAGGCCGGCCTGCGACCAGATCCTCGATGTAGGTATACACTGGAGTGATGCTGTGATTTTGCCCTGTGCTTCCTTTTGCCTTCACTTTTTTTTGAAGGGTCAGGAATTCCTCGAGGAACCCCCAATGGGAAAGCTGAAAGTCTTTTGCCCATTTGGAAAGCTGCTTATGGACTTTTTTTGCTTTCTGCGCAACCCCCTCCGCAAGGACAAGGCATACCCCGCTCCGGATGCGGTTGGTCTCGATCCGGGGAAGGTCCTTAAAATTAGACACCTCCATCTCCTCGGAAGGGTCCCCATTGATTTGGACGGGCAGGCGCCGCAAGAGGAAAGAGGACTCTTCCTCGGTGGGAAAATACTGAAGGTTGGCAACTCTCTCGTGATAATCCCTCATTTCTGTGATAACCCGCTGGACCTCTTCCTCTGTTGGGTCATAAGGGGAATAACCCATGACGACGCGCAGATAATCTGCCACGACGACAGAAACCGCTGCCGCCGTGCCGCCTGCTGAGCGGATTGGCCCCGAATACATAAGGGAGAAAAATTCCTTCCCGTCGAACCGCTGCTTCACTTTAAGCTCAACGAAGCCCTCTAGCGGGGAAGCGACAATCCCTAAAGTCAGGTAAGCGATCCCCACCCGTATTCCCGTTTCGATTGCTTTGATGTTGCTCTCAAAGCTCGAGAATTTTCCGCCTGCAACTTCCTCGGCAATCTTTAAAGCTACCCTCCAATCAAGTTCGCCGAAAGTTTTCTCAAGCTCGTGGAGGCGCTGGGAAAGCCCTGAATTCAATAGCCCCGGGCACACCGTGCTGACAATGCCTTCGACACGCTGTGCCATGTTTTTTGCCAATGGAACATTGACTTCATCCTCGGGGTCGAATCCTTTTGCCCTTGCTGCAGCCGCGATCGTATAGGCCTGATTGACTCTATCCTCAACCTGGGCTATGTACCTGCCCATTTTTTCGCTCATATCTTCTGCCATGATAAGCCTCAGGTGGTAAATGAAAACAGAAAACTTCAACCTTCCGTCGGGCCCGGGGAGATGGTCGTTGCTACGCCATTCGGATGCAGACCCACCCAGCAGGGATCCGGAGTTTTGAAGCCGTTTGCATAACCTTATATGAATTTGAGTACTTTCACCTCCCTTGTCTTTAGATTGACCGCAGGAACCCTTCCGGGTTCTGGGTTGTGGCCTACCTTTTCCTGGAATGCGGTCTTTGCCTGCCAGCACGAGCCGCAGATCGTGGTGATATTCTTATAATGGGCAACGGCAGATTTGTGAATGTGGCCGGTTATCAAAAAATCGGGAACATGGGAGATCAACAGCGGATCGATATCCCGAAAAGGGACGTATAAAGTAGAAGTATGGCTGGGCGAAAGATGCCTCCGCTTCAATAAAAAAGACATGATGATGTCTGCGCGGTTATAGCCCCCGTGGTTCCTGATGTCATCAACATTTGCAACAAAATAATCAAAGCTGTACCCATGGTATAACAAAAGGTCGAAACCCGAAAAGGTTTCAGATGCATGGATCCTCACCAATGCCGGATTGGAAACGAAGGTGATGTTGGGGATCTTGTACATTTCCTCCGCAAAATCCTTGTAGAGGGGCGGCTGTGGCTCAGCGACGCGCATAGCGTCGTGGTTCCCGGGGCAGAGGATGACTGAAATGTGGCGCGGGATTTTGCTGAGCAGCCGTGCGCATTCCCTATACTGCTCAGACACGTCCTTGATCAAAAGTTCCTTATCCTGCTCGGGATAGATGTTGCATCCGTCGACAAGGTCCCCCGCAATGATCAGGTAGCGTACCTTCGTTGCGATTTCCTTTTGCTTCTCGCTCCCCTCCTCAAGATTGAGCCAGCGGAGAAATTTCTCAAACCCGTCTAAAAGGAATTTATTGGACCCCACATGGAGGTCTGAAAGGAAAAGCGCATAGATGTCGTCCCCTGACTTTTTGATTTCCCTTCGCGGGATATCCGGCCAGACGATGTTCGTGCCAAATATCACTTTATCCCCGTTAAACCCGATGACGCCGATCACCTCATCGAGGACGACACTCTGGCAGAGCGCAAACAGCTCCGGCTTATTTTTGTTGACGATGACCTTGATGATGCCGGAAGGGTCTTCGAGGGACAAGACCAAATTTCCGTTTTTGGTTACGCTTTTTTCAGATACCATCCCGATGATAGAGACAGATTCCCTCTCGCGCTTCTGGAGAACCCTCCCGATGGCAGTCGCATTTGCAAGCTCCTGCCTCGACCCCAGGATCTGGGACAGCCCCCTGTACCGCGCATTAAAATAATCGATGAAATCCTGGACATCTCGTTTTCGGGAGTCTTCCTCAAAGGAATAGATGACTTCTACGGGATTGGGCTTCTTGACTGCCGACGCATCTTCCTTAAGATAATCGATAAATCGTGAATAAAGCTTCGGGTTTTTCCCCCGTTCTGCAAGCGCTTTTGCTTCCTCCAGCTCCGCCCAGTTGATGTCAAACTTGCCCTCCTTGCTCAGCGCATCCTTAAGGTCAGGATAGAGGACAAGCATCTGGGCCGGGCTGCCCTTTCCCGATAATGTGGAATAAACCTTCTCTGCCTCCCCCTCTTGCTGGAGAAGCTCCACCATGTCTGCGCTCAAAAGGATTTGTTTATCGAGAAAGAATTCGATTGCTTTCTTCTTTTGCTGGTGTGTGTCTTCTTTCATGGTAGGTAAGAAAGCCGGGCAGGGTTACGAGAACGCCAGGCCTTCCTCTAGCATGGAACGGAGCTTTCCGAGCAGGCTGGGGGCAACCGCGAGAGAAATCTCCGTAGTGCGCCCGTACCTTCCTTTGGAAAGCACCCGGGTGTTGATTATTCCAAGCATGTCAAGCTCAGCTAATATGTCAGATATCCTCCGTTGGGTGAGGGGCCGCAGCCCAACTCGGGTTGCGATAGCCCTGTAGTTTCCATAGATTTCCCCCGTGGATTTGGGCTTTTCCTGAGACGTTGCTGATTGGATGATAGAGTATAACGCTGCCTGGGACTGTTTGGGTTGTGATTTGACAACATCAAAAACCCGGTCCCTTTCAATGCTGTCTTCCGCAAAATCAACATGCGCCAGAGTTATTTTTCTTTCTGAATTCCTCTCGGTAATTTCCGCAGCAACCCTGAAGAGGTCTAAAGCTCTCCGGGCATCGCCGTGCTCCCGTGCCGCATAGGCCGCGCACTTTTCGATGACGCCCGGCTCTATGCTGTCCCCCCTCAGGGCGGCCTCAGCACGATGCCTCAGGATGTCCTGCAGCTGGAATGCATTGTAAGGCGGAAAGATCAGCTCTTCCTCAGAAAGGGACGACCTTACCCGGGGATCGACATGATCCATAAAGACAAGGTCGTTTGAAATCCCCACGAGAGATATCTGGCTCTTTTTGAGTTCTTCGTTTACCCTAGTCAGGCTGTAAAGGACCTCGTCCCCGACCTTCTTGACGAGCTGATCCACCTCATCCAATACAAGGATCGTAGTTTTCCTTTCTGCATCGAGAATGGAAAAAAATTCGTGGTAGACCTCGTCGGTTGGTAAACCGGTTACCGGGATCTCCTTTCCTAGCTCCCGGATAAGCTGCGCGATGAGCCGATATTCTGTGTCTGCCCCGCGCCTGAGCTTGCAGTTCAGATAGAGGATGTTGAGCGGGATTTTCCTTTCGCTGGCAACTTTCATCAGGTTTTGTGAAACGTGCTTCACCGTAAGCGTCTTTCCCGTCCCCGTCTTTCCATAAACAAACAGGTTAGACGGCCGCTCCATTCGCAAACTTGGCGCAAGAACCTTGGCAACCTGATTGACCTGTTCTTCCCGGTGGCTTATCGTTTCCGGAAAATAGTTGCTCTGCAGCGCATTCCTTTCTTTAAAGATGCTCTCCTTGAATATGTAATCCTCAAAGAAACCAAAAAGCGCATTCTCCCCCATGGAGTTTCCACACGAAGCGGAGGTATTTAAAGCTTGTTCTTTTGTTTGGAGACCCCCCCATTTCGAGTGGAACTCGTTTTCTTATTATTTATATCTATTTATTTTCAATATAGAAATAAATAGAAAATAAAAGAGTAAGAAGCAAAATAAAAGAAGAGAAAAAATAATAAGATTAAAAAAAGGGACAAACAATAAAATAAAACACATGCAAAAATAGAAAAAAACAAACAAAGAAAGAAGAAAATACACAACACAAAAAAACAAACAAAAAACAAACAAAGAAAGAAGAAAATACACAAAAGAAAAACGAACAACACAAAAAAATCGGGCTAGGCAGAAGAAGAGAAAAGAAAAAAACTAAAAAAACCAAATCCCCAAGAAACAAACCCCAAAACAAAAAACCAAACCCCAAAAGAAACCAAGCCCCAACACAGAAAAAAGGGGGAGGCGACCAAGCCACCAACACAACCACTCAACCCAATTTCCACTCGAACCCAAGGGCAGGCCCCCACCTTGCTCCACAGTTCCCCCCCAGCCTTCTCCCTGGGTCCCGACCCCCTTCTCCGAAAACTTTAAATATCCAATCCCCGAATAGCAAACAATAACTTAATTTAATTATCAAAGTTAACCAACTAAAGAAAATAACAAACCTTAACTAGCTTAGCTAACCTATTTAACTTATCTACCCTCCAACCCCCATGACTCGCGTAAACATCGATATTGAAGCCGAGCTGCACAAAAAGGCAAAGCTCAATGCCCTTCTCCAGAACAAAACCCTCATTGAATACCTTCATGACGCACTTAGGGAAAAGGTCGGAAAAGACGAGAAGCGGGGTGTGGGAAAATGAGCGGCAAGTCGTCAGTCCCATCTATCCTGCCGTTGAAGATAGCTTTATTTTTGGTTATCGTGATGCTCACACCCTTAGTGCTGGGAATCCACGAGTGTACATCTACACAAAACCCGTACCCAATTCACAAAACCCTCTCGGTCGGAGGATCTTCAGAAAACGTTTTTGACTCGGGGGGCAAACTTATCTCTGCCTGCTGCCGCCAACCGACCGATTGTGTCCCTTTTTCGGGAAGTTGTTTGTCGGAGGGCTGGGTTGTCGATGTTCGAAGCCCGCCAGGGACCCCGGATATCTGCAAGGGAAGCGTATGGAAAAACCCAGACGAAACCAGGGAGCTTTGCGACCAAGTTGAAAAAAAACAACCAGGAAGGCCTAGAGAAACCGACCCCCTATTCGAAATGGTTGATGGCAGATCTACCTTTGTGGGGTGCTGCCAAGACGATACCGGCGAATACTCAACAAAATGCCAGCAGCCGGGCGCATCCGCCGATGTAAACTGCGGCCCCAACGGAAACACTATCCGCTGCTGCTCGCCGGATTTATTGGAAGCCGGAGTAGAAAAAAAGGATCCCGGAGAAAGGTTTTGTGTCATCGAAGACTTCGGCGGGTTTACCTGCAAGGTGCCGAAGAAAGTCCACCAATTTGGCGCTGACGGCAAATTTTTCTTTTGTAGCGACGGGTTATGGCTGGATGTTGATGCAGACAAGACGGGAGCTCAATGCAAAAGTGTGCAGGGCCTGAAATGGGCCATCGGAGGCGAAATCAACGACTGCTGCGGGGATGACGTCGGGCAGGAATTCTCAAGGACATGCGACATCGATTCTCAGAATGCGAATGCCGATTCCCAGACCACTAGCAATTGCGCTGCGTCTGCCCCCGCAAAGATAGGCGCCTGCTGCGACAAGGCATCCGATTGTGTAGACCAAGCCGGCGCATGCAAAACTGCAGGCAATTGTTTCCCCCTCGGGCAAAGCGGAAAATTGTCATTCTGCCGCGAAACCGTCTCTTTAACCAATACTCCTGTTGGGGTTTGGGAAGACCCCGATAAAGAAAGGTCTTTTTGCGAGGCGCCGGGCTGCAATTCAGGGATTCCATTTAAATTTGGGCTTACGGGAAGCAAGGGCGGCGGGAAATGCTGTGGTGATGACGAAGGTGAAAATATCAGGGAATGCAAAGACCAATCAGATAACGGCGATTGCAGCAGTACACCAACCCAACAAGTGTTCGCCTGCTGTGGCCCGGCAGACTGTGTAGACGAAAAGGGGCAGTGCAGGGCTTCAGGCGGGCTTTACCTGTTTGGCAATCAGCCGGATATCTCTTCCCCACAAAAAAAATCTTTCTGCGATAATGGAATCTGGAAAGACCCGGACGACATAGGGGCAGGATGCACGCCCCCGTTTGTTTATGGGATTCCACAAGAAGCGCAGCCCAATCTGCCGGCATCAACGGGCTGCTGTGGAGATGATGCCAACGAGTTTGCCAATTCAAAATTGTGCCAAACCGGCGTCTGCACCGCAAACACAAACGACCGGGCATGCTGCGATGCGCAAAAAGACTGTGTCTCTAACGGAAAATGCATCACTGATAAAGATATGTTTGATATTGACAATGATGGCGACAAAGAGTTATGTAACTTAGGAAAATGGGAAGATGCCGACCAAAATCTGCAAAATTGCAACAAGCACGACATGAATCCTTCGCCTGTCGCGTTCATGGCGGGTGCGG
The DNA here is from genome assembly GCA_016188175.1 of Candidatus Woesearchaeota archaeon. Lineage (GTDB taxonomy): Archaea > Nanobdellota > Nanobdellia > Woesearchaeales > JACPBV01 > JACPII01. The sequence continues at coordinate 385 of JACPII010000055.1, read as the reverse complement.
TTTGCGGGAGAGGAGATTGCAATGAGATAACCGCAACGGGTACGGCAGCAGATTCCTCGTTTTGCTGCGGAGATGATGAGTTTGAGCTACCATTTCCCGGAAATAACCAGGTTTGCTTCCGTTCAAATACCTCCCGCTCTCCGGAAACGCTTGATTGTTTCAAGAACAGCCGATATTACAAAAATGGAGATTTCATCGGTGATGAGATCTGCGAGAATGGAAACTTTACCTCGAGGACAAAAGCAATCGCAGCAGCATTGCTCGAGCTTGCGAACAAAACAAGCCCGAAGAATTTTACCTTGTTTTGTGACAGTTACGAAAATGCCCTCAACTATCTCAATTACCCCGCCCGTGGGACGGACATTGCGCTTCGTTTCTTTGACGG
>JACPII010000011.1 GCA_016188175.1 Candidatus Woesearchaeota archaeon | reverse complement strand
CGATTTCCATCAGGCGGTTGTATTTCGCTACTCTCTCGCCCCGGGTAGGGCCGACCTTGACAAAAACAGAATTGACAGCAACAGCCAGATCGATCATGAACGTATCGTTCGTCTCCCCTCCCCCCCGGTGGCTGACGATAGTGGAAAACCCATGCTTCCTCGCCAACATGCAGGTGTTTATGGTTCCCGTCACCGTCCCGTTTTGATTTAACTTGATGAGGATGGCATTTGCTGCTTTATGGTCGATGGCTTTCTGCAGCCGTTCTGGATTGGTGGCGGTCAGATCGTCGGCAATTACCATTACCTTGTTTCCCAACGCCTCGGTGATCGCTGTCCAGGATCCCCAGTCGTCCTCATCAAGGGGGTCTTCAATCGTGATGATTGCAGGATATTTCTTGACCCATGCCTTAAAATATGCACCCATATCTCCAGAGGTCAAATCCTTCTTTTCCCTCCCGAGATGGTACTTTCCGCCATCAAAGATCTCAGAGCACGCGCCATCAAACGAAACACCGACATCTTTCCCGGGGGTGAATCCTGCAGCCTGGATAGCATCTATAATATATCGGATAGGATCTTCATTGTTTTTTATCCCCGCCGGAGCAAAGGCTCCTTCATTTCCGATATTGACGGTAAACCCTTTTCCCTTGAGTATCTTTTTCAATGAAAAGTATACTTCAAGGCCGGCTCTAACCTCTTCTGCTATAGTTTTTCCTCCGATAGGCGCAATGAGATATTCCTGAAAATCAGTTGAGTCATCAGCATGCTTCCCGCCCTCAATAGCCACCATCATGGGGTTGGGCAGGATATACTCGCGCAAGGGGATGGCAAATAACTCCCGGAGGTAAGCATACAGGGGAAGTTTCTTTGCAGAGGCAGCCGCCCTTGCGACCGCTAAAGAAACCCCCAAGATGGCATTCGCCCCCAGGCTGCCCATATTTGTTGTCCCATCCATCTTCACCATGGCATCATCGATCTCTCTCTGTTTTTCAGGGTCTTTTCCAGCAATTCCCGGGCCGATGATCCGATTAACGTGTTCAACAGCTTTTAACATTCCCTTTCCCTGGAATCTGCCCTTATCGCCGTCAAACAATACAAACGCCTCATGGCTTCCGGCAGAGGCGCCAAAGGGAACGGAGGCTATCCCCGCAGAACCATCTGAAAGAATCACTTTCACTTCTACCGTCGGTGTTCCTCCCGAGCTGAGAATCTCTCTTGCCGTAATCGAGGAAATGGTACTCATGTATTATCCCTAACAAAGGGGGTTATTTATAGGTTTTGGAATGATGTAACTGCTTACGGCCTAAAGTCAAAACTCACCCGAGAATCACCTTGAGTTCGTTGCGGGGGGTCGCCCTCCGTTCGGAACGAACCGGAACATACGCTCACCCTTACGGGGACGCAGAACTTTCTGCCTACCAGTTCAGAGTTTTGAAGCTGTTAGCAGTTACGGAATGATAGGGGAAGAAAAAAGACCTAAGGGCCGAATCCCCCACCGGCATAAAAGGCATAATCCTACAATTCAAAGGGCCTGGGCTATCACCCGATATAGTTTGCTTCCCCTTTTCCCTTGATGCTGGAAACCCCCATCTTCGCCATCTGCTGCAGGTCCTCTGTCCGATAGAGCATCTCATTCTCGATCTGTTTGATGTCGGATTCGAGCTTCTCAAGGCTGAGGTGGAGGTTAAGTTTTCGATTAAGCACTTTTAAGATTTCCTTCGATCCTTTAACGCCGAGATACATAGGATGCCCGTAGGTTTCAGCAAGGATGGCGATGGCGCGCATGTTTCGCCTTGCAGAGAGGCCCAAAAGCAGGCCGGAAACGCCGACGATAGGCCCGACGACCCCGTACAGCTTGTTGTTGATTTCCTTCTGCATGAATTCACTGATCATCCCTTTGGAGTTCCCGGTAAGGAAAACTTTCGGCTTCTTCGGGACAAAACCAAGCCCGATGCCCCCCAGGGTGACAATGTCCTTAACCTTGAAAGAACAGAGGATGTCCAATATCTTCTCAGAGAATCCATATGAGCTTCCTTCATCGATTGGCTGGACATCGCCCCCCAAAAGGATGAGGTCCCTGCTTCCGCCATTCCCTTTTTTCACAAAAACCTCGATCTTAGGCAGGTCAACGAGGTTTTGTTCGTTGACGAACACCGAATTCGGGAAGCTGTCAGAAGTAATTTCAAAAATCTTCAGGGCATGGGTTTCATCGACGATAAAATCCAGTGCGACCTTCCCCACGTTCCCGATGCCGGGCAGCCCTTCGATGCACAACGCATCAGCAAGCGGCGGCGCCTTCCCAACCTTAGTGATGCGCCAGCTGCTCATAAGAGGCCATCCATCCGAAGATTCACTTCTTTGGCTTTCCTCCGGTAATCGCCATATTTATCATCCGGGCTGTAGCGTGGGGGGATGGCAGGAACAGTCGTTGCGCTGCAAACAGCACAGGCCTCCTTAAGGGTATAGCTGTTGCACGGCACGCACTTGAGCAGGTGCTTCATCACCCAGCCTCCATAAAGTCGCCCTCTCCACCAGCTTTGCGGAACACCTGCAGCGTCTTTTCAACGAACGTTCCAAGTGCTTTTTCAGCATCCTTGTACTCCTCGGACTTGACCGTGATATGGTATTTGCCTCCCCCCTGATAGACAATCTCAATCGGGGTTTTCTGCATCACAATCCCTTCCTGAAGGGAATGCTTGATGATCCCTATACCGTCGGAGGCGTAGCTTTTCAGCTTTAGGATCCCGTGGACGGAAACCTGGGAGGGCTTCATCCTCTCCATGATAAAGGCCGTCAATGGTTTGGCAAGGGCTGGTTCAACCCCCAGCTTCTCCAGGGTCACTTTTTCGTGGATGATATCATCAAAGGACTCATACAAAAACGAATAGCTTTGGGATACTTTATCGAACAGGGACCGATGGAGCTGCTCGAAATTCTTTCCCATCTTCTTTGCCGCATACTCGATGATTTTTTCTGCTTTTTGCTCAAGCTTCACCTGGGTGACTTTTTCTTTCCTCGCCCCCTCATTCACCCTGCGGAGGCTCAGGTCGATATGGCCTTTTTCCTGATTGACACGAAGAACTTTGCATACGATCCTCTTCCCCTCCCGCACAAAATCACGGATATTGCGGATACGCCCGGGGCTCACTTCAGAAATATGGATCATGCCCGGATGGTCGTACTCATCCAGCTTGACGAACACCCCATGGGGGAATATCTTTGTAACCGTGCATAGGACTAATTCATCGTCCTCGGGAAATCCTTTCTTGATGAGCATGGTCTATTCCAGAACCTCAAGAATGCGCGCTTTAACCCTCGTCTTTCCCCCTGTCGGCTCAGCAACTTTCTTGCCGCACACCAGGCAGGAAACCTCTGAAGAAACCTTGCCAAAAGTTATTTGCTCGTTCTTGCACTTTGGGCATCTGACCTTGATGAACTTGCTGTTTGACTCCCTGACAATAACCATGGTTGCACCCCCTAAATGAATTCCACTTTCTTCGCACGAAGGCCCTTCTTCTGCGTAGTCGATTTTTTGCAGACAGAACAGGTATACCGGAAATCGGTCTTTTTTGTCCCCTTTTTGCCGGTCATTTTCCACTGGGTGACTGCAGGTTTTGAATACCTTCCCAAGTTGCCCATGCCTCTCGCCGAGCCTCGTTTTCTAGCCCTGTGCTTGCTTCCATAAGACATCGAACTCGGAGCCCCTTTTTTGACCTGGGATATTTTCTGCTCCGTATGCTTGTTGCAGAACCTGCAATACCGCTTGATGGCTTTCGGGATTTTCATATCGTCGGGGAAAGGCTGTCAATTTATAAATGTTGTTGTTAAGAAAAGGGCTCCGGAAAAGTAGAAGAATTCCATGTTTTCCAGTTCCAATAGCAACCCAGGGGGGATATCTGCAGGTTGAACACCACCTAAGGAAGAGAAAGATCAATTCTCCTGAATCTCCTCAACTCTCCCTTTCTTGATGAGGATTTCGGAAATGACGACGGGAAGGGCAGCGATGTCCTCCTCTTCAAAAGGCCCATACTCTTCAAGCTCCTTTCCCACAAACTTGGGGACTGCATGAAGAAATCGAACAAGCTTTGTCTCTTTTTGAGGATGCTGCTGTTCCTTTGAAAACTGCTGAAATGCCGGAATGGCCGCCCTCGCGGGGGAAGTGGGGGATTGTTCCTGGATGCCTAAAAGGGGGTCAAGAATCCCCTGCCGATACCTGTCTAATAAGGAGATGGTGCTGTCAAACAGATCTTTTTCATGCGGGAGGAATACGCTGGCGTCCATGATGCTTTGCTTGTCCCTGCTTTTCTCAATAGCCTGCACCACAACTTTTTTTTCCCTCCGCTCATAAAGCTCCTTGAGCATCTTCCGGATATTAGAAAGCTGCTTGATCGTCTTTTCTTTCTCCTCGAAGGAAAAAAGGTCGGATTTCGCCTGCAAAATCGCTTGCTTGTCTTTCAGGTAGCGGACAACATTCGAAAAGAAATCGGCATCTAACTTCTGGAGCTCCCCGCGCTCTTTTTCCCTCAGCAGCAATTCCAACAGTGAGCCATAGGTGATAGTTATTTCTGCTGCCTGCGTTTCTTGTGCCATCGTTTCCCCCACAGGGATGATAGGGTCATTTTCTATTTAAACCTATAGGTTGATTGCAGAAAAGGTCAAGGGCATAATCGAAGGGTAAGGTCCCTGGGATGAATGTGAAAAAAGTGGCTGCTTAGATTTATTGCAATCCTGGGGGGTAGGTTTATAAAAGAAAAAACACCCACCTCCTCGATGGCACAGATTGCATTCGAGGACATTTCTTTTGAACGAAAAGAAGATGTAGTGAAAGGTACATTCCTCAGGATGTTTTCTTTTTCCCTCAGGCGGGAAGATTTGGAGAGGATAGGGGAATATTCGGTTTCCCCAGCTGGAATTTTTTTTCCGGAAATAACACAGGACCGTGCAGAGCGGAAATTCAACCAGCTTTTGTTCAGCGCGTTTTCCAACCTGGCCAACAAGCTCAACGGCAAGCGAACTATCTACCTCCATTTCCACTCGGGAATCCCCCTCCTGGGGAACGGGGGCTTTGGGATAATAGACCGCGGCACCAACCTCATTGAGCTCAAGCCTATATCCAGCTGCAACATCAAATGTATATATTGCTCGGTCGATGAGGATCAGCGGAATGTTGACGTGGTCATCGAAAAGGATTATCTCATCCAGGAATTGAGAAAAGTTATCGAAGAAAAAAGAATTTCCGGGATCGAATGCCAGATCACATCGCAGGGGGAGCCAACCTTGTACTCCCCCCTGGCCGAACTTATCCGCGGCATCAAGAATATCCCCGGCGTTTCACGGATTTCAATCATCACCAATGGGGTTCTCCTGGCCAAATCTACCGTCGATAAGCTCTGCGATGCCGGACTGACAAGGGTCAACCTTTCCATCAATGCGATCGACAAGGCCATTGCAAAAAGGATTGCAGGGACGCAATACGACATTGAGCGTGTCAAAGATATTGCAGGATACCTCGCGAAAAAAGTTGACCTTATCATCTGCCCCGTTCTTGTTCCGGGGATGAATGACGGAGAGATGCCAAAAATTATCGCGTTCGCCGAGGGCATTGGGGCAGATATCGGGATCCAGAATTTCCTTCCTTATCGGTTTGGAAGGAACCCCGTCAAGCCCATGGAGTTCCCTTCATTTTATGAAAAGCTTAGGGAATGGCAGAAAGATACCAAGCTTAAGCTCATTAAAACAAAGGAAGATTTCGGGATTGTCGAGGCAAAGGAGCTCCCCAAGCCATTCCGCAAGGGTGAGGTCATCGAGGCGGAAATCGCATTTCCCGGAAGGTTTCCAAGAGAGATGATTGCTGTTGCGCAAGAGAGGACCATTTCCGTGCCGAACTGCTCCAAGACCGGAAAAGTCAGGCTGAAAATAACGAGGACGAAACATAACATCTTTATTGGGGCTCTGGCATAATAATCTTAATGAAGGGGGTGCCATCTGTCGAAACCATTATAAAAAGTTTGCATCTTTAATACGCCGTGGAGCAAAAACCGGAACCAAAAACGAAATACGGGCTGCACTTGATTATTCCGATTCTTTTTCTTGTGGCATTGATGGCTGCCATCCAATTCCAGGTCCCCGAAATCATCGGCTATGATGGCTACCTCCATATCCGCATGGCTGATCTCATCCGGGAAAAAGGATTTTTCCAGGAATTTCCCTACACCACAGCCACTATCCTCACAGAAGGCTACGCGAACCTCCAATGGCTCTTCCACGTTCTCCTTATACCGTTCACGTTCCTGGGGTTGATGCTCGGCGCCAAGATAGGTGCGATAATTGCCAGCTCCATGTTCTTCATTGTCTTTTACTGGTTTTTAAAGAAGAGAGATACCCCCTACCCGGCACTATGGACGATACTTCTAATTTTTGCGTCGGTAGACTTCACCTACCGGCTCCATCTGGGAAGGCCGCTTCCATTGGCGCTCATCGGGCTTATCCTGACTATGTATCTCCTCCAAAAAAGGGCATATCTCTTGCTGTCGGTAATCACCCTTTTTTACACCTGGCTTTATCCGGGAGTTATTATCCAGATTTTTATTATACTCTCTTTCGCCCTGTTTATCTTTCTGACGGAAAAGAAATTTCCCTATAAACTCCTTATTTTTCCATTTTTAGGATTTTTGGCAGGCATGGTAATCAACCCCTATTTCCCAAAGAACTTCCCATCCCTTTACACCCAGATAGTCCAGGTCAATCTTCTGGGCAATATATTCAACCAGGAATGGAGAGCCTGGAGCCTTCTGGAGCTGATAACCTATAACTGGGTTCCTGTCATGCTTGTCGTCTTGGGCATTTTCCAGGTCCTCAGGAGCAAAAAAGCTGCAAGGGAGAGCATCTTCTACCTCGGATTGGCCTCGTTTTTCTTTGTTTATATGCTCAAGACCCGCAGGATGCATGAATACTTCCTGCCGTTTTCACTCCTTTTTTCCGCGACCACTATCGGGGAACAGGAGTTTGCCGCCTTTAATAAGGCAGGATGGGGAAAAGCCCTCAAATCGATTGCCATTCTCGCCATTCTTCTTTTCTCGATATTCCAATACGGCCATTTATCCTCTGAGATAAAAAACAACCAATTCCTTCCTTGGTATCTTGAAGGAGCCCTTTGGCTTAAAGAAAACACAAAAGAAGGAGACTTGATATTCATTAATGGTTATTCCTTCGCTTACCTCTTTTTCTACAACCCACAGCTAAGATACACTCACGGGGTAGACTTAACCTATTCTGCCCTTCAGGATAACGATAAATTTAACAGCTATATGGCGGTATTGCAGGGAAGAGACCCCGGCTACAATATCATCAAGGCAGATTATTCCCCAACCTACATCTTTGCAGGAAAGATAAAACAAGATATTAACTTATTTAACTTCATCTTAAAATATAAGGATGATTTTGAGCTTGTCTACGAGGATGAATCGGTCGGTATCCTTAAGGTAAAATACGCCCCTGCACCTGCCCAAAACTAAAGGGTGCTTTTATCTTTGATTTGGAACAAGATACTGGAAACCAATAAGGCTATCCCCGCAAGGCTGAAGATAAGGTCAACCATCAGATTGCTTGTAGGGATAAAGATAAAGGCTAGACCTAACCCCACCGTGATGATGCTCCTCCTTGACAGACGTTTCCAATCGGAAGGTATTGCCAAAACCATAGTTCATCATCCACTAACCAATTTTGTTGAATGCAACCATTCCATCCGGTCTTAGACCGTTGCCGAGCGAAGCGAGCGCAACTAGTAAAATAAGAAATTTTCCGTTGGTGGTTGGAGCAATAGGTCCATCCAGAATGGTTGCATGCTTAGAAATACGACCGAGCGACCGAAGGGAGCGAGCAATCCCCCAGTCTTGGACTGGGGGTGTCGGATTTCTTTTGTAGAGAAAAAAAACACCAACATCCTCAAGGATGATACTATCTATTCCAAAACAAGAAAATAAAATAAAAAAATAAAAAAGAAAAAGAAAAGGTAATTAGGCCTATTTGGCCATTACCTCTTTCACGGTGCTTGTTGCAGTCGTTACTTCCATCTGGCTTCCCTTGAGGCTGTAATCCCCGTAGTTAGCCAAGACAGCAGTTGCAGTTCTCGTATCAGCTGCGCTGTAACCAGCTACAATCAAAGCAAAGTTCCCTGCTCCCGTGTCAATCAGGTCGATAAGGCCTTTTCCAGCCTCATAGCCAGCCGCACAGTCTTCTGGGTTCCCTTTTGCTTCAGCTGCTGCTGCATTTGCACATGGCCCTCCAACAAGGATGAGGTTCTGTGTCTTTACATCAGCTACTTCCGAGGCAAGCTTTGTTGCGCCGACATCGATTCTGTTGATGGTAACCGATTCAACAGCCTCTCCTCCTTTGCTGGAAACCGTTGCACCAGTTCCAACAACAAACACCTGAGGCAATCGCTGCTTCTTTGGGTACCAAATGGTCAAATCATCCGGATCATTGGATGGGTTGTTCCACTTGAGATAAGCACCCGTGCTAACATACCCATAGTTGGTATTCGTCTCGCTGGATGGAGAGACAAATGCAATAGCACTTCCCAAGGATTCACTGAAACCAACTTCCCCTGAAGCCGACGTGATATTAAATGAGATGTTTGTTGGCTTCACGTTGTCATAGTCATTTGTGTCTGGTGTGCTGAACACAACCCTGACATAACCCTGACGTTGGGTCTGGTTAGTGGAGTTAAGGATATCAATCCTCAACCCTGCATCGGAATTTGGGGCGACGACATCTGTGTCACCGGTAGTTGTCCCATCAGCATCAAGATCAACCATGATGTTAAAGTCGTTGCTTGTTGCCGCTGAAACATTGATAACCTCAAAGGTGGCACCTCCTAACTTGAGCTCTGCATCTGCAGTATCCGCATCTGCATCCGTGAACGTCTTCTCAATCCTTTGCCCGCTTCCAAGGTTATCAAATTTAACTGTGGCAGTCTCACCACTTTGGACTTTGGAAGCTCCCTTATACCTCAAGGCATAAGATTTTCGCTGGCCATCCTCCTGACCTGTATCCACAATTATGAGGTAGTCGTTCTTGGTTATGGTCTGGTTTCCTTGAACGATCAAGTCGTCATTTGAATCCCCGAGGTGGACACTGTTGCTGGAGTCAGTGCCTACTAATGGCACCGACGCGCTGTTTCCATCTCCATCAACAAAAACCAAGTCGTACTGGTCGCTGCCTGAGGTTTTAATTTTAATAACCTCAGTCTCAACAGTTTCGAGGCCATCATAGAGGATGTCCCATGAGCCAAGGAATGCTTGAGGCTCATCCATATACTCAGATAACTTGTGTCCAGCAGCAACATAGTAATCATCATCAGCTGTGATATTTAGCTGGATGTTATCTATGCTAAAAGTGGAGTTGTCATTGGTCCCTGTAATGGTTACTGCAACATCATCTATATCCTCGTTGCCAACTTCCATAGTGTTGCTACTTGCTTTATCGGTGACATCCGTATCCTTAAGGAAAACTTTGTCTGCACCAATAAAGAACTCAACTTGGTCATTGGTTACATCCCCAGCCTCATTAGGGGTGATGTCTGTTACACCAATTTGGACACCATCGGAAAGTGTCGCTGTCTCGCCATCAATGAGGGATCTTGTTGATTCACCATTGACGATGAACTTCACCGTTATTGTTCCTGTATCTGTAATTGCAGAAACAGTAACTTCATAATCCTTTTCTTTGATGCTGTAGGTTTTGGTTTCTCCTTCTTCGAGGGTGTCCTTTTGAGCACCCCCCATTAAGGTAAGCTCAACACCTGCTGCATTACCGGTGGTTGATGGCTTCCTAGCCTTCACGATAGTATACTCTTTTCCAAGTATACTTATCTTCTCGTCCTCGAGATCACCAATGAACGTCCCAGTCGTTGACTTGGAGCCAGTGCTGTCTTCAACATCGCTCTCCATAGATTTCTTGAACTCTAGGTTATACCTTCCAATCCTTTCAGAGCTTCGCACATAGAAATAATCGGCCATGACATCGTCATCATTTTCAAGCAATTTTACATAGCCTGAACCATCCGTTGAGGAGATGATAGCATTGTCCCAGTTGATATACTGGTTGTAGCCTGCGGTTCCCTTCTCTGTGGTAACTTCCCCATCAGCAAGGAGGGAAAACTCGTCTTCATCAATAGTGTTGGAAACGTTCCTGATGTTTTCACCATTTATCCCAGAATCAACGTTTTCCATAATCTCAAGCTTTTTTCCAGAAGTACCAACTTTCCACGAAACTCCTTCAACAGTGGATTCCCCGGTAGTCTTTCCAACCTTTTTGGTAGCTGCAAACTGCAGGCTGACAGCAATATCGCTGACGCCAATGACGTCTTCTGCTGCTGCCTTGTCACCAACAACCAATAGGCCGGTAAATTTGCCGTCCTTGACAAATGGCGCTGGGTAATCAGCTAATCCTGCACCAAAAACACTTGCTCCTAGGGTAGCACCCAACATGGTAGCTCCTGTTCCCAGAGCAATAATCTTTTTCACTGCTTTATTCAATTTCATCTGTAAAACACCTCCTTGGTTTGTTTCGGCTATTTTCACACGCATTTCTTAAGCTGTGGATAAAGCTTACTAACTCTCTTATTTTCCATCTTGGTATTTAAAGTTTACGCTATAAGGATTTACTGCAATATATAGTTTGTAGTATACAGATTTACTGCTGGAGTATCTGGAAAAAGGCATCAAATATAGGTAAATTGGTAGTAAGGCTATGGAATCTGAATCCAAGCTTATTGCAGGTATCCTGTATATTGGCGATGTGGCTGTCCAAGAGCTTTTCATATTGCTGCGTGAGTCTCCTGCTTATATTAACATTCATCTTCTCCCCTGTTTCAGAGTCCTTAAGCTTAAAGTCACCCTGCATGCCAAGCTCCCTCTCCTGAGGGTCTAACACCTGGATAACCTTCGCTTCCTGTTTCCCAAGCGCATATAACGCTTCCCTAATCTCCTCGATAGGGATAAGGAAATCAGAAATAAGGAATACAAGAGCCCTGCTTCCTATGACTTTTTTATACTGGACAAGTGAATCCTTCAGCATGGAATGCCCTTTCGTCTTAAGTCCGTTGAGGTGGTCAACCATCGCGATGAGCTGCCCCATCCCCCTCCTTGGCTGGAAGACGGAAAGCTCATCAGAAAATGTGCAGAACTGAAACTTCTCATTATCCTTCATCGCCAGGTAAGCAAACCCGACTCCGAGCATCGATGCATAGTCAAACTTAGTCATCTTCTTCCCAAAATTCATCGAGGCGGAGAAATCCATGATGATATGGAGGATAAGGTTCCTCTCCTCTTCATGGGTCTTCACATAAAGGTCATCTGTCCGGGCAAAAACCTTCCAATCAATCGTCCTGATATCATCCCCGGGAGCATAGATTCGGTAATCTTTGAACATAACCCCCCGCCCGGCCGCGATGCTCTTCCTCTGTCCGATAAAGCTTGAGGTCACCCGCTTGGTGATGACAAGGTTAAACCTATCCAATTCGCTCAGGAATGAGGTCTCGATTGCCATAGTAAACTCAACGATTTTCCATCCATCCGATTATAGGAAAGGACCTTAACTTTCGTAAGGGGATACCCTTGCCCATATTGGCGGACTTAACCAGTTATCATCCAAAAATTAAAGTCCGCGGCTACAATCCCCGAAACAGGAATGCCATCTCTTTTCCATATATTCGGCCTGGCAAAGTCCACCCAGTTTTGCAATGCACCAACAGTGGCCGCCGCCTTTCTTGTTGAAAATAGGTATTAACTGCTGCAAACACAGCAAAGTTGGCATGACCTGTTACCTAACCTTTGCAAGGAGCTCCTTCACCGCATCATCAGCATTCAATCCTTTCCTTTCTGCCTCAAAATTGAGGATGATCCTATGCCTGAGGATGGGGTACGCCATTTTCTCGATATCATCATTGCTGACAAAATTCCTTCCCTCGATGAGGGCTCTTGCCTTCGCGGCAAGGATAAGGCCGATAGAAGCGCGGGGTGATGCCCCATATTGGATGATATCCTTCTTTGTCCTTGTCGCATTGATAAGGGTAACAACCTTCTTTTTGAGGTCATTCGCTATGGGAATAAGCCTTGTGGTAGACTGCAGGTGCAGTATTTGCTGCTTGTTGAGCATTTTCTTAAGGTGTGGATCAGGCACTTCGGAAGTAAACTTGTCAATTATCCGTATCTCCTCTTCCGGGGTCGGATAGGTGACTTTAATTTTCAGCAGGAAACGGTCTTGCTGGGCTTCGGGAAGGGGATAGGTATTATGGTTGATTCCACAAGCTCCAAAGCCGCCAATGTAATTTTGTGCTCCCGGAACAGTCAATCCGAAAGCTGCCCCTTGAGAAGGAAAATACCTTATAGCTTTAATTTTGTCATATATGATATCTTGGCTCAGGAGCCCTTTGCAATAAGAGAGCAATTGCTCTGCCTCAACCAGGCGAAGGGAATGCCTTTGCTCTAAAAACAGCCTCACCTGAGGATTTTTCACTTCGCCCTTATAGAATTTCCAAACACTGTCTTTGGCCTTTCCCAACTTTTCGGCAACTTCAGTGATCGGAGTTCCAATGCCGGCAGCAAATCTTCGCGGCTCTGAATCAAGCGTACCAATAAATTCTGAAGTCTTCCTATGGGCGACCTCCCATTCAATATCGTCAACAAAATGCTGCAATGCATCAGCGGCCATTACCGATTCCCCTTCTTTTACCCCCTTATAGCTGTAGTACCAATCCCTGGAAGTAAAGCGCTTCCTTGTTTTCAGGGTATGGAAACTGTTTAATCCCAATAAGGACACCAGGCGCAAAACATTCATCCTGTCAATCGGAACAACGCGAAAGCTTGATTTGGTCGCCCTATCCACATCCAGCCCTTCAATTTTCTTGCGGTCAACCCACCCAATTTTCTTGAGGAACGCTCCAAAGTCTTTTCCCTGGATTTTTAACCGGAATATCCTGCCATCATGACGCACCCACGAGAGGATACCCTCACGCAGGAGCATATAGGCGATGATGTCAACATTATTCCGATTCTTTTGTGTGAACGTAATTCGATTATCTCCTAAGGAGGACTCCAAAGAAATAAAAGTTCTCAAAAACTCACGATTCATATCTTCAGGAAACGATAAAAAGCTTGATGGGGTTTCCTTGTCCTTCCCATGATTGATTCCATAGTTAGCCTTAAGGGAGTCAACAAGAGGCTTGGAATGGATAATAGCATACGAGCAGCCCTTTCTTTCAGAGACCTTGGGGTCAAACCCAAATGACTTCGAAACGGCAACAAAGCGCTCAAATACGCCGGGGTAGTTCTTCTGGCAAAAGGCAACATCTTTCTTCCCAATCCATCCATCGGAGAGGACGCAGGCAATCCAGAATGCAAAATTAGCATTGAATGGTAAAAAACATCCAGGGTTCACCTCAAGGGAATCTTTCCTGAGCGCATTACCTTCAGCCACCCGTATTCTTGCAGGGCACACTAAAAAATCATCTTTCGTAAGTTCTTCTGCTTTTTTCCACTTTATTTCCCCGCGTTCATTTACTAAGAAAGGGTGGTTTTTCGTAACCTTAACAGCTCTCCCCGTCTTTGTTGTAACCTCGATGAGTTCATCAGTATAAGGCAATCCATAAAGAACACAAGGCTTTTCTTCTAACTTCCCTTCAGGATTGAGAGATGAAGTTGTTCCGCCCACGTCAAAAAGCCTGATGCCTTTCACATCCTCGGCAAGGGTTTTGCCATTAGCCATCTCAAGAAGCTCAAAGCCAGATTTCAATTCCCCGTTGAACAATACTTTTTCGTTGAGGTCTAGGCTACCCTCCTGTTCGATCGGATTCTGAGTCGCAAGGACAAAAAATGGCAGGTCGAGCTTGTAGGTCTTGTCTCCGACCGTGACCTGTTTTTCCTGCATTGCCTCGAGAAGGGCAGACTGCGACTTGGGAGTTGCCCGGTTGATTTCATCTGCAAGGACAATATTCGCAAAAATAGGCCCTGGCTGGAACCGGAAATTCCTTTTCCCCGAAGCCTCCTCGATGATAAAAGTCCCCGTAATGTCCGAAGGCATTAGGTCAGGCGTGTTCTGGATCCTCGAGAACTTCAGGTCGAGAATCTCAGAAAGTGTCCTTACGGCGAGCGTCTTCGCAAGCCCGGGGTAACCCTCGAGAAGGGCGTTGCTGTCGCACATGATAGCGATCATGACCTGTTCCAATAAATCTTCCTGACCGATGATTACCTTGCCCACTTCTTTGTAGAGGGCATCGAAAACCGGCTTGTAACTTTTTCCCATTGTTATCACCTCTTAGGATAAGATTATATAAACGTTTCTGCAATGGAGCTATCCAACCTCCCCCTTGCAGACCATTTTATTGCGGACATTTTTAGATTATTAAAATTTTTGCCTGAGTATATTATTATTGCCAAACCATCACTCTTTTGCAAGTTCCTTGAAATACTGCTTAACCAGCTTTTGGTTCTCAACATTTATTTTTTCCTCAAATGCGCCTGATGCCGATGCAAAGACCTCGTCGGGGAATGCCTCTTCAAACTCCCGCTGAGGAGGCTCGTCAACCAAAGCCCCGACTGCCTCCGTGCTTCCTTTCCGGATGATGACCTCAAGCTCCTCGTCCCCAAGCACTGCTACTTTAGGGTCCCCGTAAATATCTCTTTCCTGGCCGCCGCGCCCTAGCCCTTCTTTATCCCCCCGCCCGCCGGAGCCATCACCGCCGGCCTCCAGCAGTTTCCCTAACATCGAGCCGAGGTCAAGCTTAAAGGGGGAGAAATTGATGTTATAGATTGCTGCAAGGAGTATCAAGAAGCAAAGTAAAACACTTGCCATGATCTTGCCCGTGATCCTTGGGGTCCGGACAAATGAAGATACAGGGACGTGCTCAAGGTCTGTTACAACCTCCCGCTTGAGCTGCTGGACAATCTCGTTTTCCTGCTCAGCAGAATCAGCAGCCGTCCTTAGTTTTATGCTTAAGGGCTTGTAGGCATCCTCGACCATCGCGTATTTGTTCTTCCTGACATCCCTCTGCAGAAGGTAGAGGAAATAACCAAGCGTGGGAAACAGCGCATACCACGGATTAAAGTTCAGGAACATCAGCCCAAGATACGACCCGAGAAAGATAAGGACGCTGTTCAGGATGACATCAAACAAGAGCACCTCATCTAAGACAAGATTGACTTCCCTCAACACCTTTTTGAAATCTGCCATATGAACCTGTTTAAATCCTGGACTCATATCTTAACCGTTGGCTGCCCTTATACCCATTTCCCGTGTGCAAATAACCGATTGATTCCCTAGTGTCCTGCCCGCATTCGGCCTAACAACTCCCTCCAAGCTGTTCAACTTTATCTTCACAGGATTCTTTCCTCCCCTTCCAATACTCGACATCCTGATTCAAAGAAATTATTTTTTTCTCCTGAGATTGAACCTGGACATTGGCAGTGTTTAACTGCTCCGTCGTCTGGGCTAACGATGTTTTCGTCTTAAAGAGGTCCTCTTTCAGGAAGTCCCGCTCGTTCCTGAGGGAATCCCTCTCATCGCGCAGCTCCGAGTAGAGCACTTCTTTCTCTTCAACCTTTTCCTTGGTCTCATTCAATGCTTCCGTCGTCTGGGTTAAGATGCTTTTCTTTTCCAGAAGGTCTTTGGTGACCTTGCTGAGCTCGGATATCTTGTCATTGTATTCCTCACTTACATTTTTGAACGAGCTTTGATAATAGGCAGTGAACCCTGCAAAGCTGATGACTGTTGCGATGATGATTACAAAAAATACAAAGTTAACATCTCTTTTGAGGATGGGCATTGTTTCACCTCCCTTCCGGGTAACGCCTTTTATTGTTTGGGTTATTCATGGCAATGTTCTCAGTGGGGAAAAACTCCTTTGGCAAACTTCCCGTTTTTGCCCCGTCAAAGCCTCATGTGCTCCCGTATCTTCCTGAATAAGATATCAAACAGGAAAATGATAGCCGCAATCGCGAGCAACGGCATCCGGTATTGCTTGGTTTCCGCCTTCACCCGCCTCGATAGGGAGATAATCCCATTTTTAATCCCTTCGATATCATCCTTGTCAAAAACCCTCCCGCCGGATATTGCCACAAGGTCCTTAAGCTGAGGATTCAGGCCGACATAAGAGTATTCATCATCATTGTTTACCGCAACATAGGCATCGAGAACCTTAAAAAACCCGGTTTCATTTGCAGAAAATGAGGAACTCCATTTCCCAACATCCACCTTCGCAAAATCAAGCCCCTTCACCTGGGGCTGCTCCTCGCTGATGATGTTGATTGCCGTCGGCTTCCCCAGCGACGTATCCCTCACCCGGATGTCTAGATCAGCATCTTTCATGAAGTCCCCGATTGCCCAATTCACTGCTTTGGTCAGGACCTTTGAGTTCCTGCTCCCCAATAGCTGGCCAGCCCATTTTGAGCCGTCATCCGTCCCTAAAGTGATAACTCTTCCGAGCCCATATCTTCCAGCGACAAGCATCGGCCGGTCGCAGTCCGTCGCAACCAATTTCCGCCCGGACGCTTTCGGCACAATAAAATTATAGCCAGTAAGCTTCGCCTTGAAATCTTCGATACCTTTCGTTATCCAGTGGCTGTCATCTAAGATGAACAGCTCCATCGTCTCCTTCTCGCAGCGCTCTTCGGGAGATTCCCCAAACAAAAGCTTCAGCTTGTTCACGGTCTGCGGCTCATAGTAAAACCCGCCGCTCATATCTGCAAGCTTCTGCATCAATGCCTTGTTGGTATTTTCTCCAGCGCTTCCGACGGTGTATATCCGGACGCCTTGGTTTGCCAGCTCCTGCCCTTTTTTCAAGATGCCGCTCTCCCACGTGTCCTGCCCATCAGAGATGAGGATGATATTCTTGCTTCCCCTGGACCGTCGGAACTCCTGCTCCGCCCGGAAAAGCCCGGAGAAGATATTGGTCCCGGACCCGGGGGTCAATGAAGAGATTTTCGTGCGCAGCTGGGCAGGATCATGGAACGTGTACTTATTGAGGGGTGCGATGAGGACCGACTGGGTATGGAATGCGATGACTCCAAGATTGTTATCGAGGTTGATCTGGTCCATGGCGTCAAGCGCGATTGCCTTTTGGAGCTCAAGCCTTGTTGCTGCCCCATCCAGCGACCAGCCAGTGCTGTCGGAAATATCGATAACGATGATGACATTGACTTCAGATATGTTCGTGCGCTGCCCAACACCGACCTGGACAGGAAGGATGCTCTCCAGATAGCTGCTTTTATAATTCCCCTTATCGAACGAATTATCCCCCCCGACGACGAAAAGCCCTTTTCCCTTTTCGCTGACAAACGTCGACAGCCGGTCAACGTCAGCAGGATTTAAGGAATCAGCATTGATATTATTGAGGACAACCAGATGATACGCATCAAAACCAGGTGGGAGGTTTTCACTGAACGTGACCGCATATATCCTTTCCAATGCCTTCCCCAGAGGAGACTCAGGCTTCCCCACATAGAGGATAGCTGGCCGGGGGATGGATTTTACCGTCATGAAATATTCGTTGTTCTGTGGAAAATAATCCTCGCTCCCCGGTTTTATCCTCGCATGGATTTTATGGAATCCTTCCGAAAAACGCCAGACAAATTTCCCGTCATTCCCCAGGTTTACCAGGTCCCCATCGACAAAAACTTCCATGCTGTAAGGAAGCTCCCCAATGTTATGCACCTTGACGGTGTAGAACGACTCGCTCTTCACAATGACTTCCGTCGGGCCTTCAATCGCGATGCCTGCATCTTTATGCAATGGCTCCATCTTTACCGTACTGATCGTGGTATTGAGGATAGAGCTGAACAGCATGATATCCCCTAGATCGCGGCCTTCGTTCGCATTCCCATCGGACACGAGCAGCACATTGTCGTCTCCTTTGATGTTCTGCAGTATCCCATCGCCGATCGCAGAGCGCTGCCCCTGTGCGATGTATTTCAGCGTTACCGGGAAGAAAGGCTCCAATTGCTCCTTAAGCCGTTCCGCAATCCCCCCTTCAAACAGCTCCATCGAACTGGAGTTGTCCGCCACGATGGTCAATGATGGGTTTCCCTGAGTTGTCGTTTCCCGTACCCTGTAGGGGGTAGCGAGGGCGACAAGGATGATTGTAAACACCAGGCTCCGGAGGATGAAAAAAACAATCTTATCAAGGCGCCTTTGCCGCTTGAAAGCCTTTTTTTCCTCTTGAGTCCTGAAATGGACAAAATCAAAAAATAAGAGGATTGCAAGGGCAGCGGCCAACGGGATGGCCCATAATAAAAGGTCAGGCGAAGCCAGGCAATATTCCTGGAAGCAAAGCCGCTGAAGGAACACCATCAGAAATCACCCCGCATCTTAAGGGCGATGGTCTCAAGCCCAAGCAAAACGAGAACAAGTATGATCAAGGGGATCGCAAATGCAAAACGCTCAGTCATCTGCTCGCTTTCCTCCGCATGCTGGGCTTCAACAGAAGCGTCGATTGCAGGTTCAGCAGAGATGTCTGATTCCCCTTCATCGGCAAGGTTGACCGCAACTTCTTTCCCATCATAACGATAGATCCCGGATTCATCAAATGCCACCCTGTTTGCCTTGACATTTCCCGAGGGGGTCGATATCTCCTGCTCCCGGACAGGCACAATTTGGCCGCCTTTCTGGTTGAACGTTGCTATGTTTTCCGTCTTCAAAAGGAACGTGAGGGCGTTGCGCCAGAAGATTGGATAATAAGGGTCAGAGAAGAACCCTGCCGATGGGTCGATGATCCCATAATAGAAAACATTTCCGTTCCCACGTTTTGACGTGACGATGATGGGGGAGTTGTCCAGCTGGGCGCTTGCAAGGGTCAAGGTATCGTTCTTTGCCGCCGCCCTGAAATAGGAGTTTGCGACGGTAAAGCAGGGCTCATCTGCAAATGGCTCCTTCGTGAATACCGGGCCGATGAGGTCCGCGCAGATTGCACTCTGCTTGTCCTCTTTCCCCTGGATGATGACCGGAAACATTTCCTGCAATTGCTCATTCACGAGGGTGTTATACACCTCGACAAGGCTTTGCTGTGCTGCAAAGACGACCATCCCCCCGCGCTCGATATACCGTTTGATATCTTTGTAGTCTGAGGGAACAAAAAGTTTTGGCGTGATTCCCGAGATGATGACAAGATCATGATTGATGTTGTAAGCATTGATAGTCGGTGGTTCCCTGGTTTCCAGCTCGACGTCTTTCATCGCAGAAAACGCAGTCTTTATCTTATTCCCCCTGGGGAAGTTGGTGATGATCAGCACCTTGTACCTCTGCTTGAGGGGGTTGCTGATATAAGCCGTATTGTCCAGGGGCAGGTCGTCATTCCCTTCTATGGTGATTTTGCTGGAGCCTTGGGGAGTCGGGAATTCCAGTGTTTCTTTGGATTTTCCTGGCAGCACCATCTCCTTCTTGGATAGCTCTTGGGCGCCCTGCTGCAGGGCAATGGAGAATGAACGGCTATCCTCATCAAAGTTCTTCACCGTCGCTGCAGTCTTTGACTTGTCCACCTCAAGGGACGTGATTCCTATATTTTTTCCCTGTTTCCCCACCTTGAGGAGCCTGACGGTGTTTCCTTTAAGGGTAAGGGACTGCTTGGCGACAATGATGTCGCTTCCTTCAGTATTGATAAAATCGCTCACGACCGATATGACGGCGCGTTGTCCCGCAGCCAGGTCTTCTGCTAAAAGCATCGCATCACCGATGTTCGTCGAAACCGCTTTTGGCTTTAGGCTTGACAATAGTTCATAAGCTTCCGAACGTGAGCCGCTTTCAAGCGCAAGGACGGGCACGTTCCCAGCCAGGATGATTGTGTTCCGCATCCCGAGATTATCTTTAGCAAGGCCAACCGCCTGGGCAAGCCTTGTTGACCCATCCTCCTGAGAAGCCATGCTCGCGGACACATCAACGACGATGATGCTGTTCTTCACAAGCACCCTATGCGATATGTCCATGAAGGGGGATGCAGCAGCAAGCCCAAGCGCAACAAGCGCCAGCAATTGGAGAAAGAACAGGAGGTTATGGAGAAGCTTCTGCAAAAACGACGCACGCCTTGTCTTAAAGCGCTCATGCATGATGAACATGAGGGACGGGATTGCCCGCTCAAAACTTTTCGGCCTGACAAAATATATGAGCACAAACGGGATGATTCCCATAAGCACCCACAACCCGGCCAGCTCCTCGAAGCCCATCAGCGCGTACCCCTTTTTTTTGTTGCCGTAACCTGAAGATCCTTAGGAGCCACAAGGTCTTTGACCAACACAAGCGTATCGCCCACCTGGTACCAGAACACATCCGCATCGGGGCTGAGGTCAAGGCTCCTTCTTCCTTCCTGAGGGATGGTTGCCTGCCCCTGCTTGGTCAATTTCGAGTTGCCGATGAACTTGGGTGATTCCATAACAGCAGTCCATTCTATTAATACTATTAGTTTAAGTTTTTATATTATTTATTCAATTTACATTATTTTTATTAATAAGGAACTGTCTACCTTAAAAATGTTGATGAACTTGGGTGATTCCATAACAGCAGTCCATTCTATTAATACTATTAGTTTAAGTTTTTATATTATTTATTCAATTTACATTATTTTTATTAATAAGGGATTGTCTACCTTAAAAATGTTTTGTTTTTGAGAAATAAAGTTCTCTTTTGCATTCTTGCCCCAGCCTGAAAAAAAATACCCGGCGCCAAATCAAGGAGCCTGTTGTTGAGCATACCCAGAAACCCCCTTTTCTGAGGATTAAAGGACCGACCGTACGCAAGGAAGTTTCCGACAATTCAAAAATGCATCGCCCTAACGTTTATAAACAACAGCAAAACACATATGCCAATGCCGTCGTGGCACAACCTGGTACTGCGCGAGCTTGGAAAGCTCGTTCCCGCAAGGGTTTCCCGGTTCAAACGGATGCCCAGAAACGCTAGGTTCCTGGCACATTGAAAATCCGGGCGACGGCGTTTTTTTTTCCAAGAAGTTGTTGAATCGATGGACTCGCCATTAGGTGGTCATCTCCCCCAGTAAGCCCACAGGCTAAAACCGCCGACAACCAAAAAAACAGATTTATTTATCCCCAGAGGATTCTTTAAGTTGTTCTTGTAGTTCAGGGGGCACCTCAACTAGCACATCGTAATTGGTGAGGGCCTTAAAATGATCAATTAAATAAAAAGAATGCCCATGCTCAGTAAAAACATTAAGGTCATTGTAAAGCCGGTCTAAAATACCCCGAACTTCCCTTTGGTTTTTTCCGTCTTGAATATAGTTAACAAAACCCAGGAGGTCTTCCCACTTGGACTTCATTTCAAAGGCGAGGAGAATAAATGAGCCCCTCTCGTCAAAAGAGAACCGCCTTGCTTTCTCCGAATGGAATCTGGCAGGAACAACCATCACATAAAAAAAGAGGGAACTGGAAAGAAATCTGAATACCTTTCGTTTATGGGCTTCGAAGGTTAGGTACACAATATTATCTCCTTGTTGGATAAATTGGGCAAATTTTCTCTCAACAATACCGGCCATATCCTTCGGTCGCAATGAAAACCTATTTTGCAGAAAACGAAAATCTTTATGGGCTTCCTCTTTGTTTTTCGCCAGAAAGTCCATTAACGTTCTCGGGGCTTTAAACATCCCGGTGCATCTGCTTTTGTTATAAAGCACATCAGACACTACTTTTTTAACATTCTCAGGGGCGGGTGCCATGATAAGCCGCTATTCCTCCAATTTATAGGAAATAACCTTAATTTTCGTATGTTTTAAAATGATTGTAAGGTTATTTCCTAATAAGCAAATCACTTTTCGCTGTAAACAAAGTTACGATTATTAAAGTGATTTGCTATAAATACTTTTCCAAGAATGAGAGATTTGCCCAGAAAAGGGGGGATAGGATAGATACTGCTTACGGGCTTACCGTCATGTGGCATAACTTATTCTGGCTGGGTTCGTAGGTTTACTGCCCCACACCCCAAAAATGAGATAAGAGCCACCAATCCAAAGCCTTTTATACAAAATACTTACCACCAAGCCCGATGCCCCCATAGTGTAGTCCGGCCAATCATGCAGCCTTCTCGAGGCGCGCAGCAAAAGCACCGGAACGAGGCTGAGACACGGGTTCAAAAAAGCTGGCCATGCCGGCATTGAAAGTCCCGTTGGGGGCATTTCCTTTCTGTCAAAAACACCCCGCCCTAAAGTCCAAGAGGGATACCAGAAACGCAAAAGCGTTTCTACGTAGGCATGGCATGTTTTTGAGCAGTGACCTCCTCCCCGCCCTAAAAATTCCACCCGATCGTGGCTTGCCTATGCAAACCACCGTTCAATAGAATGGTGGATTTTTTATGTTTAAGTTTTTAAAGGAGGGACGATTTAACCCCTTATTTGCCACGGTCGCATAACCTGGTATTGCGGCGGTCTCGAATCTTTGCAGGAGAACCGCTTTCCGCAAGGATCTCTCGGTTCAAATAAGCAGCGATGCTTTGAAAGTCCGAGCCGTGGCGTTTTTTTCTAACATGGAGAGATTAGGGCCGGCAAAAAAAAGGCATGTATTAAGCTCCGTTAAGGGCGGCTCTGCCATCCTAAGGTCAAAACTCCATCCAAAAAAACAGCCAGACCGTCGCGGGGGTCGCCCTCCGTGCCGAAGGCACCGGAACATTTCGCCTTCCCTTACGGGGACGCAGGGCTATCTTGAAACACATTAAGAGTTTTGAAGATTGCAGAGCCGCTCCGATAGGAGCTT
>JACPII010000051.1 GCA_016188175.1 Candidatus Woesearchaeota archaeon | reverse complement strand
GCAGCTCTATGAGAAGAAAATAACAAAGTTTGGCACTGGGGCCAAGATTGATGCCCCAAAGGAGTTCATTGGGAAGAAAGCCTATGTGTTGATACGGAAATGATGCTCTATCTCGCTAAGTGAATATCCACGCAACGCCCTACTAACGGCTTTCCCCGGAAAGACGATACTGGCACAGTCAACTTTAATGTGTTGATGATATCCAATTTTGTTGGCAACAATAAAAATGGGCTTGACGGTCAAAACCTCACGTTGTTCAGTTTTGCCCTGGTCGGTCACCCCGAAGGGATAAGCGTAGTGTTCTGGTCCTTCGGACGGAGAGAATCCAGCGTTCCGGTGCCTTCGGCACGGAGAGAATCCAGCGTTCCGGTGCCTTCGGCACGGAGGGCGGCCCCGACCTCGCCTCGCCATTGTTGTTGCCCCGTTCAATTGAGTTTACTGGACCGAAGATACCACCAATTTATATAATGGCAGATGTAACCCAAACAACAGCATGATAACCGAAAAAGAGCTCAGGGAACAATTGCCCTTCAACCTCGAAAAAACCGATTTTCCTGATTTAGGGACTAAGTATCAGGGCAAAGTCAGGGATGTGTACTCCAAAGGGGATAGGATGGTATTGATTACTACTGACAGAGTTTCTGCGTTTGACCGGGTATTGGCAACCATCCCCTTCAAGGGCCAGATCCTCAATCAGCTTGCCGTGTTCTGGTTTGAAAAGACAAAACATATAGTGAAAAACCACCTTATCGATGTTCCGGACCCGAACATCATGGTCGGGAAAAAAGTGGGCATAATCCCTATAGAAGTTGTGGTTCGCGGATACCTTTCAGGGAGCGCATGGAGGGATTATAAAGATGGAAAGCAAGTTTCTGGGATCTCTCTTCCCCAGGGGATGCGGATGAATGAGAGATTCAAAAAGCCTTTATTCACCCCATCGACAAAAGCAAAAGTCGGCCATGACGTCCATATATCCAAGGAAGAGATCCTAGCCCAGGGAACCATTGATAACAAGATGATGGATAAGATAGAAAGAACTGCGTTTGCATTGTTCGACTATGGAACTCAGCACTGCGCAAAGCAGGGGCTTATCCTCGTCGACACCAAATATGAGTTTGGCCTTCTCGACAATGAGCTCTATCTGGCAGATGAGATCCATACTCCCGATTCCTCACGATTTTGGTATCTTGACACCTACCAGCATCTCTTTGACGCCGGGAAAGACCAGCGGATGATCGATAAAGAATATTTGAGGCAATGGCTGATACGGGAAAGAAACTTTATCGGCGATGGCCCGCTTCCCGATATACCGGACAGCATCAAGATTGAGTTTGCACAGAAATATATCCAGGCATATGAGGAGATAACCGGCCGGGAATTTAAGGCATCCGTCGGCTCTATCATCGGAAGGATCAAGAAAAATCTGAAAGAGAGGGGATATTTCTGATGGGGGTTTCACCGGGCGATGCCAGCAAATTCCTTGATGCTGCAACACGCGCAGCAAAAGGATCCGGCTCACTGCTTCTCGGCTATTTTAAGAATATCTCCAATGTCAGGGAAAAAAGCAACAATCTCGGGTTAGTCTCCGAAGCGGATCTTGCCAGCGAAAAGGCCATCGTCGCGCTGCTTCGGGAACATTTTCCGTCGCACAATATTGTTGCGGAGGAGTCCGGCGACCATAAGAAGGCTTCAGATTTTACCTGGTACATCGACCCCCTCGATGGGACAACAAACTTTGTCTTTGGGCTGAAAAACTGGGGGCTCACGCTATCTTTGGCCTACAAGGGAGAAATGCTGGTTGGAGCCATCTATTTCCCCCTGTCCGGGGAGCTGCTTACGGCAGCAAAGGGAAAAGGCGCCTTTCTCAATGGGAAAAGGATTTGCGTAAGCCAGAGGAAAACCCTGGAGAAAAGCCTCGTCCTGTTTGAATCCGACCTTGACGAAGATTCCTCTTTTCGTTTTCCCTTTCTCAAAAATATCGTGGAAAAATCCTACCGCATAAGGATGCTCGGGGATGCGGTCTCCTGCATCCGTTTTCTTTCGGAGGGGAGCGCCGATGGAGTCATCCTCCTCAAGCCAAAGCCCTGGGATGTTGGCGCCGGATATGTGCTGATCACCGAAGCGGGCGGGAAGGTGACGGGATTGGATGGAAAGGAATGGGGCGTCCAAACACCTGATTTTATCGCATCGAATGGAAAGATACATGGTGAGATTCTGGATTGTGTCCCGAAAGATTAGGAACTTGTTGGTAAATGCCCCTTCATAGTCGGGGATATGGCAGAATCAAAACAGTTCGGCCGAATAAACAGGTTTATAAAGAATTTGAAATTCCATTGGTTATGACACAAATTACCGTAAATGGAAGAGCTATCGAATATGACGGTGCTGCACAATACCTAACGATAAGGCCTGTTGGCTGTGGTCATGGTGGCTTTGTTTATGGCGTGTCCAGTTTTATTCCGGGAATCCGCTATCGTCCGCAGCGCCTTCAGGGTCCAGCGCTAGAAGCACTAACTGAAGATTTAAAGGACGAAATAAGGAAGATTGGGCAGTTTTTAAGGACAGGAGTTTTTTCCGGGCCAATATCCGTACAGAATTTGGAGGAGAAGGATAGGCCTGCATTTGAGAGGTCTGTTGCGCTCTTCAACGAGATGTTAAAAGCACTTAATGAAAAATAGACCATTCCATTTTTCTGACAGGTCATGGGGAATCGTATTTTGTTCGCAACGAAGGTTAATAAATCGGAAGAGGTGGTCCAACGAACAGTTTTTTCTTCCAACCTCCTCTTCACAGTTCTTTGCTCCATCTCAAAACGGCACGCATTCAATACCTGAGTTTTTCCGGCCAGGGAAACAGAAATTAGGATTTACCCAAACGTAAACGCATGAAACGTAAAGTTCTCCTGCGGAACTGAAAGCTTCAGAACATAGTTTCCGTACTTCCCATCGATAATCTTGTAAAGCCTGGGCTGGTTAATCAGGACGTATGACCTTTTGCCCTTCATCAGAACGTCTTCGCCTTTCTGCTCAGCGGAGACATAGTTTCCATCGATAAAAACGTCCATCTCCACGGGAGCGCCGATGGCATTTGCAACTATATTCACTGATTTTGCAGTGAAGTCGAGGGCGATGCTGGCTTTCCCCTGAGACAGGAGGTTGTCTTCAAGGCTCGTCCACGGCCCTTCCAAATATACGGCGTCTTTTTTCAGTTTAGGGGGGAGCTGGTAAATGACAAGGGAGTTTGGCTTAAGCCCATCTTCATTCCCCACGTCCTGGCCGCGTGGCAATGCAAACCCGAAACCGGCGTACAGCTCCGGCGTCCGGTAAAGGATCGCTTTTTCCCCCCGCTCAGCCCCTAAGGGGATGCCAGAAACATCTGAGCCAAGCTCGGCCAAAAGCTCGCGGATCTTTTTCTCCGTCGTAAGATAAGCCCCTTCCCCGATATGGTCGAAACGGATAAAACCGTCCTTATCGATAAGATATTTTCTCGGCCAATAGCGGTTGTTGAATGCCGCCCAAGTCGCATAGTCATTGTCCTGCACAACAGGATATTTGATCCCATATTTCCCTATGGCCATGTTCACGTTTTCGTATCTCTTTTCGAACTCAAACTCGGGAGTATGCACTCCGATGATGACGAGCCCCTTATCGCGGTATTTCTCGTCCCATGAGGTTAAGTAGGGAAGAGTCCTGATGCAATTGATGCAGGTGTAGGTCCAAAAATCGACGAGGACGATGTTTTTTCCAAGAAAATCAGAAATTTTTGTACCTGGCTTTGTGTTCAGGTAGCCGGAAATGCCGGCAAGCTCAGGCGCTTTGGGGAACTGAGAGGATTTTTCCTGTATCTTCACGATGTCTTGTGCCGATAGGTTTTGGTTTTGGCTGATATTTACAATCGGTGATTCCGGCAACTGGCTAATGGCAGGCTTTGCACTCAAACTTTCGAAATAGAATATCAAGACTATGACTGCAATAAGTGCAATGCCCAGTGTTATTGCCCGTTTCTTGTCCATGGGTACATCATCTCTTGGAATGGGGCTATCCTCATCCCAAACATCCTTCAATGTTCCATGTCATCCCCGTATTGCTAAGATTAGGATGGTTTTTTGCCGACTGCACTGCCATTCACCGCTGCTGAAGCAAGGAACGAGAGAAATGCGGGAATCAAAGGCAGTATGCAGGGGCTCAGGAACGAAACGATCCCCGCAAGGAACGCAATCCCGATGTTAAGGGATTCTCCAAAGCTTATCCCGAACATGTCAAGCGATATCAGAAAATTGCTTGCGAAAGCCAGATTGGCAACCCTGCTCAGCTGGTTGGTAAACACAAGCACTCCGAGAAGCACCAATACCCCCCCAAAGATTGCCTTAAGGTAAGAGATCCACTTTCCGGCCCTTTCAATCAGCCGTTGGGCTCTGGCGGTAAACAAGCCGACGAGGAGGAACGGAATCCCCAAGCCGAGCGAATACGAAAGCATCAGGAAGAAGGCCTGCTGAGGCTGGGTTGCAGCTAGGGTAAGGATTGCTCCAAGGACAGCCCCGACGCAGGGTGTCCAACCGACTGCAAACGCTGCTCCAAAGACAAACGATGCAGCATATTTTGAACCGAACTTTTTTGTTATCCTTACTTTATGGTCCCTTTCCAGGAACGGGATGGTGATGAGCCCCATCAGGTAAAAGCCGAATGCAATTATGACAACCCCTCCAATCCTTCCCAGCCATTTTTGGATTTGATAGGAAGCGGATGCAAGGACGCTCTGCAGCAAAACCCCAAGAAGGGAAAAAACAACGGAAAATCCAAGAACGAAGAAAACACTGCAAAAAAATACGCCCCAATCCCTCCGTTTGACCTCCAAGGGTGCCATTATTACCAATAGTGGTAAAAGGGATGTTTATAAAGATATTGGCTGGTTTTTTGGGAGCGTATTAGATTCTAGAATGGTCCGGGGTTGCCGGGCTTATGGCTAAACGATGGAGTCAGCCTTCGCAGCAAGGATAAAATCGCTTTCCACGAGGCCGTTTATCTTGTGGGTCCACACCGTCAATTTCACTTTGCGGAAGTCCAGCAAAATAACCGGATGATGTCCCTGCTCTTCGGCAAGCTCTCCGACTTTTTTTATAAACTCAAGCGCATCCCTGAACGTCTGAAACTGATATTCCTTTTCGATGTGGTGCTCGTTGATGAGCTGCCATCCATTCCCTAACTGCCTGAACAATTCCTGGAGGGGATCGCCTTTTAGAGGAGGTATTCCCCCCATGCAGGGGATGCATTTTTTCTGTGCTAGATCGGATATTGCCATTGAGAACCGTAAGTATAGTTTGTTGCATTTAAATCTTGTTGATAAAAAGAATATCCCCTAAACTGAGTATTGAGAAAGATTACCCCTGCAGCAAATGCCTTGCGTGATTGATATTCCCCCAGAAATGGCTGGTGAGCCAGGGATCATAGCAGCACCATGTGTTCCGGCATGCAGCATCTGCTGCTTTCCAAAGGGAAGCCTTTGCCGCTTGGACCGTCCCGCCATCCCATCCCCTGTGACAGCGGTCAGCAATAAGCCAGTTGATATGGCTAACCGCGCCATTCCTTTCGCCATCAATGAATCCCAGACTGCCGTCACCAAAGATCATCGCGTGAACATCATCCCAGCCCCACACCCATTCAATCGGTTGATGGACAAAATTCCAATGGGCAGCTGCATTGATGTTGATCATCCTCATCCTTCCGTGCCTGCCAAAAACCTGGTTTCCTATCTCTCTGACAAACCATATCCCTTCCTCAAGGCTCATCCCTCTTTTTCCATCGACCTCGTCAATA
This sequence comes from Candidatus Woesearchaeota archaeon, assembly GCA_016188175.1. Classification (GTDB taxonomy): domain Archaea; phylum Nanobdellota; class Nanobdellia; order Woesearchaeales; family JACPBV01; genus JACPII01. Next base: position 22,581 of record JACPII010000051.1, on the reverse strand, counting down.
TCACAGCCAACGACGACAAACCCCCTCCCCGTTTCCTGGGCATAATTCTCAACAGCATTCACAAAATCTCTGGGCCTCCCCTTAAACGGGGGTAGCTGGACATCAGCCGTTCTCACGACATGGTTGAGGCCGGAACCATAATAGACGACCCCTTTTGCGCTTCTATCCCAAAGGTGTTCTGAGCTTACCACAACATTGTCTAAACCGAGCTTCTTCAGGGCATCAGCTGAAGCGGGGGCATAAATACCATCCGGGGGATGGATGGAGACTGGAGTTTTGTCGAAAACCCTTTCTGCAAGGCCCCTGGACCATTTGACTTGGTCGGCTAAAATCCCCCAAAGATAATTGTGCCATTGGTCATGCTGCCAGGGCTGCACCAAAGGGATATGGTTGTAGGGCATGATGCCAATCTCAGAAAGATGTGGTGAGTTATACCCAAATCGGGGGTTAATGAAGGCCCCTCCGCGCACTGCCCCAAGAACGTCATACCCCCCCTCATAAGCAAGAGACCGACGGTGCTTCTCCATTTCATCGATCTGAATCCCGGATAAGAAATAGGTTACCGGGACATGACTCCACAAGGTAACCTCTTTGATAAATTGGGCATCTCTCTTAAAGTCGCCATAATGGCCGTGATGGCAGATAAAGTAAAGGGCGAGATTGACTTCGTTAACCATGGCATTGGCCCGTAAACTGGTTGTGGAAAGTGAAATTTGTTTGGAACGGCAGTTTATATAAATTTGTGTAATGGAAAAGCGATACCATAAGAATTGTTCAACCTTTTCGTATTTGTTTAGCACCCTAAAGTCGAAATCCTATCATCTATTGACGGCGAGCGCGTCGCGGGGGGTCGCCCCGTCCGGGGACGCAGCGCCTGAGGCGTATCGTCTTGGATTTCGAAGGTGCTAAACAAACACACCTTTTCTAATCCAAAATCTTAATAAAGATTGATTCCTTAATTGCCCTTATGGACCATAAAGGCAGAATTGCCCTTGTGTGCGGGGCAAGCAAGGGTTTGGGAAAGGCATGTGCGGAAGCCCTGCTTCGCGATCATGCAGAGATTATCATATGCTCCCGGGACAGGGGAAATCTCGAAGCGGCAAGGAGAGATTTCAAAAATAATTATGGAAAAGACGTCCTTGCAGTTCCCTGCAACCTAAGCCAGAAAAAAGATATCCGTGGGCTTTTTCATCTCTTAAAGATTAAAAAGAAGCCGATCCACATCTTGATCAACAACACCGGAGGCCCAAAGCCAGGAAATTTCTTTGAGGTCAGGGAGCAGGATTGGGAAAGCGCCCATGCCCAGCTCCTCCTGCCCATCGTCAGGATACTTTTTCAGGCAATCCCCATCATGAAAGCCCAGAAGTTTGGAAGAATCATCAACATCACGTCGATGACGGTCAAAGAGCCCAGAGAGAATCTGATCCTTTCCAACGTGTATCGCAGCGGGGTTGTGAGCCTGGCAAAAACCCTCTCCCGGGACCTTGCAAAAGATAACATCTTCATCAACAATGTCTGCCCAGGTGCATTTAACACCGAAAGGATGGGCCAGCTGCTTAAATCAAAGCTGCAGCCGGGAAAATCACTGTCCGACGCGAAGAAAGAGCTCGCCAAAACAATCCCCCTGGGAAGGCTCCAGGAGCCGAAAGAATTGGGAGATGTAGTCAGTTTCCTTGCTTCCGAGGAATGCACCCTTACCGGAACGACCATCCCTATCGATGGCGGAGCGGGAAGGGGATTGTTTTAGAATAAGTTCTTCATCTATTCATCTATAGAAGGGTGATGGGGAAAACTTGAATAAACCGTAATCATTCAGCATTCTGAAAACGCACGTCGGGAGAGAAAAATACTCTCCGTTCGTGCATCGTCGGTGAGTTTCAAACATCTGAATGAGTACAATAAACCCACACCTTTAAAAAACCATTCGTTTCTCTTGCTGGTATGATGGCCTATGGCACTCCGAAGCCCTCTGTGTGTGGTACTTGCCCATGTAGACCATGGGAAGACAAGCATTTTGGATTCTATTAGGGGCACGGCTATTGCGGAGGGAGAGGCGGGGGGAATAACTCAAGCAATCGGGGCTTCCATCATCCCGTTGAGCTCAATCCAGAACACCTGTGGAAAACTTCTCGAAGCACTGAAGATAAAATTCACCCTTCCCGGCCTGCTTTTTATCGACACACCGGGCCATGCGGGATTTGTCAGCCTGAGGAAACGCGGAGGAAACCTTGCGGACATCGCCATCCTGGTCATCGACATCCTCGACGGGGCCAAGCCCCAGACGGTTGAGTCCATCGAGATCCTGAAGCATTACAAAACCCCTTTTGTCATCGCCGCAAACAAAGTGGACCTTATCCAGGGCTGGCGCCCCGCAAAAGGCCGCCCGATACTGAAAACCATCGATGCCCAAAGTGAACAGACAAGGGCTCTTCTCGACAAAAAGCTTTACGAGGTCGTCGGAAAGATGGCGGAGCTTGGATTTGACTCAGAGCGCTTTGACCGAGTCGATGACTTCACCAAAAGGATTGCTATCATCCCGACCTCAGCGATGACCGGAGAAGGGATACCTGAGCTGCTGATGGTTGTTGCCGGCCTTGCCCAAAAGTTCCTTGAGAAACAGCTGGTTGTCGAATCGGAGGGCTATGCGAAGGGCACGATATTGGAAGTCAAGCCGGTCAAGGGCCTCGGGCTGTGCATGGATGTCATCCTGTATGACGGGATGCTGAAGCGCGGCGACACCATCGTCGTTGGGACGACCGGAGAGGCCCTCATATCAAAAGTGAAAGGATTGTTTGAGCCTCAGCCACTAGCAGAGATGCGTGACAAGAAAGCAAAGTTCGGCCGGATCGAAAAAATCAATGCTGCGACGGGGGTAAGGATATCGGCCGTCGGGCTTGAAAATGTCTTTTCGGGTATGCCGCTTCGCTCCTGTTCCCCTGCTGAATCACATATTGTCGCGGAAGATATCAAAAAAGAGGTAGAAGAAGTCCTCCTTGAAACAGGGGAAGAAGGCATCGTCATCAAGGCCGACACCTTAGGCTCCCTGGAGGCATTGGAGTTCCTTCTCCGGGAAAAAAATATTCCCATCAAAAAAGCTTCCATCGGAACTATTTCCAAAAAAGACCTCATGGATGCCGAAGCGAACATCATCAAAAATCCTTTATGGGGGGTCGTTTTAGGGTTTAACGTCGAGCTTGAGCAGGGGATAAATGAAAATGGGGCAAATGTCCTTACCAACAATGTCATCTACAAGCTGCTTGAGGATTTTGAGCAATGGCAGAAAGACAAAAAGCGGGAAGCGGAAGAAAAGGCCCTTTCCGGTTTGGCCAGGCCATGTAAATTCCAGATCCTGAAAGGGTATGTCTTCAGGCAGAATAATCCTGCCGTCGTTGGCATCCTTGTTTTAGCCGGCACCTTGCAGGTCGGGACACCGGTCATGAAGGAAGACGGGGATGGCTGCACGTCCATCAAGGCAATCCAGGTTGAGCAGGAAAACGTTGAAAAGGTTGAGGCGGGCAAGCAGGCCGCTGCGTCAATGGAAGGGGTGACGGTTGGAAGGCAGATCCATGAAGGGGATATCCTTTTTTCTGCAGTTCCGGAACAGGATTTTAAGCAGCTCAAAGGCCTGAAAGGGAACCTCTCGGAAGAAGAGAAGACGATCCTCCGGGAAATTGCAGAGATCAGGCGAAAAAAAAATCCGTTGTGGGGGGTTTGATTGGGCAAGGCGCCATGGTAAACCTTTTTTTGATGTCCTTCAGGGAAGAAAATCTGGCCGGGGCTGTCACCTATGGCTAGCCTTGTTCCGATGGACCGGAAAGCGAAAAAAAAGTTTATTTTCCTTCTTGGGGAAAATTTTGGGTTCTCCGGCGAACTGCCTTATCAGTTCATCTTGTCAGACAAGAATAAGGTCTATCTGGTCAATCCTGAGATATCTTCAATCCCTTTTGAAAACATCCGGATGAACTCCCTGGGGCTGTATTTTGGAGAATGGGATGGCTCCGAGATACGGCTTTCCATCGAGGGAAGCCAGCTCATAGGCCCGGGCGCAGCAAAAAATGTCGTCGAGACAAAGGAAGGGGACGCAAGAAAATGGCTCAAGGGCGAAAACCTTCCCCTTGATGGCCCCAGGACGGGCTTTGTCATCGTCAAATGCGGGGATGATTATCTTGGCTCGGGAAAAGCAAAGGAGAGGGCTATCTTGAACTTTGTTCCCAAAGCGAGGAGGCTGTATGTCAGCGATTGACAAGGATAACTCCGTTTTTTCTATTTTCTGATCATAGGGATTGAATTCATCCTGGGAAGGAGGATGCACTAAGCCTAGAACAAAAACTTCCCGCCCTTCATGACGGCCTTCCCATCAATGAACAACGCCCCCTGCTTCCTCAAATCTTTTATCATGTCCCAGTGCAGGGCAGAATCATTTTTCCCGCCGCCTTCCTTGTAGGCCATGCCTAACGCAAGATGGATTGTTCCTCCGATCTTCTCATCGAAAAGTATCTGCTTGACAAATCTCTTGATCCCAAAATTATCGCCCCAGCCAAATTCACCGAGGTATTTTGCGCCCCTGTCGATCTCCAGCATCTGGTGGAGGAAGCGCTCGTTCTTTTTTGCGGTTGCTTTGACCACTTTTCCTTTCCTGAAAACGAGCCTGATGCCGTCAACTTCCCTTCCGCCATAAATCCCGGGGAAATCATATTCAATATACCCTTCCGTGCTGGTTTCAACGGGAGCGATGAAAACCTCGCCATCCGGCATGTTCCTATTCCCCAAACACTTGATTCCCGCCCTTCCGGCGATGGAAAATCTCAGGTCGGTATTGGGTGAAACGATCCTCACCTGTTTCCCTTTATCGAGGATTTTCTTTTGCTTTGTTTCCAAAAGGTCGAGCTTGCGGTAATCGAGAAGGCATGCCCCATAGACGAAATCCTCAAATTCCTCCAGGGACATGTCGGCATCCTGGGCAAGGGCATCGGTCGGGTAATCAAAGATGACCCAATTGTCTTTTTTGAGCTGAAGTTCAGAGATGGGCTTGGTGATCTTTCTTCGAAGCCCGGTCTTTTTTGGATCTGTCCCCGAAAGCTCCTTGGTGTTCCTGTTGCAGTAGATCCCTATATAGCCTGCGACCTCTTTTGCTTCAAACTCAGCAATTTTTGGGAATTGCTCGAGCACATTTTGGGGGGCATATCTGAAGTACGTATACGCAAAACCAGGCATATCCACATCAATCTTGGGAGTTGCCCCCTTGAGAAGGATATTCCTGCAGATTTCAAGGACCAGGGTCTTCGCCTCGACGCCGGTGTTTATCTTGATGATGTCTCCTTTCCTGACTTTGATGGAATAATCAACAAGAAGTTTTGCAAGCCTTTGTTCCCGTGTGTCTAACATGGCATCACCTTTTTTATGTGTAATAAAATTATTCACTCCCTATTTCTTAACAATTGCTTATTTATTAGGCTTTTGGTTTTGAGTCGGGGCCATTTCATAAACCAATCGCGTTAGGTAATTTTTTCAATGCTTCATCACAGGTAATCAGCGGGCAGGAGTTAAAGATGCTTAAAGCAGCATACACCGCATCATAGATAGTGAACTCATGAGATAATGACATTAGGATTGCCTTCTGGAGCAGGCCACGGTCTATCTTCTGGACAGAGAGCTGGAAGCCCCAGATCGCCTCATGTATTTCCTGCAGCCTCCCGGCATGGTTTTTGTTCCATCTCAAGGCATTGATGGTCTCTAGAAATATCAGCTCTGGCACAACTATTTCCATATCCCCTTCAGCATGCTGTTTTAGAAGTTCAACGGCTTGTTCATTTCCTTCCTCGCGGGTAAAGGCCTTTACCAGGACAGAAGCATCAATTACTTTCTTTTGTCCCGCCATTCCCGTATGACCTCCGTTGATCCTTTTTTCCCAGTCCACCTTGCTTATCAGCGCTGCGCTTCCCAGCGCCTTCAGCGCTCTTTCCCTGTCGAGATTCCTTGCCACTGCCAGCTCTTGAGCAATGGTCCTTCGCAGGATGCCGCTCCAATTAATCTCATCGTGAAGCTTCATCTCGTTATGCATTACTTTGTCGATTCGTATAGAAATGGTCGTTTGAGGGTTTTGTGCCATTGTATTAACAAGTAATATTTGTATTACATTTAAAGCTTTTTGTTTTTTTGACGAAGAGACAAAGTTTTTTAACCACCTCCATTCCCCTACGGCCATGGTGCTTATGGACATCTCCCAATTGGTTGGATCTTTGAGAAAGATGAGGGCAGAATTTTACAGGACGAACGACTGCGAAAGATTAGCCTGGAAAATATATTCGATTTTTCCTCACCTGTGGAGGGCAAGGAGTTTTCATGAAGACTCTCCCTTATACGGGGAAGCGGTAAGCATATACCACGAGATACGGCCATTTGCGGGAGTTCAAATCCGTGAAGGGGTTGAAGAGCCATTCCCCTGATTCGATTGGCAGGCCATTCCAAGAAGATGGTGCCATTTCCAACAATTCCTTAAGAAACTTCCCTCAACGCCTCAAACACTTCTGAAACGGTCGGATGCACATGGATCGTCTTCTGGAGGGTTTCCAAAGTCGGCGAAGCGGAATTCATTATTGCGGCTATTTCGTGGATAAGGTCGTCAGACCTCGTGCCGACAAGGACAGCCCCTTCGATGCGGTTGGTTTTCCTGTTGACGATAAGCTTCGCGAACCCGGAAGATTCTTCCATGATCCTTGTCCGTCCCGCCCTGGCAAAGTTTGCTTTCCACACAGAATAAGGAAGCTTTTTTTCCTTCGCCTCTTTCTCGCTCGCTCCAATCCCTGAGATGGGCGGATCCGTAAACGCAACCCAGGGGACGAGAGCGTTGTTTGCCTTGAGCTTTTTGTTGTCAAGCATATTTGCGAGGGCGATATGGGCTTCTCTCGTCGCAGAATGGGCAAACATCGCTTCCCCGGTAACGTCCCCTACCGCAAAAACACGAGGGTTAGAAGTTTGCATGAACTCATTTACCACAATCCCGCCATGAGGCGCAATGTTGATTCCAGCAGCCTCAAGGTTTAGGGTTTCGGTGTTGGCAACTCTTCCTACCGCAACGACAATCTCTTCCGCCTGGAAAGTCTCAACTTTCTTTGTGTTTTGCTCCTCGACAACCACTTCTTTATGGCTTCCTTTTTCCCTGGCCTCAATCACTTTGGCGCTCGTCCTGACGGTGATGCCGCCTTTGACGCAAATTTCCATGTACCCGTCTGCAACATCTTCATCCAGCATCCCCAAAATCTGAGGCATGCTTTCGACAACGGTAACCTTCGATCCAAGCTCATTGAAAAACGTGGCATACTCCATCGAAATATAGCCGCCTCCGATGAGGATTACTGATTTCGGCAGGGTTTTCATCAACATCATATTTTCGTTCGTGTAGTAACGGGTGTTCTCCAACCCCTTGATGGGCAGCGCCCGGTTTCTTGACCCCGTGCAGAGGAGGATATTTTCGGAGGCTAACAATTCTTTTCCAGCCCGGACCGTCGTTTTCCCTTCGAAACATGCTTTTTCCTTAAAGATGGTCAAATAGCTGTTTTTGATGCTGAACTTGATATGCTGCTGCCCATAATCGACCATCCCCTGGACCCGGCGCATAAGCTTTGGGAAATCAACCTTTGGATTTTCCACAGAGATGCCGAATTGGTCAAGGCTATGCAGCTGCTTATAGAGGTGGGATGCATGAAGCATCGCCTTTGAGGGGATGCAGCCGGTGTTGAGGCACGTTCCCCCGAGCATGCCTGGATCGATCATCGCTACCTTCAGTTTCCTTTTGGTGCAATCCAAAGCCGCCTTCAACCCAGCAGTCCCTCCGCCGATGATGATAATGTCAAAGTGCGCTGGTTTTTCTGCCATAAGAAATGAAAGGAACGCTGATTTTTATAAACTTTTGTGTTTAGGGCGGGATAACAAATCTTTTCCTTCGCAAAACTTCGGGGAAAAGTGTTCGTGTTAATAGTTCGCATTTTTTTTCGGCTGGGAGAAAAGAATTTAAAGGGATAGGGCAAGGAAATTGTTGGACTACTATGGGATTATCAAATAAAAGACACCCCATCCACAACAGATATCTATTTCTTGTTATTCTCATGGCCATATCAATCGCCCCCTTATTCGTTGAAGCAGGTATTGATGTGGTTGTTGAAGGTGGAGAAAACAATCCCCCTGAGGAGAGCCCCTACCTCATGCTTTTGGTCGACAAATGGATAAAGAATAAAGAAAAAGCCACGAAAGGCAGCCCCTTTGATGGGATGGAAGATCCCAAAGACCCAAGAATTGCTTATCTAGAATCCCTCAAGCCTGGAGAGTGTGACCAGCCCTGCCTAACCAATTGCAAAACCCGTTGTGACGGAACACAAGGGCCCTGCAGGCATTCCCCCCCATCATCCAATCCGGCTTCGGGCAGTGTCCCCTTACTTAATTCTGTTCCATCGTCCCAGGCTCACCTTTTTATCAACTCCCTCGCAGCCAATGTAATAAAGCCATCCCCCACTGAAGGGAAATGTTCAAGGGAGTGCTCCTGCGGTAGCTTACTTGATTGGGAACTGATGGTTAAAGAGGTGCAAGAATCTCAAAAGGGATGCCTTACTTGCAGCATTATTGACCGGGAAAACATAAAGCCAGCGCGCCTTTACTATTCGACTAAATGTTTCGAGGAGTGCAGTGTGTGCCGCGGTTTAGATACAGCCCAACAGCAAGAGGAAAGAAGGGATATGATCCCCTGCCCGGCCCAGACAAAATCAGTTATTTCATGCTTTCCTTATGGCCGGGTTCAATCTTATTCCTCTCCCGGCGGGGTTTACTGCCTCCAATATAATGTTGACGGGGAGAGTTTGGATTATTTTCCCAACGATCCCAAAGATGTCAATCTCCCGACATGGATTGTAGGGGAACCCGGGGGCATCGGGTTCCCCCAAAATATTCAGGACCCGAACTATGAGCCGCCCACGGATATTAAATTTTGGAGCAAGACCGGGTTGAATTATAGGATCCGTTTTGATGGGACCAATTTGTATTATTGCAACCTTGATTCTGGAATCATTATTCCAAACCCCCAAACTCCGCCTCCCTGCAAAGACCAGTGCGCAGGACAATGCTGTTTGCCCGATAATTTCAACGGGCCTGCAAAAGATTTTTTTTGCCCGGACATGACGAACGGGGGGGAGCATCCAAGAGTTACCAAAGAGGCTGATGCCCTTTCTGGAGAATGTTTTTTTGTTGATGGGTTTAAGGTTCGGGGAGAAGGAGCATGCCCTGGCAAAGTTTCAGTCACTGACGATAAGATTTCAAAGATTTGGGAGGAAACAAAGGTTTCCAAAACGGGAAGGGTAATATCCGTTGAGGATGCCCAGGTAAAAGTTTACTTCCCGGAAGAGCTTTCGAAACAAAGCCCGCAAGTAACAGGGATGGGAATTGCAATCCAAAAAAAACCAAGTGAATTTTTTATTCCCAGTGACCCTAATGAAAATTATATTGTGTTTGGGGAGAAAAAGATGTTTTTAGGGGGGAAGGGGTTTTCCATTGCATTTGACCAAAGGGACGGATTTGTGAATACGTACCCTCTCGGCACCATCAATGAAGTTTTTGAAAGGGAAAAGAAAGCATTTTTTATTAAATATCACCTTGAAGAGACACAACTAAAGCTGGAGGGTTTTGAGGTAAATGATGAAGTTTTGTATATCCTGATCGACCAGGCGGGAAAGTGGAAAATATCAAGATTAGAATTAGAGGAAGACCTTCGTAGATTTAACCTGCTCAAGTATTATCTCAAATTAGGCCCTTTTTACCTTTTCCTTGCACCTCTTGAAGCACACCTCGCACTTGAAAACAGAAAAGGTTGGAACGAAGATGGCTCGGTTGATGTGGACAATTCAAAGCCTGTTCTAATCAAAGTTACGGGGGACACTTCAAAAGGGACTTGGATCACCGTCAATAATGGAAAATCCTCTTTTAAAGCCGGGCCTTCAGGAATCACCGATTACAAGTTTCCAAAATGTTTTAAGAAAATTGACGTATCTATACCCCTTGAACTTCGTGTAGTTGACCAGGGCGGTTTATTCCTTTTGAAAGGGCCAAATAATGAGCCAGTTAAAGCCCTCCAGAACCTTGCCACGGGAAGAATCATCCTGACTGAACCGGATGGGGGATCAGGATGGGACGGAATCCCTGAGAGCCACAAAACTCAATACCTTGAATATGGAAAAATCACTGCGGGCCTGGCAACCATCAAAGGTGTTTATGAGGAGACCCTTTCCTACAAAGACAAACCCCATAGGTTTCTCCCAGAATATGATAACACTCTCGATTCTATAAGCTTCCAATACCGTCTTTTTAAAATCCATGATTCTGAACTCCTTGAGACTCAAATAAATATAATTGGTGCTCTGCCCCCGTATACTCAGGTAAAATATTTTTTTGAGGACCAGCGGGAAATGGATCATCTCCTTAGTGAACTCCCCCCCAGTTTTTCCCCAGAAAGGATAATCCCTGTTTGGGTGCCACCAGGAAGTAAGACGGGGTGGAGCCAGGACTATTCAGAAGGTGATTCGGAAGTCCAAATTCTTCCGCTCTCTTACGGGGGTGGCATTTTATTCTCGGGAAATGACCTTTTTCTCTCTTTAGAAAGCCAAACGGGGACAGAAATAAGGTGTGTGCCTATTTTTTTTGAAGGAGGGAATGTCTATCTTGCAAGGAACTATCAAAAAGAAAATATCCTTTTGATAGGGGCTAATGATTATCTCAAAACAAAAAATGAATATAGCCAATTGGGGATTGAAATTTCTGAAGAAGAGTTTTTAAATATCCTCAAAGATGCTTTTTTTGTCGATCGGGTGATTATTCTTGGGGGGAGGGATTCAACGGGGCAGTTAAAAAGGCAAAATGATAAGATATTTCACATCGACCAGGTTATGCTTCCCATTGCAGACGGCTTGGTTGCCATCCCCGAGGTTATTGGGCTTAACCCGCTTGCTTCTCGTGAATCATTGGAAGAAAGATTGAAAAATGCAATGTTAGAGAAATCAGGCCAAGAATCCGACCTCCTGGAGAGATATGGCATTTCGAGGCTTGATAATAAGGAAATAACCGAAACCAAAAAAAGAGCACAATTTACCCAGGAGTATAATAAAATTCAAACGAACCATAAAGAAAAAATAAGTGAGATTACAACCCAGGTCAATGATCTTTCCGTAAGGGACGAGATTAACCAGATAAGTGGATTAATGAAGGAAAACGGATTTTCTGTGATTTCCATCAAAACAGACCCGAAACACTGGAATAGGTACCAAGCCTACACCAATGGGATCATCTTTACGGATAAAAGTACTGGCAAAAAAACGTTGCTTATGCCAATTTTTCCGGATGAATTGCCCGATAACCCGGGCCAAAAGACTGATTATAGGATGGATGGGCTGAACCTTGAAAATAAAAAAATATTTGAGAATATGGGGATTTCAGTCCTTCCCGTGGAAGATTACGCGTACCGCCTTAGGGGAAACCTCCACTGCATCTCGCTTTTGGCCGCTAATGATATTTTGCCACCATCCTGCAAGGTTTCATAAGTTGGGTCAAGAGTTTTCCCGTTCATTTCAATTCCCTTAAACAGCAATAAGAAAACTTTAAATAAAACGGAAGTCAAAAAAGGCTTATGGCTGACAAAAAGAAAAAGACGCAGAAAAAAAAGAAAAAGCCGGTCAAGCAGGAAGCCGAAGGCTGCCCGTATTGCTGACTTTTGGCGATATTTCCTCATTTCAGAGGGTGTAAAAAGAGGCGAAGTATGGATAAGGGTATTCTTCATTGGTCAGCGGGTATTCTTGGTTTTGTTATCCTCGCCGTTGCTCTTTCTCCCACCTCCGTTATTGCCCACGGGGGCGATGAGCCAGAAGAAATAATCGCCCACATAGAAAAAGAATCCACTCTCCCGGATCCGGCTATTTTCATCAAGCTCTCATCCTCCATATTGGCTGGATTTATCATCCTTGTTTTATTTTCAAAAAACAATGCCCCCCAGCACCGTCAAAATGCTCGCCGACCGCCACCGGCCAAAGACCGGCGGCATGCTCGCCCCTTCGGGGCTCTGGTCGGCTCACATTTCCTCCGCCTCAAACACCAACCCTATCAACCATTCACAAGGCGGTGTTTGAGACATAAAAAATTCCTTTTTTTCCTCATTGCCATCCCCGTCGTGATTTCGACATTTTACCTTGCCGGGCACACCATCTACAAGAACATTACATCCGCCACCAAAGGGCCCGTGCATTGGCATGCGGACTATGAGCTCTGGATATGCGGCGAACAAAAGGAACTCAGGGACCCCGAAGGTTTTGAAAACAAAGTTGGCACCAGCGTCTTGCACGAGCATAATGACAACAGGATCCACATCGAGGGCGTCGTGGAAGAGCTTGGAGATGTGAGCCTCGGGGCATACTTTTCTTCCATTGGCGGCCTCTTAACCCATCACGAGCTCCGTTTTCCGTCAGAGAATGGATTTGCTGAAGTGAAGGACGGCATCCCGTGCCCCGGGGATGTTCAAGGCATCCTTAAGGTCTATGTCAATGGGAAACTCGCTGAGGAGCCGGAACGCTATGTCCCCTCTCCGGAAATTAATGTTCCTCCGGGGGACTGCATCATTTTTGACTTTAGCTCAGGGGAAAGCAGCACAACCGAAAAGATCTGTGAAAGCTGGAAAGCGCATGGATGGAGCTATCAAGAGAGAAGAAATCGGGGGATTGATGATGGTCCTTGAGGTTTCCCTGCCAACTCTTGGAGCAGTGTTAGGGACTGCTGTCATTGACGCGGTTAACCCCTGCGCTATCGGGACGTTGATCCTGCTCATTTCGACCATCATCGTTGCAGGAAGGCAGAAGGAAATGCTGAAGATTGGGCTGATATACATCTTTGCGGTGTTTTTGACGTATTTCCTTTTTGGCTTAGGCCTGATAACCTTTATGGCTGCTATTCCCCAGGTTGTTGCGGAATATATCTCTATTGGAGTCGGGCTCCTCATTGTTCTTGCCGGCCTTGTCGAAATCAAGGATTATTTCTGGTACGGAAAAGGATTTTCGTTGATGATCCCCCACCAGTATGTCCATGTGATGGAAAAAAAGATGAAAAATATCTCCACCAAAGCCTGCATCCTGCTGGGTGTTTTTGTTGCCACGGTTGAACTTCCATGCACCGGCGGCCCCTATCTGGCCGTCACTCTTCTCCTTGCCCAGAACTTTAACATGACTGCCTTTTTGCTCCTGCTTGCCTATAACCTTATATTTATCCTCCCCCTGGTCGTTATCCTTTTCCTTGTCCGTTTTGGAATCAGGCTTCCTGCTATCCAGGCATGGAAGCAGAGGAACAAGGCAACAATGCGCCTGATTACCGGCTGTGTGCTTATTGCCCTTGGCTGGCTGTTGATGCTCATTGCGAACGGGACTATCAATTTAGGGTGAGCCAAAAGATTTTGGATGAAACAGGAAGGAAGGGTATCCCATTGGACTATAATACGGCCATTACATCCGCGGAGGCATCATGAAAAAAAATTGCACCCCTTATCAAGTATGTGTTGTCAAAAGGCACGGCCGCGTTGAGCGGTATGATGGAAAAAAAGTGTATGCTTCCTGCTATGCAGCTGCATTAAACAGCCACCATACGGAAGAGAACGCAGAGAAGGTGGCTCTTGAAGTGATGAAGAAGGTTAATCAGTGGGCTAAAGGCAAAAAAGCCATGTCTTCAGATGATATAAGGGCCCAAGTCTTAAAAAATATTTCCGACAAAGATGTAAAGCTGATGTACCGGCATCACCGGGATATCAGCTAAAGATGGGTGGTTGGAGGCTAATAAACCACCAGTGAAGCACACTGGTGGAAAATGAGGTTTTAGAGATGGCTGTCCTCCAAGACCACCGGATATCGTGGAATGTCGGGGACCAGAAACAACGAACTGCCTAATCTGATTGCTTATACGCCCTCCGTTAAATCCCTAAACTCAAAAATTATCAATGCTTCCGTTTGGTTTTGTTTTTCCCCCAATGGCTTCCATAAACAGCCGTGGATCTTTCATATACAGGCCAAATGCAGACCTTGGGTTATTTTTTCGGATCCACTCGATAGCCTTGGGAACATGCCGGTAGGTTTCATTCCCTGGGAACGTGGCCTGGGAATTACTGACATGGATTATTCCGTCTGGAATCTTAAGCCTGACGGCGGCCCTAATCCCCAGATGATAGGCCTGGGCTTCGGCATGAGTTTCATCTGCAATGGAGGCATCCCCATATCCTTCTTGTGCGGCATCAAATTCCCTTATGTTCGTCGTCAGGGGGATAACCTCCGAATAGACTGAGGTAATCGCTTTTTCTGTCGATGGTAGAAACAGGAAATACCAATCATATTTCCTTTTTTCAGGGTTATACTTGGAATAGAGGAATGCTCCTGTCTCTTGTTTCGCGCCTCCCCCGACCAAAAGCTCGATGCCTTTATCATTGTTCCTGAGAGTCACCGATACAACCCGATAGAAGCATTTCCCGATAAAAACCCTTCCCTGGAAGTTATTCTCAAAATTTTGGCCATCACTTATTGCTGTCCACTCCAATGGATGCCTTTCCAATCCAGGGAGCTCCCCATACAGGAGGGAAACAGCCTTATGGAAATAATCAATCGCTTGTTGGGAATACTTTGGCTCGTCAGGAACGCCAAAAACGCGTTTTTTCAAGATGACTTCACAGTTCTGGCCACCCCACCCTACCTTTCTGATAACAGCTTCGATGCCAGGCGTAATCTCCTTCATGGTCAGTTCCAGGTCGGCGTCATCCATTTTCTGGTTTGGGCCTAAAGGGATATATCTTTTCCGCACCTCTTCCCATCCGAGATCTTGCGGTGGGAATTGACACTGTTCCGATGACCTTTTGAGAAATGCCCAGGGGTCCTCTGCATTTTCGGCAAAGCATTGTTGAACAAACTGGGAACCTAATAAGAGAATCGAACCTTCTTTGGCTGTTGTTCTGAGAAAATCCATCCTTGTGCTAGGTTGATTTTCAACACCTTCCACACCAGAAAATGCCCTAAAAAGAGAACTGAATGCCATCCTGATGGGGTTGAGTGTTTTGTTTTAAAGGTTTGTTAAAACAAATTGGTCTTGTAAAAAAACCTCTCGTATTATTCCCATCAGAATAATTTTGTCAGGCAGATATTAAAAGAGGATATTATGACATGGGGAGCATGGATCATGAAACTGAAACAGAGGTTCACTATTTCGAAGCCGGCAGGAGAGGGAAGCCTGACGAGCTCGAGGCAGCTCTCGCAAACCTCCTCCTTGCAAGGGCATTGGAATTAGTTCCCTATGCGCGCTGCAACATCAGGGTAAATGGGGGGTATGAACATTCCAAAAATAGGCATGTGGTAACTGTTTCAGGGGAAGTTTCCGAGCAATTGTTTACTGCTGGCCTCCAGCAGATGGTTGCAGAGGAGGTTATTCCCCACCTAAGGAACAATTATTGTGAACTATTAGACGGCGATAACCTGGTGTTTGACATAAGCAAATTAAAGCCCCAGGATGGTGTCCTTGCGAGGAATGGAAATGTTCATCCTGATGCCCATGATCATTCAAGATTATCAGGGCCAACCCCACCGGTAGGCAGTTTGGATGACCTGGCGGCAGGAGACAGTTGTGCTGCAATAGCGGTGGCTTATGAAGACGGACCCTTCAACCTGCCCTTTGAGCGTTATCTGGCTGTTAAGATACGCGACATCCTGGATAAATAAGTGTTGAAGCGATTTACAGCAAAGGAAAATTAATGGCAATAGGCCCTATTACCGTCGCTGCCCAGCATAATTCCGATGTTGACCTGCAAGATTTCAGAAGAAAAATCAACGACGTCGTTGTTGGAGCGGTAACAGGATGCAAAGAGCAGTTTTCTGCTGAATTTGATTTTCCAGGAAATATTGCTGTGAACACCAAAGGCCCGTTTATCCGGGGGGGATGGAAAAGTGATGAGGGCCAAAACGATGCAAAACAGCACCGAGACGGCTTTATGTCGTACGGGGTGTGCGCGGATTCTTTCAGCGGGGAGGATCCAACAAAGCCCGAAGGGCCATTGACGTTCCTTGCACGGGAGATTGCAAACTATGTTGTGAGAAATGAGCTTGCAGGGTTTGCAAGAGTCTACCTCTCGATCGATATTGGGCAAAAAGAGCCGAAGACATTGCATATATTTACCAACGGAACAAGCCATGTTCCGAGTCAAAAAATCTATCGGGAGGTTAGGGAAGAGATTCCGCTTACCTACGGAAAGATGGTCCAGCGGTTTGGCCTCTACAACCCTGCGCTTTACCGCCAGATTGTCAGCGATTCTGATTATTTCCAGAATCCTCGGCTGCCGTGGAATATTGGGGTGGTGAAAAAATGAAGCGGAAAATTCTGCCAATAAGTTACAGGGTATTGGCAAAGGTTTTTAGGGAAAAGACCTTCCAAGATAGGATAAGGGAGGCAACCAAACGTCTTGACCCCGTAGATGATCAAGGATTTACCATCTTTAAGGACCCGTTCGGCGAACAAATTTCTGTTGGGCCGCTAAATTTGGATATTGATGATGAAACAGATGAACAAAAGTTTATTCCATTTTGGCCTTACCATCCAGTACTTTCCCTTACGGTGGATGCCCAAATCCAACCAACACTCATTGGTCAAAATAAAGGAAAGGATGGCGACCTTTCTTTATGGCAGGAAAATCGTGGAGTTGTGGAACTCCAGGTGTATGGTGGGCTTAACCTGGATGAACGGCCCCCCAACCGATATTGGAATAGGGGGATATTTGCATCGGCCTCAAAGGAAAGGGATGGAACCAGGATTCTCCTTCTCCAACCCACTACAAATTATCCTTTAAGCACTAACGTTTATAGATGTGTTGAATATGCTGTTTACGGACCTAATAGAAGGGAATTTGGCAATGTTCCCTTGGAAGATCTTATCAATAGGTTTAACCAAGATGGGACATTTCAGGCCGAGACCATAACCCTTGGCAGGGGCGGTTTTCCAGAATCAGATTTGAAAAATCCAGCCCCATTTGCATACAAGTTAATTGAACTCAGAAAATCAGGAATAGGAAAAGAAACTCACCGTAGGGAAATACTTTCGGGATAACACAAAGGAATTTCTTATCGAAACCCTTATAAACGCTCTTCGCACTAGCTGCCGGATGAAATACCCGTCGGTTGATGGAAAGACCGTCATCGGCCTCATTGAGCCCATTGTCCTTCTTGGAAAAGACGGGGTGAAAAGGGACATCCTTGCAAAGATTGACACAGGAGCCTCAAAGTCCTCGTTAGACAGCACGTTGACCAATGAGCTTCATCTTGGGCCTATCCTTGCATCAAAGATTGTGAAATCCGCGCATGGAAACAGGATCAGGCCAATCCTGGAGGCGGAATTGGTCCTTGCCTCAAAAAGGATAAAGGCAGAATTCACCATCGCAGACCGCGCCCATATGGCGTATCCTGTCCTTATCGGCCAAAACATCCTGAAACAGGGGTTTATGATAGACCCTTCCAAAGGAAAGCCGCAGGGTGGAGCATGAAGGCAGCATTGATGTCGCTGGGAAGCGTAAGCTCGCAATGGACTTCGCAGGCGATGAGGAAATATTTTGATTCTGTGGATGACATTGATGTCCGGAGCGTTGAAGTCCATCTCGAAGGGGGAAAGCTCGAAGTCCTCTATCAGGGAAAGCCGCTTCCCCCTTTTGAATGCATCTATGCAAAAGGCTCCTTCCGCTATGCCCAAACCCTCCGCTCGGTCACCACTGCATTATACAAAACAACCTATATGCCCATCAAGCCCGCAACATTCACGTTGGGCCATGACAAGCTGCTCACCCATCTTGTCCTGCAGCTCGATAACATCCCGATGCCCAACACCTATATCGCTTCCTCGACGACAGCTGCCAAAAAAATCCTGGACACGATAAATTACCCGATCATCTTCAAGCTCCCCTCAGGGACTGGGGGAAAGGGGGTCATGTACGCAGAATCGTTTGCTGCTGCCTCTTCGCTCCTCGACACCCTGATGACCCTCCGCCAGCCCTTTATCATCCAGGAATATATCGAAACGTCAGGTGAGGACATCCGCGTCATTGTTGCGGGGGAAAAAGTAATTGCCTCGATGAAAAGGAAAGCGGTCGTTGGGGAAAAAAGGGCTAACTACCATTCTGGCGGCGCTGGAATCCCCCATACCCCCGATAGCTATACCCAAAAGATTTGCCTGCAGGCAGCGAAGGCAATTGGCGCTGACATCTGCGCAATTGATGTCCTAGAGAGCATCAAAGGCCCCTTGGTTATCGAAGTGAATCTCTCCCCCGGGCTCCAGCTAATCACCAAGACGACCGGCATCGATGTTGCCGACAGGATCGCAAGATACCTGTTTGAAAGGACAAAATCCATCCGCGAGGCAGGGGCGAAAAAAGAGACGGGCGAAATCATGAAGCAGATCAACATCGAGAAAAAAGCCGGGGAGCAGCAGATTGTGACAAACCTTGATTTCCGCGGCGAGCGGATCCTGTTGCCGAAGCTTGCGACCGACATGACCCAGTTCAGCAGCAAGGACGAATTTGTCCTTAAGGTTTCTAAGGGAAAGCTGGTTATTGAGAAGGTTTAATGCCTTCTGATGAGATGTTTATAAGGCTGGTTACTTGGCACCCAAACACCGAAAAATATTTAAGTAAGACGTGTTTTACCTGTCTTACGGGTGATTTGCCATGCAGGTGGAACTGACCAGAATTTCTGAAAAGGGGCAGGTTGTGATTCCTTCCTCCCTGAGGAATGAGATGGGAATCAGGAAATCAGACCAGTTTATGGTATTTGGGGGGGATGGGACAGTAATTTTAAAGAAGATTGAAAAGCAATCCATCAAAAAAACCTTTGACGAGATGGCAAAGCCCTTGCGGGAAGCAGCGAGGCAGTCTGGATTGACCAAAGCAGATATACAAAAAGCAATTAAGGATGTTAGAAATGCTGCTTAAGCTCGTTCTGGACACCAACACTCTTGTATCGGGGTTATTTTGGGAAGGGAATGAGGCGGAGCTGCTGAGGAAAATCGAGCAAGGCAAAGCAATGCTTTACACTACCCGGGATACTCTTAACGAGGCAGGGGAGGTGATAAAAAGGCCGAAGTTTAAGGACGTTTTCCAAAAAGCTATGCTTACACCAGACCAGGTTATGCAAAGGATAACCTCGTTATCCATGTTGTTATTGCTCAGAAACTGCCAAAACCAATTTGCAGGGACACCAAGGATGCAGGGACACCAAGGATGATATGTTTCTTGAGTGTGCAGTATTTGTCAAAGCGGATTTCATTATTAGCGGGGATGAAGATTTGCTTTCCCTAAAGATGTATGGCGGAATACTAATCATTAGTGGTCGGGACATTTTGGAGTTATTGCCCTAGTAACTGTCAGTCCTTCATTCTCTCCCTTTGCCGAGGTTTGCAACAATCTTTTCAAAATCCTCAAATGCCATCGACGTCCGAATCCCGCAATCATTGAAATGGGTCCGTGCTGCGGCATGCCCCTTTTGGCGTATCGCTCCGAGAATTGATTCTGTCCTGGGGACGGCCCTTAAGCTTAATTTTTCACAAACTTTATGGATATCAAAAAAACCGACGGAGGGAATACTGGCTTCCTTTCCGATGATTCTTATGAACGATGTAAATTCCCCGGAAAATTTTTTCTGGGAAAGTGAACCCATTTTCTTAACCAAAGGGATATCCCAAAGATTGCCCAGCCAAAGAGGCCCCGCACCCCTAAACGTTCCATGGTTCCTGAGGATGCCATCAACAAATTTCTTCCCCTTGGTGCACTGGAGGAATGCCCTAAGATAATGCTCTTTTGAGTAGGAAAAGATAGGGATAAGCGCCTTTTCGTATTGGGCTCCGATGAGCTGGACCTTCCGGATGAGGATCCGAAGGCCAATCTCATGCTGCAAGCTCCCCCGCTGCGGCATCGCCCAGTATTTTCTCAGGCACGCTTCAGGGAATGTTCCCGCAAGCGCTGCGGTATCCGTTGCGGTGACTGCTAAAATGCCGTCTCTGGAAAGCCGTTTGATTGCGGCATCCAGATAGGGGTTTGGCGTCCCGAAAGGGTCAATATCGATATAATCAAAGCCGAAGGAGTTGAGCAAAAAGATATTTGCGTCGAGGCAGGAGATGCCTGCTTTTTTTCCAAGGGAGATTTTGTTGAGCGCAAAGTTTTTCCGGATAGCCCTTGCTGCGTTCGGGCCGTAATCATTAATCGCGATACTTTTTATTTTGCTCCCGGGAAGCTCTTTGAGGAGACGGATTGCCCGGATGCCTGTTCCCGCGAGCGGGTCTGCAATGGAAAGGTGCGTTTGGGGAACTGCCTCAAGGACAGCGATAGTGAGGTCCCTGTTGAGCTGCATGACCGGATTGTAGAAGACGCCCATGGATTTGCTGACTACAGAAACCTTTTGAACTCTTATTTTTGCAGAGCCTTCCTGAACAAATTGCATGGGAAGATTAAAATGGGGTTCGCTTAAAAATGTAACCATTTAGAGGGGAGTGGGAGTGGGGGGAACAATCACTAACCGATATGGATCCACGTTTAAATCTTTTCCAATCAAGCTGCTCTGGTAAATTTCGAGTGACAAGTTTTGGGCTTAGGGGACAACTAAGTTTATAAATTCCTTGATAATCAATCCTTGTATGGATAGTAGAATCCTAGCGGTGGGTATTGGCGGTTTGCCAAGACCAATAAGATGTGTGCATTGGGATGAAATAAAAAAAGGTAAACCAATAAATGTTAGTGATTACGATATCATCTTTTTGGATTTTTCTTTTTTTGATAAGAATAAAGATGACGAATACCTGGTCGATAGATTTTTGAATAATGAAAAATTTTATGAAATTATAAAATCTGGAATTATGTTATACATCTTGGGTTCTGCTGGGTACTCCTATCTCGAGGATGGACGGAACACCAATAAACAACTCTATTCTTGGATTCCGGAAATGATTGAAGTTACTACAACCAGCGAAACTGGAGAAGTGATAACTTGTAGAGATAAAGATTATGCTGACTATTTTTCTTCCTTAAAAAAATGGGTTTTTTATTTTGGCGTAAACCAAAAAGTAACATCCCAACACCCTTATTTATACGACTTGGAAGAATTAGCTGTGAATAATGCGGGAAAGATATTGGGTTTTTTAATTAACAACTTTCGAGAAATAGATGTTAGTAAGTATCAATCCTGGGGAGAACCGTACGCTATTCAACAAAGATATGGGGGTAAAATATGTTTTTTACATTCTTTATCGGAAAATTCTGGAAATGGGGTACTGGCTTTATTACGAAGAATACACAACTTTAACTTTGGACGAGAGAAACCCGGATGGGCAGAAAAGGTCAACACAAAAAAATCTTTAGTTGTTAAAAAAGAAATAGAGAATTTGTTTAAGGAAAAACAAAAGATTGAATCTGAAATTTCCAAGAAATTTAATCAAATTGAAAACATAGAACACTTTAAAATGTTAATATGGGAAGTCGGGCACCAATTGGAAAAAGTTGTCCATGATTCATTGAGGTTAATTGGATTGTTGCCATCTGACCCAACAAAAGCCGAAGAAGATGGGGTCATCAAGTTGAACGGGGTAGAATATTTGTTGGAAATTAAAAGTGGTTTAGAAAGGGGTGCCGAGTGGACAGAGTTAAGCAAGTTAATAACAAGAATGACTAACCGGAATAAATTATCTAAACCCGAATGTATGGGGATTTTTATTATGAATCATTATGCAAATTACCCCCCTGAAGATAGAGATAAAGCATTTCCAAATAATGTTCAAAAAACAGCACAAGTAAATAATGTAAAACTGATTACAACACTGCAATTATTTAAAATTGTTAAGGAAGTTTTAGATGAAGAGATTTCATCCACCGACGCCAAAAAACAATTCTTTAGTGCCTAGTTGTCGTCCATAAAAAAACCCAAAATTGTTATTAATAACTATTCAGTAAACCCCGACCCACACATGCTGCGAATCCTTAAAGTCGTCATTTCCCGTCGAAATCTTCGCAAGATACACTCCCGGCTGAACATCTTTCGGGATGGGCATGAAGACCCTGACCAGGACAGAGTCCCGCCCCTCGACATCGAACGTCTGGGAAGCATACTGGAGCCCTAGGTCGTAAAAGGTGATTTTCACGTTGAGGTCTTCGATGTCCCCGCTTCCGGGATTCCTGACATTGACATACGCAGTCCCCATCTCCCCGGAAGAAAGGTCAGTGATAAAAAACCTCCCCAGTGCTGGAAAGTTTACAAAGCCGATAAAAACAGCAAGAACCAGAAGATGGATTATGTTTTTCCCCATGGCACGAAATCCCCGCAAACTCTCTTTATCGCCAGGATAATAAAACATCCTATTTAAGGATTTAGTTATTGCATTATCAAAATTGTATTATCAATGTTTTAATGTATATGTTAGAGGTGGATGGGGAATAATGAGTACATGGGGAGTGGATGGGGAATAATGAGTACATGGGGAGTGGATGGGGAATAATGAGTACATGGGGAGTGGATG
>JACPII010000052.1 GCA_016188175.1 Candidatus Woesearchaeota archaeon | reverse complement strand
GGATGTAAGAAATGATTCACTAACTAAATCTACGTATACATTTTGGCTAAGTTTCTTGTACGCTACTTTTCCACTGATGATCTCTGCTTCATCATCTACATTGGCAAGTTGCATTTTATGTTGTGAATTCATATTCTCTGGTTTATATTTCTGTAGAATAATCATTACTGGATAAACTGAAGCTTCACTAAAGACCCGTATATTTGATACGTCGACTATTCTAAAGATATGGCAGTTAGCAAGAATGTACTTTCTTAGAGCTTTTCCGTAGCCAGCTGCCAAGAATTTATTAGGGACTATAAACCCCAAGTATCCTCCTTCTTTAAGTAGTTTTATTCCTTTTTCAATGAAATATATGTACAAGTCAGCTCGACCTTCAAAAACAATATATTCTTTTAGACTTGTCTTGAATGATGTAATCTCTTCTTGTCTAACATAAGGCGGATTCCCAATAACAACATCAAAACCACCACTACCCATTATGTCCTTGAATTGTTCTTCCCATTTGAAAGCCCTTTCTCCTGCAACAGCAGAATCATCAATCAAACTATTTCCAATCTTTATATTCTCCTGTAGTGTTGGCAGCCTGTGTTTTTTCTCAGCAGCCTTCAATAACAAATTCAATTGAGCAATTTCAACAGCTTTAGAATCTAAATCTACTCCAAAAATATTGTTTTTCAGGATTTCAACTTTTTTGTTATAAGTGGGTGAAGCACCAGTTAAATCCAACTTTACCTGTTCGTTTTCTTCATTTTTCTTTTTATCACGTGTAACAAGATAATCAAAAGCTTTCATTAAGAAAGAGCCAGAGCCACAAGCAGGGTCCAAAATCTTAATGTTCTTTAAGTTAAATCTCTTATTCTTGGATAATTCACCAACAGTATTTTTAACAATATAATCAACTACATAGGTGGGAGTATAATATATTCCCTGCTCTTTCCTATGTGCTTTTCCTTCTGCAAGTTTGGCTCTTTTGTCTGTTTTCTTTAGAATGTGCCCTAAATATTGTTCGTAAATGGTCCCTAAAACATCGGCATCAATAGCAGAAAAGTCATAACGTACAGAATTATCACTTGTTGCAAACAATCCGCCAATTATTATTGATAAAACATCATCGTCTACCTCTAAGTTTTCGCATAAATGGGGAGAAAATAATTTGCTGTTATAGATATCATCAATTTTTCTGAAAATGAGGTTTAATTTTTTGTAAATTCTCTTGTTTAAATCCTCTCTGACAACCGATTGCAACATCGGAGCTTCTAATTCTTTATCTTCAAGAGTCCTGATAAAAATTAATCTGTCAATAATTCTCTGCACAGCTTCGTCTAATTCATCACCAGACAGATTTTTAGAAGCATTATTTTTGAGAATGTTCTTGTTGAGGAAGTCTCTAAATTTTGTTAAATCCGCCAAAAGCTGTTTATCGACAGGGATTTTTTTAACTTTCTTGCCCCATTTTTCTGCTTCAGTATCCAGCGATTTCTTCTCAAAGCTTTCTCTCGATAAAAGCCAGAAAGTATCAAACTTTTCAAATAACAATTGACACGGCAAGGTTTGTCCGAATTGCACCTGTAATGGATTCACACTTTTCCATTCAGCATTAAATATTTTTATTGCTTCAAAATCTGTAAGAACTGCCCAAGTGCAGCCTTTATGCCAAGAATAATTTACTGCCTGCTCCACAAATTTGATATTGTTTAAATCTTCTTTAAGGGCTTTTGCTTCCAAGAAAAATTTAGGAATTCCATTAATCCTAAAAGAGTAATCTACTCTTCCCTTAGATATTTTTTCTTCTCTGACTACTTCATCGTCATTTTCAGTATTTCTGACATCCCACCCAAGGGCTTCAAAAAGTGGCTCGATAAATTCCGCTTTTGTATCTTCCTCATTGTACCTTTTAATAGATCCAGATTCGCCTATTCTAGTATACTTATCCACGAGTTTTTTAACTTCATTCCTCGCTTCTTCCTTGGTTAATTTTTTTAAAATCATCTGGACGTAAAAAGGGCATTCATATATAAATGTTCTTTCTTGGTATAAGAAATGAAAAAAAACGCCGTACTGCTATTTTAAGGATACCTCGCCGCCGAATTCGGCGTTTCCCACACCTTGACAAACGAAATCTCCAATGGCTTTTTTATTTTTGGCTTCAGCAAAGTGAAGATGTGCATGGCAATATTCTCGGCTGTCGGGATAAACGGCACAAAGATGATTTTCTGCCCCTGCCTTTGAAATTTTCGGAAATCCTCAGCAAAGGGATCTTTGGCATACATCATGAATCCATGGTCAAACTGGTCATGAACCTCGTTCATCATGATTTCTTTCAAATCACCGAAGTCCAGCACCATCCCTTCGTCGGATGCATGGGGGGTGAGTGTGATGGGCCCAAGAACTCCCACCTCGACCCGGTACCGGTGCCCGTGGATATTTTTGCATTTGCTCTTGTGGTTTGGCACCCTGTGCCCCATATCAAATTCGATGGTTTTGCTGATCGTTGCAGTTGGCATCCTTTTCCAAACTCCTTCTTCCACAAGCCCGTCACGGACGGAGCCGTGGCCGGTTTTTCTTCATTCACCCGATTGACTGCAAAAACTCATTCCGCGTCGCCTGGTTGGTCTTGAAGCAGCCGAGCATGCAGGAAGTCCTCATTGCAGAGTTCTGCTTTTCAACTCCGCGCATCATCATGCAGAGGTGCCTTGCTTCAAGGATAACGCCGACGCCCTTTGCTCCGGAAAACTTGAGGACGGCATCGGCTATCTGTTTCGTGAGATTTTCCTGGATCTGGAGCCTCCGCGCAAAAACGTCGGTGATTCTTGCGATCTTCGAAACCCCCAAAATCTTTCCGTCAGGGATATAGCCGACATGGGCCTGCCCGAAAAAAGGAAGGATGTGGTGTTCGCACAGTGAATAGAACTCGATGTTCTTTACGACTACCATCTCATCGTTGTTGGAGGGGAATATGGCGTCGTTGACAACCTCCCGGAGGTCCTGCCTGTACCCCTTTGTCAGGAACTCGATCGCTTCCGCAGCCCTCTCCGGAGTTTCCTTCAAGCCCATCCTATCCGGGTTTTCTCCCAGCTTGACAATTAGGTTCTTGAAGCAATGCCGCAGGTCGCAGTTGTGCTTTTCCATAGCCGATGCTCCTTCACTTCTTCCCTATTTTAAAAAGTTTGCGATGGCGTATCTGCTTACGGCCTAGGGTCAAAACTCTGACGGTTTTACGTCGTGTTCGTCGCGGGGGGTCGCCCCGTCCGGGGACGCAGAACCTTCCTGGCACACATCCTGAGTTTTGAAGCCGTTAGCAGATACGCGATAGTCGCTTCACGCTCGATTAAGGGGTAGGCTCTCCATCCTTTTGGCCGCCGTACTTCTTCTCGACGTACTCTTCAATCATCTTCTTGAAATTTTCAATCCTTTCGGGGCCCTTGAGTTTCGAATCCTGCCGCCCATCGGCAAACACCGGGCTCACGGGATCCTCCCCCAATCCCGGAAGGCTCAGGCCGATGTTTGCCTCTTTGCTCTCTCCCGGGCCATTGACGATGCATCCCATGACGGCAACCGTCATCTCTTCAACCCCCTGGAATCCTTTCCTTTTCCAAAATGGTGTCCGCTCCTCCAGAAAAGCGGTGATATCCTCTGCAATCTCCTGGAACACCTTTGACGTTGTCCTGCCGCACCCCGGGCAGCTTGTTACCGTCGGCATAAAACTCCTGATGCCGTTTGCCTGCAGGATCTGCTGGGCAACCTTCACCTCTTCCGTCCGCGGCGACGTGGGTGATGGCGTGAGTGATACCCGTATCGTGTCTCCGATCCCTTTTTGGAGCAGATGGCTGATCCCGGCAGTGGAACTCACGATTCCCTTTGTTCCGATGCCGGCTTCCGTCAGCCCGACATGGAGCGGATACTCACAGAGCCCTGCAAGCTTTTCATAAGCGCCTATCAACTCAGGCACTTTGCTCACTTTTGCAGACAATATGATCTTATCATTTTTCATCCCATACCGTTCCGCCATCCTGGCAGACTCCAGTGCGGATGCCACCATCGCATCAACCTTTATCTCTTGGGCGGTTTTCCTGTTTTCCAGGGGAAGCCTGCTGTTTTCATCCATCAGCCGGGTAAGTGTCCTTTGGTCCAGCGACCCTGCATTCACGCCGATGCGGACAGGCTTGTCGTGCAGGATGGCAAGCTCGATGAATGCCTTGAAATTGTTGTCATGAGAATCCCCAAATCCGACATTTCCCGGGTTGATTCTGAACTTGTCGAGGGCTTTGGCGCATTCCGGATAGCGTGAGAGCAATAAGTGGCCGTTAAAGTGGAAGTCCCCTATAAGGGGAACCTCGCATTTCTCCGCCTCAAGCTTTTTCTTTATGCGGGGGACTGCCTCCGCATAAGCGTTGTCCTGGACCGTTATCCTGACGAGTTCGCTTCCCGCATCGGCCAACTCGAGGATTTGCCTGGCCGTCCCCTCAACGTCCGCGGTTGAGGTGTTCGTCATCGACTGGATCCGGATAGGGTTATCTCCCCCGATGCCGATAGCTCCAACTTGGACTGGGATAGATTTTCTTCGCGTTGGCTTCATGGAATCCCCCATTGTATTGGGGAGAGAAATTGATTACTTAAAGTTAACCCTTTCACAAGGTTATTGCGCATCCAGAAGCTTCTCACAAAAAAGCCGCCAACAACATAGGCGCCTGCGGCCATTTTTGCTGATGCAAAAATGCCCTACGAACCACCCCGTAAGGGACAACCCCGGGTTCGTCGGTGCCAATGTTGGTGGCTTTTCCATAGGAAGAAAATTTACTCTTTCCCCCTCTTTTCGATACCTATAAAAATCTCATTTTCTACCGGCGTATCTCACTGGTGGTTTGCCGAGGCAAAGCCGAGCGCAACCAGCGAATGAAATGAGCGTGGTTTATCTGTGAAACCAACATCCTGTGGAAAATGACAACAAAAACAATGTTTTTGAGCCTATGCCGATGGCATAGAGAACAAAAAATCCGGCCGGAGCGACCGAAGGGAGCGAGCATATCCCAGAAACAGGTGTTTCTGAGGCTACGAACGATAGTGAGTATGCCGCCGGTCTATTGGCTGGTGGTGGTCGGATTTTTTTGATTCCCCATTCTTTTTCCCCGCCCATGAAGGGACCGCCGATGGGAACCATCTACGCGCTGTTGAAGAAGGAGGTTTCTCACTATCATGTCCCCGTCGTTGATTTGATGGAGATGCAGACCCATGATCCCTTTAAGGTCCTAGTCACGACGATGTTGTCTGCAAGGACAAAAGACGAGACTACGCTGGTGGCAGCAAAAAAGCTCTTTGCCCAGGTGCACAAGCCTGCGGACCTTGAGTTTTTTTCCCTAAAGCAAATCGAGAAGTTAATTTACCCTGTCGGGTTCTACCGCACCAAGGCAAAGCATCTCAAAAAATTGCCGGAGACGCTTAACGCATTTTTTAACAGCCGCATCCCTGAGGAGTTGGACGACCTTATGAAGATAGATGGCGTCGGAAGAAAGACTGCAAATTTGGTCGTTGCCGTGGCATTCAAGAAGCCAGGGATGTGTGTTGATACCCACGTCCACCGCATCATGAACCGGTTGGGCTATGTGAAAACAAAAACACCCCATGAAACCGAGATGGCGCTGCGCAAAAAGCTCCCCCTGCAATACTGGGAGCATATCAATTCCATGCTCGTTGCATTCGGCCAGAACACCTGCCGGCCTATTTCGCCGTGGTGCAGCAGGTGCGTGATAAAGAAATATTGCAATCAGGTGGGGGTATCCGCTTGTAGATAAGCTTGATGCTGCAATCACTATTAACTACCTATTAATAGTTAAAATAGTAACCTTTTAAAAGGGACCTAGATTCTTCATGCTATGGGAAAATCGGGTTTTATTAACCCCCGGCAGGTTGCCGCTATCGAGCTTGTTGGGGGGATTGGGGAAAGGTTAGGCCCATTAACATGGCATAGGACTAAAGCAGCCGTGCCTGCAGGGCCAACTTCACTTGCGGCATTTTCCTCATCAAATGGGCTGAACAGTGGTGTAGTCTGCGTTTACCTGGCATGTCAATACCTCCCGACAAGTTTACGGAGATTCTATTCCACGGTCTATGGTGGAAATTGCAGCCCTGATGGGACAATCCGGTTTGTATATCCCCAGGATATCAGCCAGAGCCCCTCTTT
This sequence comes from Candidatus Woesearchaeota archaeon, assembly GCA_016188175.1. Classification (GTDB taxonomy): domain Archaea; phylum Nanobdellota; class Nanobdellia; order Woesearchaeales; family JACPBV01; genus JACPII01. Next base: position 4,004 of record JACPII010000052.1, on the reverse strand, counting down.
TAAAGGAACCTCTGATGCCTATTTCCAAACATTGAAAATTGCGGCAAAAGCCAATGTTGATTATATCCTTGGCCTTTCTGGCGATCACATTGTAAGCGTTGATTTTTCCCAGGTCTTCCTGCAATATCCCGAGCTCCCGGAAAATGCATTAGTGATCTTAGCAAAAGAAGTGCCAAGGGAAGATGCCCCCAGATTTGGGATTCTGAATACTGAAGGGAATAAAGTTCTCAGTTTCGAGGAAAAGCCCGCGTTGGATTCTCTCCCTAAAAGGGAAGGAAAATTCCTTGCAAGCATGGGGATTTACTTTGCTCCAACCACTGTTTGGCTGGACGTCCTTAAAAAAGACAGCCAAAAAAGCCCGTATGATAAAAAAAGTGGCGTTGCTAAAAACCCCGAAACCCAGACAAATTTTGATATAGGGGGGGATGTAATACCCTGGATGGTGAAGAAGGGTTACCCTGTTTATGCTTTTCCTTTCAAGGGCTATTGGGAGGATGTTGGGGAGCCAAAAGCACTTAGAAGGTCGCTCAACGACATCCTGATTGCAAGGTCTCCAGATCTAATCTCAAATCCAAAATGGCCTATTGCAGCCATCGCTCATCCTCAATTTCATTCAAACGGAGACACTTATTTCTCCTCCGGAAGATTTGATGCAAAAAATTCAAGGTTTCAAGGCGCAATCTTTTCACCGGGCAACACCATCCATAATTCACACATTACGAACTCTGTTCTCTTTGGGGGGTCAGCTTCCCCATCATCGCAGGAGGGGACAGTTGTTCGCGGTTCAGAAATACGCAACGCCATTATAGACAAATATGTAGATGTAGGTTGTAACTCTGCCATTATTGCACCTGATGGATCACTTATACTTGTCTCACGCGGCACGGTTATACCCCCAAATACCCGCATCGAAAGTAAAGGAGATGCAATTGTCGCCTCACTTGAGGAGCTTGTCTGCCATGGAGGCAACCTCATGGGCTTTCGCTCCCGGGTGTCACCCAACGTTGAGTTTTTCCTTCCGAACGGGACCAATGTTACTATTGAACAGATTTTTTCATATTGAACAGATTTTTTCATATTGAACAGATTTTTCATATAATTAGTTCTTAAAATTATTTGATGCGCAGCATTATCGTACAGATGGGCCGCACCGTTTGCGGCTAAAACACCTTCATGTCTTAGGCTGGATTTTTTCCATTCCATCAATGACGACAACCCCCCGCATCACCAGATTTATTAATAACTCCATTAATCAGGGTGTATGGCTGGAATCAACCCTACCTTAAAGGAAAAGTTGAATGGCCTGAAAAAAAGTAAAATCGGGAAACAGGTTGAGGCGAGGCTGAATGAATTCTTGAAGATTAAAAATGATTCAAAAGAAACCTGGTTCTCCGAGCTCTGCTTCTGCATCCTTGCCGCAAACTCCAGATCAAGGACGTCGTGGAACATCCAGAAGGAATTGGGGTTTAGGGGATTTATCACTCTAGACCAGAAGCAGCTCTCCAGGGTAATCTTGAAAAACAAGCACCGATTCCACAACACGAAGGCAAGATACATCATCGCTAACCGGGATAAAACCGGGATAAAAGATAGGGTCCAATCTATCATCCGCAGCGATGGGATCTTTGCCGTGAGGAAATGGCTCGCCGACAGCATCATCGGATTCGGTTATAAAGAGGCATCCCATTTCCTGAGGAACGTTGGGTATTTTGACCTTGCAATCTTGGACAGGCATATATTGAGCGTGATGGTCGAGCATGGGTTAATAGGGGAAATTCCAACTTTGTCAGAAAAGAACTACCTAAAGATTGAAGAAACGTTCCTCAAACTTGCGGAAAAGGCCAGCATGCTTCCGGGAGAATTGGATATGTATCTGTGGTATATGAAAGCAGGCGATGTCCTAAAATAGGCTGTTCTTTCCAGCCATTCCACCAGCCGAATTTATCCCAAATCAGGATTTTTTTGAGCCCAGCTTTTTGTCCCATTTCGTTGTCGGGTTATCGCCAAACGCAAAGGCCCCAATATTGTCAGGTCCCTCAGCCAAAAACATTAAATAGCCGCTCCCGGTACCCAAAGGCCGAACATGAAAACCTACCTTGACCTGGTCCGCACAATCCTTTCCAAGGGGGTCCTTGTATCCAACAGGACGGGGACAAAAACGTTGGCTATGGCTGGCGCAATCTTTGAGCATGATATGGGCAAAGGCTTTCCCCTCCTGACGACGAAAAAAATGCCTTTCAAGGTTATCGCAACGGAGCTTGAGTTCTTCATCAAAGGGATAACGGACAAACGGTGGCTGCAGGACAGGAACAACCATATCTGGGATGAGTGGGCAAATCCTGCTAAAGCTCCTTACGGGCACGAGGAGGCTGCAAAGAAAAAAATGCTTGAAGAAAGGGATTTGGGCGCTATCTACGGCTTTCAATGGAGGCACTTCGGGGCTGAATATGAAAATTTTGATTCCCCTTACGAAGGCAAAGGGATTGACCAGCTCAAGATGGTCATCGAAACGTTAAAAAAAGACCCGACTGACCGAAGGATGCTCGTTTCCGCATGGAATCCGGCTGCGAAGCACAAGATGGCCCTGCCGCCCTGCCATTATTGCTTTCAGGTGACGGTAATCAACAACAGGCTTAATTTGATGTGGAACCAAAGGAGTGTTGATATGATGTTAGGATTGCCATTTAATATTGCAAGCTACGGATTGCTGTTGCACCTTCTTGCAAAAGAAGCAAAGAGGGAAGAAGGAAGATTGGTCGGCTTCTTGGGCGACGTCCATATCTATGAGAACCACATTGAAGGTGCAAAAGAACAATTGGCAAGGGACCCAGCCAAATTCCCCTTGCCAAAGATTGAAACAAAAAACTTTACCTCCCTCCTCGATTGGAAGGCTGAGGATACCGAAGTTCTTGATTATGGATCCTATCCGAGGATTAAGTTTGAGATTGCGGTTTGAAGATTTTTTTACCGAGGAAAATCTATCGGTTTTCTTTCAGAAGTGAGGATATGATTTATCAACCCCATATATGCAGTATTTGCAGTCCCGGCTAATGTGGGATTATAAGAGTTTTTAAACCTGAATTTTACACCTGGTTTATTAAAAACTGGATCGTTTACAATCGTAAATCCCAGGCTTTCAATCCATTTGGTGATTGCATCATCAGTGGTAGCAATGTCAAATCTTACACTATCCAGAGAATCAATTAAGAGGGTGTGGGGTTTTATCCCATCGAGACCGTTGTCATAACATGTAAATGAAATATACCCGCCTTCGATTTCTGAAGGTTTACCGCTCCCTATTATTTCCAAACTGTTCTCCCAAGGATAGTAGCTGCAGAAATATCGAATTGCGCCAACTTCGAATTCATATCTGGGATAGTTCCTAAATTCTGTTTTCGGATGGAATGCTCCTAACGGTTTAAAGGCCATCTCAAGTTCCTTTCCCAACTTTTTAATCAGGTCAACTAGTTCAGCAACCTGGCCTTTTTTTGCCTCCTCGGAAAGAGCGGTTCCTCCGAGGATCAGACTTCCTCCTCCCCCCATTAAGAAACAGTTTCTAGCTGCCGCCAAGAACTCCCTTCTAGATAGTCTTTTCATAATTAAAAGAGATAGTAGGGGGCATATAATTCTTTCTATTTTTACTATTGTATAATGGGGCAAGGTATATCAAAAATAAGAACATGCCACAACATTTATATATACTATTAATATCTATTATTAATATGGAAGCAAAAACCATCACCGTGACCTTTAAGACCCACAAAGAGCTTGAGTCATTGAAGGAAAGCATGGGCGCGTCATCATTTGACCAGCTGCTGTCTCAGCTCGCTGAAGAGAAGATACAGGTAAGGCAGAGCATGTTCGGGGCAGCAAAGGGATTGCGGGAATCTTTCTCCAGAGACAGAAAGGACAGGATATGACGCTTATCCTTGACACCTATGCATGGATAGAATATTTTGAGGGAAGCAGCCAGGGAATTGAAGTGAGAAAGCTTCTCGATGGCG
>JACPII010000002.1 GCA_016188175.1 Candidatus Woesearchaeota archaeon | reverse complement strand
GGCCAATCATATTACGTTATCGTCGAGATAAAAGATAATGCATCCAATGCGATAAATTCAACGAACAACACGGTGTTCTTCGACAGCACAAAGCCGGAAAATATCAGCATCCTTGTTCCACCTCAGGATAATGTTATTGCATCTGATTATATCACCATCAATGGATCGGATGCAACCATGATTGGGGCTGGGTACCCGCTGAATGTGACTATCCTCGTGAATGGGACTGCGAATATCACTATCAGCAACCTTACGAGCAAGACTGCGACAAGCGTTGCATTGTCTGGATTGCAGGAGAATGGGTATTATAATGTCACTGCAAGGTTTATCGACTATGCCGGGAACTTCAATGAAAGCACGAGACTGTACTTCTTCGATGGGACTGGGCCTACTATCAGCTCAACAACGAGCGGTGCAGCGACTTCCCGATTGATTACCTTTAGGGTCAATGATTCCGTGAGAGTGAATACCTCTTCGATTACGGTCACCCCGCAAAATGCGTCGTTCACCAACTTCAACTTTTCCAGGGACTGTGTGGCGAATGCCGGGCAGACTGATATCAACTGCACTTACATCGAAACGGGAGTAACGTTTGGCGACAATCAGCTCAACATCGACGCGAAGGATAATGCATCAAACTCAGCAACTACCTACCCCTTGAATATCACGGTGCCGACGAGCAATAATTTTACGGTTAGCTTGGTAAATGGATGGAACCTTATTTCAACACCATTAATATTGTTCAATGACAGCCTTGATAACATTATTGCCAATGAGACAAATATCAGAAGGGCATATGGGTTTGATGGGACTTCATTTACTTCATGGCACCAGAACCTTAGCGATACTTTAACGGCGATGGTTCCTATGCAGGGATACTGGGTTTTCACAAACGCAACATCCAATCTTTACCTCTTTGGGAACCTAACAACGGGGGCTCCTCCTGTAAGCTACGGCGTCTCAAATCCCAGGAGCTTGAGTGCCAGCAGGTGGTATCTTGCAGGGTATTATTCAACGGCATTCAACAACAATAGGAATACAGATGATGCCCTTGCAGGATTGTGCTCAGGCGGCCTTTGCAGCGCAGGGTTCGCAAACTTTGAGTCATTGCTATGGTATGACACGACAAACTCACTCCTCAACAGCACATTACAGAGCAGTTGGGATGAGGATGCTATCTGGGATAAAGGAAGGGGGTTCTGGATCTATATCAGGACTGCCGATACCCTGACTGGAACACCATAACTATTTTATTGTATTTCCTTTTTTATCTTTGTGGGTGGAACTTCATGGTTAAACGGGTAGGTAAGGGTTTAAGGTTTGGAATTTCTTTCGTGTGCACTTTTGTAATTATTATCTCAAGCATGGCTTTTGCTGCAATGGATTGTGGAAGTTCTGTCTCTGCCCTTCCCCAAACATTTTTTGGACAGGCAACCAGCGGAGGGACTGCCCAAACTTCAGCAGCTGTCGTTGCGACTCTTGGCGGGCACACATTTTCGGCTACAACTGATTCTTCTGGCAACTATCAGGTTGATGTTGCGCGGTGTTCCAATCAAACGGCTACCAGTGTAACGTTCTCCGTTTGCGCGCAGTCTGCATCCCAGACAGGCACCTATTCCCCCGGTGGGGAAGGGCAGAGGGTTAGCCTTACCATCTCTTCTGCGTGCTCAACCAGTTCCTCCAGCTCAAGCAGCGGAGGAGGCGGAGGAGGCGGTGGCAGCGGAGGCGGCGGAGGCGGGGCAGGCGGAACAGGCTCTATTCAGTCGGAGACTATTGATACTGGTCAGGTTGATGCTGGCGGGACTGCAGTTGCAAAGGTTTCTAATGCTGCGATTTCAGTTACTGAGGTTACTATCACGGTTGAAACTGGTGTTTCTGCCTCTTCGGTGACGGTGTCCGACAGGGGGATTGATTCCGGGGTTGCGACAAATGCAATCAAGGCTGGTGAGGACAAGCAGGTCTTCAAATATCTGCAGATCACGGTCGATAAGATTTCCAATGCAAATATCCAGAAGGCAGTGGTTAAGTTTAAGGTGCCGAAAGCGGAAGGGTATGAACCGGCAACGATTGAATTGAGAAGGTTCAGCGCAGTAACAAAAACCTGGTCTTCGCTTCCTACCTCAATGACGAGTGAGGATGCATTCCATTATTATTTTGAGGCTGAGACTCCTGGGTTTTCCATCTTTGCAATCGTTGGGCAGAAGAAAGCTGCCGAGGCTGCTCCTGCTGAAGAAGGGCCGCCCGTGCCGCCAGCGGTTGGGGCTGAGGCAATTCCTGAAGGCGTTGAAGGTGGTGAGAAGAAGCAAGTGAGCATCTGGATAATTGCCGCCGGGATTGCTGCGATATTCCTGATTGGGTGGCTTATCGGAAAGAAAAAGAAGGACAATAGGCCGTTTTAGCCTTGGCAGAGGATGTTTTTCTTTGTGAACTGGATGTTGTGCCTGTTGAGCATTTCCTCAAATTCTAAAGAGTTGGCAATGGGAATCTGAACAACTCCGGGAGCAAGATGCACCCCTTTTAGGCGCTCTATAAACCCTATTCCGTTTCTTCCCCTAAGAACATAGTTGAATTTTACTTTTTCTGTGTGCAGCTTGTTTTTGAGATCATGGATAAACAGGGTTGAGGCATGGAAATCCAACTTTGCTGCTATGGGCTTGCCATCTATCAGGCTTATTCCTTCGAGGATTATTCCCGACCTTGCAAAAAAACTCTCTGAGAAAAGCTCCTCCCAAAGTATCCCATTCAGGTCTAATTTTTGCCTATCTGTAATCTCTTTCTTAAATTCCTGGATCTTTTCAAGGCGCTCTTTGAGAGTGGTTTGCCTGAAGATAATTATCAGGTCAATATCTTTTGGGTCTAGTTTTCCCTTTACTGCAGAGCCATATTCTACGACATCAAAGATACTCTGGTCATTTTTTATTTTCTTGAGCAAGCTTTTTGATAATGTAAGCATCATCTTTAAGCACCTCTGCTGCTTCCTCTGTAAGCTTTTTTGTATAGCTTTCTTGGTAAAAGGGAAAGTCTTTGTCCAGTATACAGTAGATATCGGGGTATTTTTCTTTGAGGATCTTGAAGCGCTGTGCGTGGGAAGACGGCACTATCCCCTCTTTCATAAGGATGAAAAAATCGGCTGCTGCACCAATAGCTTTGAAGAAGAGGGTGACTGCTGTGTTAAATTTCTTCTTTGCGAGTGCCTGTTCGGCAAACTCGAGGTATTCTTCGCAGTTCCCTTGGAGTATCTGTTCTTTTTCGTTCATTTGTATGGTATAACTTATATCTCATATTTAAACTTTACTGTTGTATTATACCCTATGTTGTATTATACTACTAAACACAGATTTTTAGGTATTTTGGTTGTAATATACAACCCCCTGAGAGCAGGCTATTCGCTGGGTTGTGTTTTTTACACGTGAGCTTTCTGCCCCCGTTTTGTGAAATGCCTCTAACTACCTAACATTTCAATTAAGTCCCTTCCAGCCAGGATTCCTGGTATTTCTTCTGCTCCGCTGTCGGGCTGTCGATGGTTATTCCCATCGCGTCGAGCTGGAGCCTTGCGATTTCGTCGTCCATCTCTTTCGGGAGGGTATAAACCCCGGGCTTTAGGCTTCCTTTGTGTTTTACCAGATATTCGCAGGCGAATGCCTGGTTGCAGAACGACATCGCCATGATTGTCGATGGGTGGCCTTCGGCTGCAGCGAGGTTGACGAGCCTCCCTTCGCCGAGAATGAATATCTTCTTTCCGCCGGGGAGCTCATATTCATCCATAAAGGGGCGTATGTTCCTTTGGCTCCGGGCAGCCTTCTTTAGGGCTGCGATGTTGATCTCTGCATCAAAATGGCCGGAGTTTGCAAGGAGAGCATGGTTTTTCATCAGCTGGATGTGCTCAAGGTCGATGACGTTCTTGTTTCCGGTTACCGTGACAAAGATGTCTCCGAGCTTTGCTGATTCCTTTATGGGCATGACACGGAAGCCGTCCATCGCTGCCTGGAGAGCCCGGAACGGGTCTATCTCAGCTACGATAACATTTGCATCCATCCCCTGGGCCCTTTTTGCGACTCCTTTGCCGCATTCCCCATAGCCGCAGACAACAAAGGTTTGGCCTGCTATGAGGACGTTCGTTGCCCTCAGGATGCCGTCTATTGTCGATTGGCCTGTCCCCTTGACATTATCCATCAGATGCTTGGTATTGGAATCGTTTACCGCAATGAGGGGGTATTTGAGGGCCTTATCCTTGTCCATCGCTTTAAGGCGGATGACGCCTGTCGTTGTTTCTTCTGCTCCACCGATGATAGAAGGGATCAAAAAAGGATGTTTGGTGTGGATCTCGGTAACGAGGTCGCAGCCATCGTCAATGGTTATCTGCGGCTTTGTCTGGATAACATATGTTAGGTAGCGGTAGTAGTCTTCTTTTGTTTCCCCTTTGTATGCCCAGACCTTGATGCCTTCTTCTGCAAGTGCAGCTGCAACGTCATCCTGGGTTGATAGCGGATTACATCCGGTAATTGCGATGGTCGCACCACCTGCGACGAGGGTCCTGACAAGGACGCCTGTTTCTTTGGTCACGTGGAGGGCAAGGCCGATATGGATGCCTTTCAGGGGCTTTTCCTTTGCAAAGCGCTCTTTAACTTTCAAAAGGGCGCCCATCTGCATCTCTGCCCATTCAAGATTTTTTCTTCCCTGCTCCGCTAGCTTCAGGTCTTTAACTTCATAATTTGATCCTTTGTCCATAGTTTCACCTCAGCGTATTGACACACCTAAGATAGTATTCTTGGGCAATTTAAATAATTTTCTCTAATATTTGTTACATTTGTCCAGAAATTATGTAAAAAGACGGACAAAAATAGAAAAATTTATATATTAGTTGGACAGATAATTTTTTGTGGAATTGGATGAAAAATCAAAAGCCGTACTGCGGGTACTCAGGGAAAATGCAAGGATGCCGATCCGGGACATCGCAAAAAAAACGGGACTGCGGCCAAGCACGGTGCATCAGCGCATGGTCCAGCTCCAGCAGGAGAAAGTAATCAAGAAATTTACCGTCGCTCTGGATAACGCGAAAGTTGATGAGGGGTTTATCGTGTATATGCTCATCAAGACGAAGCCAAGGGTGTACCTCGACAAGGTATTTGCAATCTCTAACGTCAAAGAGGTTTCCGGGGTGACAGGCGAATATGACCTCTTGATGAAGATGAAGTTCCGCGATGTGCTGGATTTCAACGACTTTGTCCTCAAGTTCAGGAAAAACGAAGAGGTAGAATCCACATTGACGATGGTCGGGACGGTAAACCTCAAGGAGGAGCTGTAAGGAATTATTAACGAATCATATTCTTAGGGGCCGGGATGGCTTAACACCCCCAACATTCGAGTTCTGCATCCCGGTTCTTTTTTTTCTTTTCGGTGAATGATGTTATCTCTGCCCAAAAATCTTTGCCCCGAGCCTGACCATCGTCGCACCTTCTTCTATGGCAGCCTGAAAGGAATCTGACATCCCCATAGAGAGGATTTCTATCGACGTATTTGTAAGGTGGGTGGATTTTAACTTGTCAAAGAGCTTTTTTGTCAGGCGGAAATACAGCCTTAATTGCTCAGGATCCTTGACCACCGGCCCCATGGTCATCAAGCCGCGGAGGGAGAGGTTGGGAAGTGCTGAGATTTTCTCTGCAAGAGATTCGACCTCTTCGGGAAAGGCTCCATTTTTTTGCGCTTCCTTTGCGCTATTGACCTCGATGAGAATAGGCATGGTCTTATTTTGTTTTTTACATTCCCTGCTGAGGGCTTCTGCAAGCTTGAGGGAGTCAACCGTCTGTATCATGCCAAATATTTTCACTGCCTTAGAAACTTTATTGGTTTGCAGATGGCCGATGCAGTGGAAATCGGCTTTGCCTTTCAGAAACGGGAATTTTTCTTCTGCTTCCTGGATGTAATTTTCACCGATAATGGCGATGCCCGCTCTGATGGCCTCGAGGATTTTTTCTATCGGCTGGGATTTCGCCGCGGCGAGAATTCTTACTGAGGATGGAACTATTTTTTTAAGCTGCCGAACATTTTCCGCTATTGTCATCTGAGCTTGCTGATGGCTGGTTAAAAGTTCCTCATGGATACAAATTCCTGATAGCGCTGTTCAATGTCTTTCCAGGCAAGGGTTTTAAGCCGCTGGAGGGAAAAGTCTTCCGCATTAAACGAAGCGATTGCGCTTGCATAGACCATAGCTTTCCGCAAGGTTGCCTGATCATGCTTTTTTGCTTTTGCAAGGCAGCCGATGAGGGCTCCCCCAAAGGAGTCCCCGCATCCCGTAGGATCTTTGACCTCTTCAAGGGGATAGCCCGGGGCATTGAAGTGATGGCCTTTTGTAAATAACAAAGCTCCATGCTCCCCCTTCTTGATGATAGCTGCTTCCGGGCCAAGGGCGAGGACCTGCTTTGCGGCCTTCACCAGATTTGTCGTCTGGAACATCTGCCGCGCTTCACCGTCGTTGAGGAGCAGGATAGCAGCATGCTTCATCACTTCAAGGACTTCCTTCTTTTTATGCTCAATCCAGAAGTTCATCGTGTCCATGACGATAAGGCCCGGATTCTTCAACTTTTTAATAACCTCAAGCTGTGCTGAGGGGTCTATGTTGGCAAGGAAGATGTGCTGGATGCCCTTGTAATTCTCGGGAACTGCCGGGGTAAAAGAGGCCAATGCGTTGAGCTCAGTCTTTATGGTTTTTGCCTCATTCATGTCGAACTCATAGAAGCCTTCCCAATGGAATGTCTTTCCTTCCCTTTTGACGCCATCCAGCACGATGCCTCTTTCCAGGAGAACGTTCTTTTCTTTTTCGGGAAAATCTTCCCCGACCACAGAAATGATTGCCGGCTTTGCGAAAAAGGAAGCGGCGTAGGCTGCGTAGGATGCGCTGCCCCCCAGAACCCTCTCGACCTTGCCAAAAGGGGTTTCAATAGTGTCTAAGGCCATGCTGCCGAGAATGATAACATCTGCCATGGTGGTTAAGAAAATACGGACGAGGCTCCTTACCGGATCATATCTTCGATGGGCTTGGCTTTCTCTTTGCTCTTGATATCTGCCTGGGCCTTTGCCTTTTTGGCTGCTTCTTCCAGATCAACTCCAAGCTGCTTCAATGCCTGGACGTGCATCTGCATGAGCTGTTCAACGATTTGGAGAATCCTGACCATCTCTTCCCGCTCTTTGGCGAGGGTTGAAAGGGACCCTTTATGGAACCCAATCTGCTCATCCTTGCTGGCTCCCTGCTGGGGAGATTCCTGTTTTGTGCCTTCCTGCTTTTGTGTTTTTGCCATATGTGCTTCAACGGGAGAAAAGTAAAGGGTGGTTTAAAAAGGTTGTTGATTTTTTCGATAATGCCATCGACATCACACTCCGGGGGCCGTTCTATCTTTTGTTAGTAAGTTTTCCCATAAAAACAACAATATCCTCCCCCAGCGTCTCATTGAGCGGGCCCAATGTCAGGACATGGGTTCCCTCGGGATAGTATTTTCGGGTTATCTTCTTTGAGCCGATGGAGTTGCGGATGAGCTCTGCGCTTTCCGGCCTGACGCGCTCATCCTTCCACGATTGAATGATCAGAATCGGCGGTTTTATCGAGGGGAGATCCTGCTTCAGAGCATTGATAAAATCTGCCATCTCAGCAATTGCCCTTGTCGGGAGGGCCCGATAATAGTAATTAGACTGGTGCTCGGTGAGGTTCCTTGAGGTTGAAGTAACGAAAGGGAGGTATTTTTTTGCATCCATTATCCTCTCGTCATAAAAAAAGATGGGGCTGTTGATGCTGATGATTCCCGCGATGTCCTGGGATTTGCCGGCTGCGATGGAAAGGTCGCCCCCAAAGGACAGGCCGCCGATAAAAAAGGCACTGCATAAAGGCTTGAGGCTTTCTATCTTTTTTTCAATGCCTGCAACCCATCCTTCTTTTTTTGTCTTTTCGAAATCAATAAATGATGTTGCATGGCCGTCGAGAAGTATCCCATACACATTCATTTTTTGCTGGAAGAGGTATGCACCCAGCGGCTTCATCTCATAGGGCGATGCCCCAAAGCCGTGGATAAGCAGAATGCAGGATGTCGCATTTGGCTGGAACAACAAAAAAGGCTGGTTGCCTTCTGTGATATTTGCTTGTGCTGATTCGGCAATGTCGAGCTCCATGAGAGCAGAAGCGTAGGAAGACTTCAATGATTGGTTATCGGGGTCATCTGCAAGCAAGATACGGAGCTGATCTACGGTTTCCTGCTCTGGACTTGGAGCCAAGGGTTCTGGCTCGATGGGCGTGCAGCCCATAAGAGTGAGGATAAGAACGATAAAGAAGAGCAGCAGGCTTGATTTCCTACAATGTGCCATCATTCTATCCCCGAATCTGCTGTTTAAATGTTTTTCTGCCCTAACTGAATTTTGTGCTAAACCATAATTATGTTGCAGTATCTCTTTTGCGGTTTAGGCCAGCCCTAACTGAATTTATTACCCCTGGTTGTTTGGGCCTTCATTAAACGCCCCACACCTTAGTTATGTGAGGAAATTTTGATCTTGCTTCCGGGGGTGTCTGGAGGCTCCAAAACATTTTTATAGTACCCCCACGGATAAAAGAGAAAAGAGGTGCTGCCTTGGTCGAGTATCTGGAAGGTATCCTTAAAATAGGGAATCTGGTTCTTGCTCTTGTAGCTGGGTTTGTTGCGTTAAGCCTTGTGAAGGTTTCCCACAGGAGAAAAGAGTTGAGGCCATGGCTTTTCCTTATCTTTGGGCTGGTGTTCTTCGCTGTCCAGGAAATCCTCGGGGCGCTTCGCGCATTCAAAATCTTTGAGAGCCCTTTTTTGACCCACATCAATCCTGCGATCATCCTTGGGCTGCTCATCATGGCATTGGTGTCTCAGATCCATCTCGGGGGGAAGAGGTAGCATGGCCGTACTTGGGTACTGTTTAGGGAGGGTTGCACCATTCTATAACCTTGCTCTCGTAGTGGTTGTGGTAATACTCTTTATCCGCCTATTTTTGCTCAACCCGAAGAAAGTGTATCTGAAGCCCTGGAAGCTGCTTTTTGCTGCCCTTCTGGTCTACATCGGAGAGCAGACGATAACCATCGTTGAACAGGCAGGCGTCATCGATGTTTCCGCGCTTTGGTTCCCTGTGCTGGAGATGGCCATCATCTCGTTGTTCATCTATCTGCTGCTCCTGCAGCGGGAGTACGTCAGAAAATGACCGTCGGGCTATTTTCGGGAGGGGGAATTTTCTGCGGGAAAAGGGGGTTAACGCCGCTGGTTGCAACCTTTATGCTCATCGGGTTTGCCCTTATTGTTGGGACATTAACGATGAACTGGGGGAGGAACTATGTAGAGGGCATAAAAGGAGAGGTGAGTGCGGCGGCTAAAGAGAATGTTGTCCTGATCGAGCTTTCAACAATCAATACGCCCTTAAAGCAGCTCCAGCTTGAATTTCTTTTAGGAAAGATGAATGAGGGGGAATATTTAGTATTAGAAAAGAGCGCTATTGGCCGTTAGACTTTTCCAGGATCGACGCAACATTCCAAAGCTGTGTCCTGATCTGCTGATCGAGGTTAGGGTTGTTGGTGAGCTCCTCAAGCCCGTCCAATGCCTTTACCGCCTTGAACGAATCCCCGTTTTTTTGGAGGACAGAAATGATCTCCTGAATCTTTACCTTGATGTTTTTAGCTGTATTGCCGTCACCTTCAAGCTCTTTGAGGGCATCAACTGCTTCTCCGATGAGCTGTTGCTGGCCGTGCGGCTGTTCCATCATTACAAGTTCACTCCTTAAGATGCTTCATCACTTCTTCCTGCATCTTTTTTGTCCGTTCCTTGATGGCTGATTCCTGCTTCTCAAGGGTTTTGATGCGCAGAGCAAGGACCTCGTTCTTCTGCCTGAGGTCTTTCTTGAGATCCTCTGAGGATGCTGCAACCATGATGCTGCCGATGATCTTAAATGATTCCCTGCTCTTCTCGACCTCTTTAAGGGCAGTCTCGGTCTCCATCAATTGCCCCTGGAACTGCTGCTTCTGCATGAGGAGGGTGTGGATGCGCTGTTCGGTGAGCTGGAGCTCCTGGATCTTTTTTTCGATCTCTGGAGATGGCTCTGCCATGCTCAGCGCGCCTTCACTTTCGTCGTCTGAGTCCTTGGCTTATACAGAATTTTGCTGCCGCAATAGGGGCAGCGCACTTTTTTTTTCAGGTAATCCGGAGAAACTTTCTTTTCGCATGAAAAACATTTGTATTCTGCCATTTCGTCCTCCTATAACGCCGCTGCCTCTTGGGCCTGTTCTTCTTCCTGCAGCTCCTGCCTGCTTTCCTCGGGCTGTTTTTTGAAAGAAATCCTTTTTTCAACGGAATAGGCTTTGCCGGTAAACTTTACATTGCATTTCCTGCAGTTCCATATCCCTAAAGCGACCCTCTTGACCTGAGGCGCCCTGCAGAAGGGGCAAAGCTGCTTTTTTCGCTGCTCACGCTCGATCTCGCCAAAGCGCTCTTTGAGCTTTCGCCCATACCGGGACCCAAAACGCTTCATCGCTTTTATTGTTTGTACCATGGTTGAATATGCTTATCGATGCGCTGCAATCATCTGAAGTGGGGCTACCCGGATATTCCGCCCCCACCTTCCGGTAAAGGCTTTTGAACCGGGGTCTTCTGGTCCCAAACCAGAAAGGATGAGTCCAAGCTACCCCATAGCCCCACAGGGAATTATCACATCCTTTTTATGCAAGACAGTGGGTTTATTGCCACTTTTTAAATCTATCGCAAGGCGGAAATTATGGGCTTCCCATGGATGGGGGTTCTTGGGAAATGCAGATCCAGGGGATACCTCTGCTTCATCACCTTGTTTCCTGACATATTAGTTTTCATACATAATTGTCGACAATAGAAATGTTGAATAATCAATTTGCCAGAGCACTAGCCTCATAACCTTTATATAATGCCCGTCAGACCTTTTCCCTTATGAGCCTTACCGAGCAGCAGAAGCACAAGCTGAAGAAATTTATCAAGGAGCTGGACCAATATCAAGGGAGGCATACCGAGCTGGTCACGGTCTATATCCCTCAAGGGTATGAAATTGTCAAGATCATCCAGCACCTGCAGCAGGAAGCCGGGACTGCGACCAATATCAAGGATTCTGCGACACGGAAAAATGTCATCGATGCTTTAGAAAGGATGATACAGCATCTGCGGCTGTTCAATGGAACGCCGGAACATGGGCTTGCTGCGTTCTCGGGGAATGTTGCTGCACAGCAGGGAAAGCAGGATTACCGGGTGTGGAGCATTGAGCCTCCTATCCCGTTAAAGACGAGGATCTACCGCTGCGATAAAGAGTTTGTTTTAGACCTGTTGAAGGAGATGCTCGATGAGCGTGAGGTGTATGGGCTTGTGGTTTTGGACCGGAGGGATGCGCAGATCGCGCTCCTGAAAGGGAAAACTATCGTGCCCTTGGTAAAGACACATTCTGAAGTCCCGGGGAAATTCAAGGCCGGAGGACAATCTTCCCAACGTTTCCATCGCCTGATCGAGGGTGCCGCAAAAGAGCATTTCAAAAAAGTTGCCGAGTATGTCAAATCCCAGTTTCTTGGGAATGCAGACCTGAAAGGCATCATCGTTGGGGGGCCGGGTCCGACAAAATATGAGTTTGTCGATGGGGGCTTTATCACGAACGAGCTTAGGAAGAAGATCATCGGCATCAAGGATCTGGGCTATACGGGGGAATTCGGGCTGCAGGAATTGGTCGACCGGTCGGATGACCTTCTTGCGAATGAGGAAATAATGGCAGAAAAGAAGATAGTGACAAAATTTCTTGATCTGCTTGCAAAGAACCCCCAGATGGCGAGTTATGGCGAGGCTGAGGTCCTCTCCAGGCTCCAGCAGGGTGCCGTCGACACATTGCTGCTTTCCGATGAGCTTTCCGAGGAGAAGATTGACCTTTTTGAGCAGGAGGCGGGAAAGATGGGGACGAACGTTGTGCTTATCTCAACCGAAACAAGGGAGGGTGTCCAATTGAGGGATATTGGAAAGATTGCGGGAATACTCCGCTATCAAGTCCAGAGCGGCTAGGCAACGGAGAATTTTCCGAGGGTGTTTTTCAGAGGAACTTTTGGGGTGCTTGTCTCATGCTTCAGGAAGCAATCAATGGGCTGTATGCCAATTTTCCCTACACCGCTTCACTTTCTTATTCTGGGAAATTTAAGGCGTTCAACGCGAATATCCGGATGGAGGGAAAGCATGTCCAGTTCAACCTTTCCCGGGATTGGAGGACAGTAAGCAAAGAGATACAGATCGGGCTTGTGCAGGAGCTGTTGGCCAAGCTGTTGCGGAAAAGGATTACGCCCCTTGTTACGCAAACGCCTGAGATGGAGCTGTATTCCATCTTTATGAAAAAGGTACACCTTGCGTCCCCTAAAACAAACGTTGACCCTTTTCTGGCAGAACGGTTTTCCGCCCTGAATGAGAAATATTTCCATGGAGCATTGGATATCCCGAACCTGCAATGGGGCAGCCACAGCTTTCGGACCCTCGGCCATTACCATTATGGGAGCGATACGGTAACGATAAGCACTGCCCTCCGGCAGGATGGAGATCTTTTAGACTATGTCCTGTATCATGAGCTGCTCCATAAGAAGCACAAATTCGTAAAGGGGAAAAGCAGGAGCTTCCATCATACTCCAGCGTTCAAGCGGGATGAGATGCTGTTCGAAAACCATTCTGAGATGGAGACACGGCTGAACAAATTGGGGAGGAAAAGGATGTTTCCCTGGTGGTTCGTATTTGTTTAGCATCTTCGAAACTCTCGACGTAAGATTGGCAGGTCCTGCGTCCCCGTAAGGGAAGGCGAAAAGTTCCGGTGCCTTTGGCACGGAGGGCGACCCCCGCGACGGACTCAAGGTGGGCTCAAGGGAGTTTCGACCTGAGGATGCTAAACAAATACGGTGGTTCTTCTAGATGGAATTTTGACTTTAGGATGGCAGGGCCGCTCTCAACCGGGCTTAATTTATACCTTTCAAAATCCCATTAAGCACTTCTTCCTTGACTTGTACATAAGGCGGAAGGAAAAGCAGCAGGCCTTTCAGGTCTCTCTCGTATGCCTGTTTGATGGGCACCTTGAGATTTTTGAGGCTGCTATGCTCTTCCTTAAGCTTTGCATCCAGCAATTTTCTGTCAATTATGACACCTTTGCTCAACAGCATCCACACATCATACAAGTCTCTTGATTCGCTCCTGTTCGCCAGAGCCCTTATCTTTTCTGCAAGTATCTCCGTTTCATCGATGGCAAAGATAGTAAATGCTGGAATATCTGAGAAAATCTGGGGAACAACTTTTGCAACTTTTTGTTTAACATGGGTTTTATTAAAATCAACCTTTAAGGTGTTTGTTGATGCCTGAGTTCCTGAAAATAAAGGGCCTTCAAAACGCACTTCTATCCGAAGATTTCCCTGATGCTCTTTTTCTCCGGAAACCCCGTGTTTAATGTTAAGCAGTTCAAAATCCTTCAGGCATAGGGAAACAATTTTTCTGACTTCAGCCAAAGAGGCAGTGGTGCTGAAATCCAGGTCTTCTGATGCCCGCTCAAGCCCATAGCATATCCTCAGGCAGGTCCCTCCCTTAAATACAAACCTATTCGGAAATCCTGATAATGCATGAAGGAAAATATACTGGAGATATTCCTTCTCTTCGTAATAAAGATTGGTTTTCCGCCTGTTCTTTAACTCGCTAAGCTCAGTGAGCGATATCATCGTTGACGTCCAGGAGCCATTCCTTATTAAAATGATTCCTTTTTGGAAGCGAGGGATCAATGCGCTCGTATCCGCTGCCTATGCCCTTTTTTAATCCAGATAGGAGGCTGCTATCAATGCCGGTAATTTCCAATAAAAACCCAAGCCTGCGCAACACCGCTTTGTTCCCCACCTTTTCAGCATAGCTGGCCATCTTTTTTATGTCAATATCCTTCAATGCATTTTTCAGGCATCTGCTTATCTCATTCATGCCGCCGGCATATTTGGGAAACAACAATGAATCGACGAAGGCTTTCTCTTTCTCTGCGATTGTGATGCTCCCTATGCTGGTGTAGCCAAAGAATCTTTTATTGGACAATGCAACGAATTGGCAGTTCGCTCTTTTTTTCATGTATTTGACTGATGCGTAAAAGAGCGTCCTAGGCATCTGGTCTGAATATCCGTAATAGCTCAACGCAGACCAAAAGCTCAGGTAAGAAGGCCAGTTAAGATGCTGGCCAAAAGAAAGCTCATTGGTGCCTGCCAACGCAAACATGCCGCCTTTTACAGCATTGACAGCGCCTTTCCGCTTGAGCGCTTTTGCGAGGTTGTATGCTTTCATCCGTTTAATTCCAAGCAGCAGCATCAGGTCTTTAGCCGTGAAAATAGCAAGATTGTTTTTCTTCAGCGCTTCGTCGGCTTGTGATTCAAGTTTGCTTAATTGCATTTTTCTAATAATTTAGTAGTTATTATACTGATATTAAAGAAAACTACTATTTAAGGGTTTCGATGTGTCAGGTAATGAACAACTGCCAGCATCAGCATCATCAACTTTGACAATATGCATCCGTTTTGGCATTAATTATCATTCTCAAGCATTAGGTTCTCCATTTCCTGTTTCACCCTCATCAGTTTTCGATAAATTATTAAACCTTATGAAACTCTCATTTCTTGATCAAAATGTTAAAAGAAATCCAGCAAAAGCTTGAGACTCTTGACTAGGTGCTCAATGAAGAAAATTTAGAATTTGCCAATCGGTTGGATAGGGGGGAGGGGTTTGACCCATCGAGAGAATATGCTGGCGAAGAGCTTAGGCATTTCACTTCAAGGGGGCCGGTGGCATTAAAAAGGACGGGTGCTGAAAGGAAGTATTTGCTTCTAGAAGTTGCCGTAGCAGAGGGTGACCAAAATTTCTCCCGGCTTTATCTCAGAGGATTTGATTATTCTTCAATGGGGCATGAAGACATTGGTGAAAATTTTTTGAGGGAGGAATTACTGCCAATCCTAAAAGGAATCATCGAAATCCCTTTCTCGTGGCCATATGAAAAAATGGCGTTTGGAAATCTCCCCCATAAGATAATAAGACTTGAGCAAAATGGAACAATGTTTTCTATAAAGGGGATTGGCGGAGGCAAATTTGATTTAAAGGACAACAGAATTAATTTGAGGGGTGCCTCAAGGGATTTTGGGCCAGTTCCGCATGAATATCAGGAAAGATTGAAAGGGCTTTTTGAACTTCTCTGCCAAAAACCAGCTTATCAGGGGTTTCAGGCTCATTTTGAGGAGATTAATCCTCAAAGTTGATTCCTCGAAATGGGTTCATACCCCGCAGCTTGCTACGATTCAAAACCCATTTAGAGGTTAAAAAATACCCCGCAGCTTGCTGCGGCTGGTATTTTTTATTTACCATCCTTTGTTCGAAGTTTTTTTTGAATGCACCCATTCCGTCCGGCCCTTGACCGTTGCCGAGGCAATGCCGAGCGCGACAAAGAAAATCCGAAGATTTTCTGTGGCCGGATTTCCTTTGAGTTTTTTTCTTTGCCTATTTTTCCCCTTGTTCATTGCTGCCCTTGGAGAGATGACTTCGAGTCTATCATTTTTAAGCCTTTATCATCACTTTTTTTGCCTCTTTACGGGCGAACAAAACATTTATAAAGCTCCCCCTATCCCGAAAGGATCGGTATGGTGGGATTTCAGGCCGTAAGCTATTTGGTGTGCAGCAGTTATCTGGTGAGCAGCAATGACTGAAAAGCTTCTCCCGCTTGCGGCGATGGAGAAAATCATAAAAAAGGTAGGCGGCGATGATGTCCGGGTGTCCGAACGCGCCAAAGTTGCCCTGAAGTCGGCCATTGAGGAAAAGGCGGAAGAGGTCGCTGCAAAAGCATGGCGGTTTGCAACCCATGCGGGCAGAAGAACGGTTAAGGAAAGTGATATCAAGCTTGCAGTGAAGGGGGGATATTTGTAAGATGTCGAGCACAAAACCTGTCCAGGCAAACTCGATCAAAAAAGGGAGCTATGTTGTGCTGGAGAATGCTGCCTGCGTCGTTACCGATGTCCAAATCTCAAAATCAGGGAAGCATGGCCATGCGAAGGTCCGTTTAACAGCGGTCGGCATTGTCGACGAGAAGAAAAGAGTTATTGTCATTCCGGGCCATGACAATCTTGAGTCTCCGATAATCGAAAAGAAAAGCGCCCAGGTGCTGTCTGCCCAGGGAGATACGGCAAATGTCATGGATTCCGAGAGCTATGAGACGTTCGACCTTAAAATACCTGAGGAACTCAAGGGGAAAGCTTCCCCCGGGGTTGTTGTATCCTACTGGGTTATCATGGATGACAGAGTGATGAAACAAGTTCAAGGTGGAGCCTAATGGTGCGTTTTCCAGAAGCAGAAGCAAGGCGCTTTCGCAATGTGTTCGTGTGCCGGCGCTGCAAAAAGAAGATTCGGTCCAACAATCTTGTAATCCTTGCAGGGAAGATCATCTGTAAGGGGTGCGGGTGCAATAAGTTCCGCCCCGTCCGGAAGAAGTAAGGATGAATGGAGAACTCCTGGTTGCCATTGTCTTCATCGCCCTTATGGGCCTCTTTCTTTGGCATCAGCGGAAAAAGGTTGAAGTCAAAAAGATCCTTTTTCCTTTCCTATATTTTGTCATGTATCGGTCGTCTGCCGGCCTGCGCCTCATGGACCGTATCGGAAGGCGCTTTGAGCGTCTTTTGAAGGCAATTGTTCCGTTCGTCATCGCCCTCGGGTTTTTAGGGATGATCGTCATCTCGTATTCTTTGGTGAGCAATCTGCTGCTGCTTTTCAAGGAGCCGGCTGCGGCATCGGGTGTCGGGCTTGTCCTCCCTATCAAGGCGAAAGGAATATTTTACGTCCCCTTTTCTTACTGGATAATCTCCATATTTATCATCGCCGGTGTCCATGAAATATCTCATGGGATCTTTGCGAGGGTATACAAGATGAAGGTGAAGTCGAGCGGTTTTGCATTCCTCAATGTTTTCGTGCCTGTCATCCCTGCTGCTTTTGTCGAGCCGGATGAGAAAGAACTGTCCAGGAGGCCGGCGAAGGAACAGCTTGCCGTTTTTGCAGCAGGCCCTTTTGCAAATGTCATTTTTGCATTTATCTTTTTAGGGATATTCTTTCTTTTAGCTCCTTTGGGGGAGAAGGTTGTGAGTGCCGATGGGGTGATTGTCGACGGCTTGGCGGAGGGGAACTTTTCTGCAGAGCGGGCAGGCATGCTTCCCGGGGACCTTATCCTCAGCGTCGATTCTTTCAACGTCAAGACGATGGAGAATCTTTCCCTTGCACTGGAAAAGAAAAAACCCGGAGAAACGGCGTCTATAACGACTAACCGCTCGAGCCACAAGGTGATGCTAGGTTCCAGGCCAGACAATGCAACCCGGCCCTATCTTGGCGCCAATTTAGCCCAGCATTTTTCGATCAATGAGGGCTTTTCCTCACGGTATGGGGAATTTTCCGGAAGGGCATTTTTATGGCTTCTTGAACTGCTGTTCTTCCTCTATTTCCTGAATATCGGCATCGGGCTCTTTAATCTCGCGCCTATGGGGCCGCTGGATGGGGGAAGGATGCTGCTGGTCGGCCTTCAGAAATTTCTGCCTGAGGATAGGGCAAGGGCGTTATGGAAACATATCGGGATTATCCTGTTTGTGGTTGTCATCATCACGATGCTGTTTGCGTTTTTGCGATGAAGAAACTGGTACCTATTAGCTTACTGCCCCCCATAAACCATTTTATTGATAGCAAATCCCGGGTAGAATATGGACATTTTTCCCCCCTAAAAATGATTTCTCTTTTATTTTGGCAATACCACTAAAGAATGTTCAAGCGAACTGTCAAAAAATGAAAATTGGCGGGGATCATATATTAACGCTTTTTTTTCGGTAAACAGGCAGTGCATTTCCAGGCAGTCCACTTCGGCTCTGAAATCAACACACTTAGGACTATTATCCTCCCTGATTCCTGCAGCTAACATCCTTTGGGGTATGTACCAGTTGTCGTATATGCCAATCAATACAACTTGTTCATCGCCCAGTGCTTCCTCCAATCTGAAACCTAACGGTTTGGCCTCATTATATCCGAATATGATTTTTGGCCCCCCTCCCCCGAATAATAGGGAACCTCGGGAAACACTGATATCTCCAATAACCCTTATTGATTGAGGGGAACCGCTTGCATGATTTCTTCCGATGACTGTTGCTAGCCTATTTTTTGGGTCCGCAGTGATATATTCTACCACATTCGAACACATCACATGGTCTCTGGTGAGAGAAAAACCAGGTAATTTTTCTTCAAACTCATCGAGGTTTCCACCATTTTCCCTATAGGCTCGCCATGCTTCGAAATACGCCTCCCGTACCTTCCGCCGGTTATCCAAGGGGATTATGGGAATCCCATTTCGGTGGCATTTTTCAACAAAGCCAATGGTGTGCTTTCCGAGCCAAGTACTAAGAAACTGATGTACACCATCCTCTACTGAATGCCCTTCAACCTGGTTAACTCCTTGATTGTACAATTCGAAAAGCTTATCTGCCCTTCCAAAACCAGATTGAAGTATGTCCCTATCCACTTCGATACCTATTGCATAACCGTATCTGACGAGGAGGGGGATTGTTTCGCTCAGGAATTTTGCATGCGTTTCTCCCCCCGGGGATTCATCCTCATGCATCTCTCCAAAAACGGCCACCCTAATACGGGGATTTCCAAGAATTTTCTCTAACGCCGAAAGGCCATCTTTCGCCTGTTCGTGAATCGCAGTATAGACATCGTAGGCTATCCCTTGGGGTTTCCCCCCTAAAAGTATCGGCTCAATGCCTCTCCTTTCCATCGAATTTAAGTCTAGCATCCCCGCTTTCCTACAATAGAAAAGGTCTTTTGTTTCAGGAGTTCTGATAATATAGCCTGAATTTGTTTCTTCAATAATGCAAGAGTTTCTTGATAAGCCAGGCATACCGGGGAATTTCTTATCGATTGAATCTGGATCAACAAAGACCCTTTTGTGGCTAGCTTGATTAGCAATCTGGAAAAGAGATTTTGAATCTCTTCCAGCCAGGATGCCCGCATCGGTGAAACTGCTTCTGGAAGCCGGATAGTCCGGCCATCCAATCCCCTCCAAGCAAGGTAGCAATTTTTCTGATAATCCATCGGTAAAAACCCATAATCCATTGTCCGTCCTGTATATTACTAACTCCTGTGGGCGAAGGAAACTGACGGACGGAACGTGGACAACACCATCTCGATTAACATCAAGATCTTGAAAAATAAAATTAGTGAATGGCATCCTTTCTGAGGAATAACTCCAAAATTTGGATTCTCTCGGCCTGTACTTTTCTGTATCTTCTCCATTAAAAGAGGCGATAAGGTGCGTTGCTGTTTTTTTATCGATGTTGTCTGGTCTATCAGAAAAAGTATGGTCATGGTCTTGAATATGCCAGAAACCAGGCCCATCATCAAAGGTTTGCTCAAAAACATGGACCGTAGCGGTTTTTGATTTCTTGAACTGTTTCCAGTTGTAGCTAATTTTATTTGCAAAATAGGTCAATCCGGCTAATCCCACGAGGGCAGTTACTACTGCTGCTGATATGAGGTTCGTTCTTATGGTTCTTTTCATATTCTGCACTCAGGAGAGTGCTTATCTGTTTAATAATCTTTCTTTTTGTTATCACTATATAGAAACTACTATAACCAGAATGGTGCTGTAGATTCATCTCCACAACAATAGAATACTTCTCAAGAAATTTGCACCGTCAAACCCGGGAATCGGTATCATGTTGAATACTGCCAGGAAAAGATTGATCTTTCCGAGAGGGACGAGGATGGGGTAATATTTTTTTGGGATGATGTGGAATCTGATGGAAGCGACACTCAGCGCCCAGATGAGGAGGTTAGTGAGGGGGCCTGCGATTGCCACGATTGCAGAAGGGAATGGGGGCAGGGGGGAGAGGCTTACATAACCTCCCACGATGAAAGGAAACGGCATGTTGCCGAGCCTCATGAGGATGGCAAGGAAATACCAGAAGTAGGGTGCGTGGAGGACTGCGAAAGCGCCGAATGCCATCGCAACAAATTTGTGCGCAAGCTCATGGAAGATGACGGCGGGGGCAGCGACGAGGGCGGCTTCTTTAATGCCCGTGAACCAGGTTGTTTGCTGGTAGTAAGCAACAGGGTCAACATCTTCCCTTATCTTCGGGCGGAATGAGTCCTGGAATATGAAACCGATGGCAAAGGCCATCACTGCAATGTCGATGAGTTCCTGAACGGAGATGAATGGCATATGCCATGGTTGGAACGGGCGTATTTAAACGTTGTTCCATGCGGTATGATGAATTGTGGATTTTAGCTGGGTTCGGAGGACAGGGGCGGGTTAGTAAAAGACAAAAGTTTTGCATAAGCATGTTTGTCTTTTACAACCTAGAAGGCGAAATCTATTATGTGTTTCTACTGTCGCCTTCTATGTTATCACAATATTTAAAAATCCCCATCCCCCCCATCAAAGATATGGCTCAAGCAATCCATGTGCTCATCGTTTCCCTGGGGACGCTGCTCTTTACCCAAGTCCTAAAGTTTTTTATCTTTGGCTTATCTACAAAAAGATGGAATTTCAGCATCCTTTTTGAGGACGGGCATATGCCGAGCACCCACAGTGCGACATTGACGTCGCTTGCTACAACCTTTTACCTCATCGACGGGTTCTCGCCTCTGTTTGTCCTGTCTTTGTTTTTTGCCCTTTTTGTCATCCATGACGCGTTCCATGTCAGGCGGGAGGTGGGCATGCATGCTTCGTTCCTGAACAAGCTCAAGGGAAAGCAGATCTTCAAGGAAACAACGGGGCATTCGTGGAAAGAAGTGCTGGTAGGTGTTGTCCTTGGATATGGGGTTGCAATGGCCTATGGGACGTTTTTCCTTTAATGACCGAACTTTTTCTGAAGCTTAATGGCGTGCACCAAGAATAAGGCGTATATTCCCAAGGCCAGCAGTGTGCCGAGAAATAAAGGCAATCCTGATCCCGACAGGCTGGGGAATACCCATTCGAGGTCGAGGATATCAAAGTAGTTGAGGAGGCCCAGGTTGCCGGAAAAGAGGGAATTGGCTATCAGGATGACCATGTGCAAGGATGCAGAAAAAAGCATCAGCTTAAGGAGGGCGTCGATGTATGGGTTTTTGACGATAGGCTGCATCATGGTGGTTTGCCTGATTATCTTGTCAACGGGCATATCCCTCACAAGAGCGCCTGGATGGCATAGGCGAGGAACGCGATAGTCGGGGGCACGATCAGATTATCTTCAACATATTTGCAGTTAATCTCTATGAAAGAGGCAACGATGGCCATAGTGACCGCGAGCGGCGGGGGAACAAAAAACGAGGCGAATACCGAGCCGACTACTGCATAGGCGAGAAAGCCTTCCCAGGATTTGTTTTCATTAAAGGGGGTCTTATGCTTCCCCCACATCCTTCCAAATAAGCCGGCAGCTCCGTCTCCAAAAGCAGAGATAGACATCGTAGCAAACGCAATGGGGGTCGGAAAGACAGCGAACATCAACAGATTGATTGCGATGGCGTCGATAAGAGACGAAAATCTCCGGTATTCCTGTTTCTTGGCAACAATGTTCAGCCAGCGCACCAGGCCGGTCTCGATGCGAAGGAATTCTCCCGCCATAACCAAGAGAAGGATCCCTGTGCCTGCAAGAAGCATTTTTGGGGTGCCGTACCTGTCCAGCAGGAAATCAGTGATAAGCAAGAGGAAAATGCCGTTGATGAAGTGGGCGAGCTTCCTTAGATAAAAGTTCTTTGTCGGCAGTTTGCTGTGTTCCATATGGGCTATTTATTAGAGAACATCTCAAGGGTATATAAACTTTTTTTCTTTGGGGCTTTCTCCTTGCCAGCCAGATAGCACAATCAATTTAACTTTGACTTTTGGCTGCTAGCCTTCATTTTCACTGAAGCTATTCTAAGGCTTTCTTAGGGCGAGTTGGAACAATATACGCGGGAAATATCGCACATCGTTTCACCACCCCCTTCTGTCAAATAAAGAATGTCACCAAGGGGCGTTCAGGAGAATAAAATATTTTTTTGACCTTAACGTGATTACGGGAGTTCCCTGCTTTTTTAACATCCGCTTGAGCTCTTGGTCCTGGGTTGCAATAATCGTATCTTTTTCTTTTCCGACAGCAAGGAGCGCCTTATCTGCATCGAGGGATGGCGGAGAATCGGCTATCCCGATATTGCTCCTTTTGACCATCGCGATCGCCAATGCCGCCGCCCTGTGGTCTTTTCCTTTTCCTGAACCTAGGATGATGCCCAGCTCTTTTATGGCCTGGCTGATGGTAAAAACCTCGAAGGGAAAGAGGCATACTCTTTCAAGCTCTGAAAAGATGTCAACCCTGCATTGGCTCGGGATCAACAAGGTGTTTGTGTCAAGAATGATACGCTTCATGGGCTGTTCCCTTACCTTCTTTTTGTCCGGATGGCGCGCTCGGCTTCGCCGATAGAGAGCAACGTTGGAAGCACAGCATCCGGAGGCACCGATATCGAATCAATCCCGCAAGAGACGAGGAATTTTGCGAATTCGGGGTTGGCTCCTGCTTCCCCGCAGATGCCTATTTTCTTTCCGCGGGCTTTTGCTTTGCTGATTGCGGTTGCGACCAGGGTTTTTACTGCATCGTTGCCCTCATCATACAGATGGTTGACCAATGCGGAGTCCCGGTCTAATCCCAGCGTCAATTGGGTAAGGTCGTTCGTGCCGATGCTGAATCCATCAAACAGCTCGGAGAATTGGTCTGCAAGGATAACGTTGGAGGGGATTTCGCACATCACATACACCTGGAGGCCTTTTTTTCCCCTGATGAGGCCGTGCTTTGCCATCTCTTTTAAGACGAGGGAGCCCTCTTCGACGGTCCTGCAAAAAGGTATCATCACCTTGACATTCTGCAGGCCCATCTCGTCCCTGACTTTTTTCAGCGCTTTGCATTCGAGGGCGAATGAATCCCTGTACTCTTTTGAGTAATAGCGGGAGGCTCCCCTCCACCCAATCATCGGATTGCTTTCCAGCGGCTCAAACAGCGTTCCTCCGATAAGGTTTGCGTATTCGTTGCTTTTGAAGTCGGAGAAACGGACAATGACATCTTTAGGGTAGAATGCAGCTCCAATGGTTGCAATGCCCTCGGCAAGCCTTTCGATATAAAATGAGGTCTTGTCTTTGAAACCTATCGTCAGCTTTTCGATCGCTTCCTTAACATTCCTGTTTGTAATCTCGGAAAAAGAGATGAGCGCATTAGGGTGGATCTTGATGTACTGGCTTATGATAAATTCCTGGCGGGCAAGGCCAACGCCTTCCGTCGGCAGAAAGCTCAGCTCGAGCGCCTGTTCCGGGTTGCCTACGTTAACCATGAGCTTGGTGTGGGTTTTTGGAAGGTTTGCAAGGTTGTGGTGAAAAATCTTGTATTTGAGATATCCTTCATAGGCAAATCCTTCTTCCCCTTCGGCGCAGCTGATGGTAACTTTTTGGTTATTCCGCAATGCTTCTGTTGCGTTGAGAGTTCCCACGACGCAGGGGATGCCAAGCTCGCGGGAGATGATGGCGGCGTGGCAGGTCTTCCCGCCTTTGTTGGTGACGATGGCGGAAGCGATCTTTATGATCGGCTCCCAGTCCGGGTCAGTCATATCGGTGACAAGCACATTTCCGTCCTTAAAAGAGCCCATCTCGTGGGCTGAACGGATGACCTGGACTCTTCCCTGCCCGATTTTCGACCCGACGCTTCTCCCTTTGGCGAGGATTTTTCCGCGGTCTAAAAGGCGAAATTCCTCAAGGATGTGGGGATTTTTTTGGCTCTGGATGGTTTCCGGCCTCGCCTGGACGATATACAGATGGCCGGTGAGGCCGTCCTTTGCCCACTCAATGTCCATGGGCATCCTGTAGTATTGCTCGATGCTGCATGCCCATCTTGCGAGGGTTAGGACTTCCTCGCTGGTGAGGACAAAAGAATGGCTTTCATGATCGGTCGTCTCAATGTTTTTCGTCGATGCTTTTGTCCCTTCGTGAGCATAGACCAGCTTCAGCTTTTTGTCGCCGAGGATCCGGCTGATGATCGGCTTGAACCCCTTCTGGAGGGTCGGCTTGTGCACATACCATTCATCGGGGTTGACTTTTCCCTGGACTATGTTCTCCCCCATGCCCCAAATCCCATTGATAAGGATAACATCCTTAAATCCGGTTTCTGTGTCGATGGAGAACATCACTCCTGAGGATGCAAGGTCGCTCCTCACCATCTTTTGGATGCCGATGGAGAGGGAAACTTTCTCGTGGTCGAACCCCTTGTCGAGGCGGTAGTGGATTGCCCGGTTAGTGTACAAGGATGCAAAACACCGCCTGCACGCGTCTAAGAGGGCAGTCTCACCCCTGATGTTGAGAAACGTGTCCTGCTGGCCGGCAAAACTTGCGCCCGGTAGGTCTTCAGCCGTTGCAGAGCTCCTTACGGCGACATCAGTATTTGGGCCATATCTCTGGCAGAGCTTCCGATAGGCGCTGAGAATCAGCATGCGGAGTGCAGGAGGAATATCTGCGTGGAGAAAAAGCTGGCGTGCTTCATTGCCGCGGGCGGTGAGGCTTTCGACGCTGCGGGGATTGATGCGCTTGAGGATTTCAAACAGCCTTGTTTTTATTCCCTCTTCTTCGAGGAAAAAGCGATACCCGGCGGCGGTAACCGCAAAACCGTCAGGGATCCTGATGCCTTTCTTCCTCAAGGCGTTGTACATCTCTCCCAATGAGGCGTTTTTTCCACCTACATAGGGAACGTCATGGATTCCTATCTCGTCAAACCAAAGAATATACTTATGGGCTTTGTCCATCCTCAACCTCTTTTTTCATAGAAAACATTGTTTCCCGTTTAATAAATGTTGTGATTTTTGAGTTTTCCGAACATACACTTTTACGTGGTTTACTGCCATAACATTTTTATTGACCTTTTTCCTTTAATGGGTTTATGGGCAAAAAAACCCTTCTTGCATCATGGAAAGAGCGCGGCATTGCCAAAGACAAGAGATTGCTGAAGGCTTTTTTGTCTGTTCCCCGGGAGCTCTTTGTTAAGGATATCCCAACTGAAGAAGTTTATGAAGACAGGCCCAAACCCATCGGGGAAGGCCAAACCATCTCTCAGCCAACGACGGTGATGATCATGACCGAGGCTTTAGAGGTTAAGGCCGGGCAAAAAATATTGGAGGTTGGGGCAGGGAGCGGGTGGCAGGCTGCGCTATTGGGGAAGATGGCGGGAAGGAAAGGAAAAGTTTACTCCATCGAAATGATACATTCACTAGCTGAGTTTGCAAAGAACAACCTGGTAAAGGCAAGGGCGGGGAATGTATCTGTGGTTGAAGGTGACGGGAGCAAGGGGCTTTCCAACGAAGCGCCCTTTGACCGGATTTTGGTAACTGCCGCATGCCCAAAGATTCCCCGGGATTTGATTACCCAGTTGAAGGATCCCGGCATTTTAGTTGCACCTGTCGGGGGCATTAACGGCAGCCAGAAGATGGTCAAACTCAGGAAGAACAAAGGGAAAATAACCAAGGAGACGCTCGGGGACTTTTCGTTTGTGCCGCTGAGGGGGGAGTTTGGGTTTGGCAGACAATAACCCCCATAAGTTTGAATGGAACAATTACTCATTTTAGGGAAATGATCTCTTTATACACAAGAAAAGAAAAATAGAAAGCAATTATCGGCCTAACCGATATTCCTTATGGCAACTTTACTCTTGTTCCGCTCAACCATCCTAACCGCTTCCTTCCAGGAAAGCAATAAGTTTTTCGCACCGTGGTGCTGGATGACGGATTCTGCATTTTCTTTGGCGAGCTTGAGGGCAAAGACGATATCTTTTGTTTTTATCATGCCTGCAAGGAACGAGGCAGCAAATGCATCCCCGGCACCGGTAGTTTCTACGACTTTGATACGGTCTGCGTTGATGTGATAAGAACGATGATCATGGTAGGCGGTCGCCCCATGCTGGCCATCAGTGATGACAACATACTTGATACCTAACCCATTGAGGAGTTTGAAGGCCTCCTCGGGTGTCCGCTTTCCTGTCAGGAGAAGAGCTTCTTCACGGTTCAGGATAAATATGGTCGTGTGCTGGAGGATTGGCTTCAGGACATGGACCCCTTTTTTTGCGAGGTAATCGCTGATATTGTAGGCAATAGGTACCTTCTTTTTTGCTGCGAATTGAGCTATTTTTTTCTGGGCCTGGAAAGAGCGGCCGAGCATTGAGGAAAAGTAGAACCATGATGTGCGCAGCTTCCTCCAGGGGATTTCATCCGGCTGGAGGTCATTATTCGAGCCTTTTGCGGTCAGGATAGTCCGGTCATGGCCGACACTGTCGAGGATGATCGAGTAGCCTGTCCTTCCTCCCTTTTTGCAGACTGCCAGGGAATTGACTTTTTCCCTTTTCAGCTCATGACTGACCGCAAAAGCGTTTGCTCCGGCACCCATCTTTCCGAGGAACGCCGTCTTGAGGCCCAGCCGGCTCAATGCGACGGCCGTGTTTGTTCCCCCGCCGCCGGTAGAAAAAAGAAGGCTGTCGATGAGGATCTTGCTGCCTACCGGATAGGCTTGGAAGTCTTTCACTTTTCCCGATTTCCAGCGCCTCAGGTGGGCTGCAAAAGGGGTTTGCACAAAAACATCAACGGAGGAGCTCCCGACGCAGATTACGTCACTGTTCATGGTCGATCACACAAAATAAAATAAAAAAAAGAAAAAAATCTGGTTAAAATTTCTGGCTGAGGTTCCAGATGTCCTTCAGGGAAACCACGACGGTTGCCGGCACGACAAATGCAAGCACCTGGCTGAAGACCCTTTGGAGGTACGGCCCAATGACCTCAACACCGCCAAGCCTGTCACCTGCTCCACCGAGCGCAGCGACCAGCACCAGTACGGTGGCAACCACCAGAAACTCTTTGGTCTCTTTCCCCGTCACATTGATAAAACCCACTACCAGCCCGAGCAGGACCAGGAGGGATGCAAGCCAGGGTGTTGCCTCGCCCAAAGAAACCAATCCCATCACAATTGCGATAATCACGCCAATGGTAAATGCGTAATTACCGACTCTTTTATCCATGTTGGTTCACCTCTTTTTTCTTTTTTTCATTAATAATCTAAACCTTTGCAGGAAATGCTGCCTAGAGATTACCTTCGGCAGTGCCCTATTTAAAACTTATGGTCGGGAACGGCATTATTTTTTGAGTTGAGGTTGGGAGGAATGGATGCACTAGGGGGAAAGCAGGAAACTTGAATATCCGTTGAATGTCAGAACCGCATCCTGTCGAGGATCGCATGTGCGTCTTTTGTTGCAAGGTAGTCGTTTATTTCCGGAAAGTTTTTTCCCAAGGCTGCGAGGAGTTTTGTCTTTTGGTAGCCTTTCTCCTGATTGGAGACCCTTGCAAGCTGGTCGGCCTCAATGAAGCCGTAAGGGTAGCCGAGAAAGACGGAATCTTTCGAATTTTCAACAAGGCTTTTCATAAGGGGATTGAGGTTTTTGAGTTCAGGATCGATGCCGGGTCCAGCGCTTGGTTTTGCTTTTGGAACAATCACCTCGAGCTTGAAGCAGTGGGATGGCCTTTTATGGAGTGATGCAACGGCGGTTATCATCCCGGGGATGGTTTTGTGGGCTGGCGGGATAGGTGCGTAAAACCAAGGCTGTTGTTTGGGGGATATCTCTTTTATCAATGGAATGAGCGCATCTCCCCTGCCTGAAAGGAGGTCACTTGTCTTTGCGAGGGCAAGGCAGCCAATATTCCTTTCTGAAGAGGCATCGATAAGATTGTTGAGTGCTTCCCGTTCAAAAGGAGTTGGAGTTGAAAAATCTCCATCCAGCGCAATCCATGATCCATCCTCTAACTGTTGGGCCATGTCCGCTGCAAGGCTAAGTTCCAACGCTTTCCTTAGTGGCGAAGCTAAAGCTCCGGGGGAGGGACGCTGGAAACCTATGGCAATAGAAGGATGGGAAGCATCGATGCTGACCTTTGATAGGGGGTATCCGAAAAAGTTTGCTTCATAAAAAAGTTTGCCGGAGAGGCTCTTTGCCGTGATAAGGATATATCCTGATCTTGAAGCTGTCCCTATCTTTTTTGGCCCCGAATATATACAACGGGCTAGGTTGACGGCATGCAGGGAGAAATTTGCTGAAGCAATTATCTCTGCATTGCCCCCGTCAACAAATGCAATCTTTACTGGACCCAAGCCAGTGGCCGAATCAATCAGGTGGAAACAGTCTTTATCGAGCAAAGGGAATTGGCCGGCGGGGGAATGAGAACTCTCATCATCCTGCCCTTTGAGGGCCTCCTTGAGAGCTTCGGTTATTTGAAAGAATGGGGAGTCCATTCTACTAAAGAACTTCATTGATTATTTAATGATTCCTGTCATATCCTTTTTCGGAAAAAGGTATGTATTAAGCCCCGTTAAGTGCGGCTCTGCCATCCTATAGCAGGTGACAAAATTAATCATGCAAAATTTCACCTGCTATATCGAAAGACACAACAATTGGGTATACATATTTGTGTCTTTGGAAAAAAACAGCCAGACCGTCGCGGGGGTCGCCCTCCGTGCCGAAGGCACCGGAACATTTCGCCTTCCCTTACGGGGACGCAGGGCTATCTTGAAACACATTAAGAGTTTTGAAGATTGCAGAGCCGCTCCGATAGGAGCTTAATACACACGGAAAAAGCAAGGATTATTAATGGGCCGGTTTTTCCATGATGGTATGGGGAGGAGGGAGGATGTGGTTAGGGCGCTGCAGCACGGCAATTTGCTGTCTCTTTCGGAGAGTTTCTACAAAGAATGGATTGACCGGTTTGTTGTCGAACGGATACATTTTGAGAAGGGTGCGGGTGGCAGAGGAGACGTCACTACCCAGCTTACCTGCCTTGGGGAGAAGCAATGCTCCGGGAACATACTCTCAAAGGCAGAGGGGGTTTCCTCTGGGGTTGAAGAGGCAAGCTATATCTTCGAACGCTTCGGGATAAAGGTTTTTGAACGGATCGGTGATGGGGTCAAGATATTTCCGGGGACGAGCATGATAAAGATAGAAGGAAGTGCCTCAACAATCCTCTTTTTGGAGCGGATGGTTTTAGATATCCTCCAAAGGATGTGCGGCATTGCAACGTTAACATCATCGGTGATTAATAATGTAAAAGACGAGGTTTTTGTCGCTGCGACGAGGAAGACGCCCCTCGGATATCTCGACAAGAAGGCTGTGTATTGCGGAGGCGGGCTTACCCATCGCCTTGGACTGTGGGATGGGGTGTTGCTGAAGGATAACCATCTTTCATTGCTTGGGAAAGAGCATCTGAAACAAAGCCTTCATGATTTCGTCGATAGGTCTATCTTAAGGGCTGGAATGGCACCATCACTTTTTTTCGAGGTTGAAGTCAATTCGGGAGAGGAAGCCCTTTTTGCAGCGTCAGAACTGGCCCGGGTGAAAGATAAGCTGCAAGTCCCAGTGTTACTTCTCCTGGATAATATCCCTCCGGAAAGCCTTAAAGGTATTGTGCGTTTGCTGCAGGAGAAAGGGCTCTACCCATGGCTGCTTCTTGAAGCGTCGGGAGGGATAACCCAAACGAATGTTGCTGATTATACAGGTTGTGGAATCGATGTGGCCTCTCTTGGGGAACTTACCCATTCACCAAAAGTTATTGACATCTGCCTTGAGGTTGGTTCCACGCCGGAATAGAGGGGTTGCCGAATAGCGGGTTACTATGGAAGTCGACGTATTGATTCTGGGAGCGGGGATTGCCGGGTTAAGCGTTGCCCTCAAGCTGCCATCCAATTTCAGGATTGCCGTCGTAAGCAAGAGCAATGCTGGCTGCTCGAACTCCGGGTTAGCCCAGGGCGGCCTTGCGGGTGTTTTTGCCGAACATGATTCTTTTGCCCACCATATCAGGGATACGATAAAAGCCGGCGATGGGCTGTGCTCGGAACGTGCCGTTGAGCTTTTGGTGAACAACGCTCCCCAGGAGATCGCATGGCTGAAATCATGCGGAGTACCTTTTGACATTGAGGATGGCCGATTTGCGCTGGGGAGGGAAGGTGCCCATAAGTTCAGGAGAATCGTCCATGTAAAGGACGCAACCGGGAATTCCGTCATCGGAACACTGCTTAATAAAGTCGGCGAACAAAAAAATATTGTTGTAGTTGAAAACCATATCGGAATCGACTTTTCTTTAGAAGGAAATGTTTGCACGGGGTGTTCTTTTTTTGATTTGAGGAAAAAGACGATGGTTTTTTTTAAGGCAAGAGCTGTTGTGGCCGCAACCGGGGGGGTTGGGTCATTATATCCCGAGACCTGCAATGCTGAAGGGGCGACGGGCGACGGGCTTGCGATGGCATACCGCGCAGGGGCAAGGGTTGCCGACCTTGAATTTGTGCAATTCCATCCGACTGCCTTTACACAATCCCAACCAGCATTTTTAATCTCGGAGAGGGTCCGTGGAGAAGGCGCTATCCTGCTTGATAGCGAGGGGAAGCGGTTTATGGAAAGGGTTCATCCCGGATTGGAGCTTGCACCCCGGGATGTCCTAACGAGGGAAATTGCCAAGGCGATGGAGGGGACAAAAAGCAAAAGTGTGTTCCTTGATATGCGGAACCTTGGGGCTGGTAAAATTATCTCTCTTTTTCCCAATATCTATCGGACTTGCAAGCAGTATGGTATTGACATAACCCGGGAGAGCATCCCCGTGTCTCCAACAGCCCATTATCTTTGCGGGGGGGTATTGGTTGATATTTTTGGGAGAACCTCGATTCCCGGGCTTTTTGCAGCAGGGGAATCTGCCTGTAATGGTGTCCATGGGGCAAACAGGCTGGCAAGCAACTCGCTTTCGGAGTGTGTTGTTTTCGCAGGCCAATTGGCGGGTTTTTTACGACGGGAAATACCTGTTCGGAGTGAAGCGAGCGATGAACAGGGTGTTGGGATGGTGAACTCTTTCCGTTTGGGGATTGAAGGCAAAGCTCCAACGGATTTTTCTTCTGGTAAAAAAGTTTCTCCCGGCCCCATGCAATCAATCGCTGACCAGATAAGATTGCTCATGAAAGATTATGCTGGAATTTCAAGGACGGGGGACGGGTTAACGAACAGTTTAGCAGAGCTTTCCCGGATAAAAACTGAATTTGAGCAATTGAGGGAAAAACCGGAAACGGATGAGGGCATATCCTTTGAGGTGAGGAACATGCTTCTCGTTTCTGAGCTTGTCATGAGGGCGGCGGTTGCGCGTGAGGAAAGCAGGGGCTGCCACTTTAGGAAAGATTTTCCGGAAAGGAACGATGGCCTGTGGATGAAGCACAGCATAATGGATAAAAATAAAAAGGGGGTTTGTTTTCTTGGTTCTGGGGAATTATGGGAACGATAGCAAGAACGGTGTCAGTTGCGTTACCCGTCGTTAGTATCCTCATCGTTCTTGGATTTCTAAGCTTTTCCCAGCCCCAGATCACTGGTTTTGCTGTTGGGAATGTCAGTTCGGCATTGAGGACGCTTGATGCTTTGGTCTCTTTGCAGACATTTTCTGGAGAGCTGATTCCCGATACTGCTGTCGTTGTCGTCATGCTCGATGCCCGAAAGGCGATACTCCCCATCAAAGAATTTATCCTGCGGACAGGGAAGCCGTTCAATTACACCCGGGGAACATTAAACTCCATCAATTATACCGGGCTTGGATTTACGGGAGATTATGTGTATGCGCTCAGCCTTTCGGAATTTCCTATCGACAGGGACGTTAAGGCAGGAGAACACCACCTTACGATGCAGATCGTGTATCTGCAGCATGTGCTGTTTGAGAAGCAGGAAGATATTGCTGTGAATTAGGGCGGGGTTTCTGGGAAATTCTGCAGTAACCGTCCGTATGGCCGGAGGCATTATTATTTTTTTATAAACTCTCTTATCCTGGCTTTGGGCTTGTAAGATTTCAATCAAACTCTTATGAACACCTTTGCCATCCTTTTAGGCTCGGGATAGGAAAGAACCCTTAGCGGACTTCAGTCTGCAGCAGTTTAGAACATCTTGGGCATCCTGCCCTGCAGCTTTTTCATTATCTTGTTTGTATCTCCGCCGGTGCCTTTGAGCATCCTGACCATCTTCCTGCCTTCACGGTATTGCTTGATGAGCAGGCGGATGTCGCTTAACGAAACTCCCGAGCCTTTTGCGATGCGCTCAATCCTATCGCTGTCGATCATCTCGTCTGGCGACTCCAACTCCGATTTTGTCATCGACTGCATGGCGTGCTTCCATTTTTCGAGCTTTCCCTGCTGGACCTGAAGCATTTCCTTGGGCAGCTTGATCTGGCTGAACCCGGGTATCATCTCCATGATCTTGTCTAAGGGACCCATCTTGGACATCGCTTCCATCTGCTCAAAAAGGTCGATGAGGGTAAATTCGCCTTTCAGGAGCCGCTTGCTGAGGTCTTCTGCATCTTCTTCGGTTATCGCTTCTTTGGCTTTCTCGAGAAGCGCTTCAATGTCTCCCATTCCGAGGAGCCTGCCGACAAATCCGGGTGGGTTAAAATGCTCAAGGTCGTCCGGCTTTTCACCGACTCCAATAAAGACGATCGGGGCTTTGGTGATCGCGCAGGCTGACAAAGCTCCACCGGCCTTTGCCGTCCCATCCATCTTGGTGACGATGACTCCGGTGATGGCACACGATCGATGGAATTCTTCTGCCTGTTTTTGGGCTGCCTGGCCGATATCTGCGGAGATGACGAGGAATTTTTCATCGGGCTGGATGATATTGTTGAGGGACTCTATCTCAGCGATGAGATCATCGCTTAAGGCATCTCTTCCTGCCGTGTCAATCAGGACAACATCATATTTTCTCAAATCTTCCTTAAACCTGTTCCAAAGGGCAATGGGGCTTTTTTCTTTTTTGTCGGTAAAGGAAACAACATTTACTTTTTTTGCGACCTGCTCAACCTGGTCCATCGCAGCCGGCCGGTGGACATCCAGCCCGACGATGGCAACTTTGTGGCCCCTCTTGGTGAAGTACGATGCTAACTTTCCCGATGAGGTTGTCTTTCCCGAGCCGTAAAGGCCGACAAGCATGATGAGGAATGGCTTTTTGGCTATATCGAGCTTGTATTGCTCTTTACCGAGGAATTTCACCAGCTCTTCGTAGACGGTATTGATGAGCTGCTCTTTCTTCGTCAGCCCTTTAGGAGCCTCTTCTTTCTTTATCCGGTCCCTGATGCTGTTGGTGAGGTCAAAAACGAGCTTCACGTTGACATCTGCCTGAAGAAGGGCCCTTTGAAGGTCTTTGACGAGCTCGTTGAGGAGCTTGTCATCCACAAAGATGGCTTGGGCTATCTTGCTTAAGGTGTTCTTAAGGGAATCGGACAGCTTTGAGAGGACCATAACGATGATGGTTAAGGGGGTGTTTTTAAGAGTTTTCTTGATATTGCTCTTCCTTAGCGAAAGATTTAAATATAAGATATATGTTTATAACTTATGGTGATATAAATGTCAACAACGATTGCTGTCAGTGAAGAAACTTATAGGATGCTCAAATATGCCAAAGAGGAGACTGCATCAGAATCCTTCGACCAGCTCATGCAGAAGCTTGTCCGTGAGTTAAAGCGGCCGAAGGAAAACTTCTTCGGAACTGCAAAAGGGCTGGGGCCGTTTAAAAGAGAAGAATTTGACCGGCTTGAAACCAAATGGAAAAAGAACAATTGATGATTGGGTCCATCGTTGTTGACTCCTGCATGTGGATTGAGCTTTTGCGGGGGAGCGCAACCGGCAAAAAGCTCCAGGAGATTCTCGATAAGGAACAAAGCCTTTTTATCAGCTCACTTACTCTTACTGAAGTTTATTATTATCTTCTCAAGAAGAAAGAGCCGTCTTGCCAGAGGTTTATTGACTTTATCCGGAAAATGAGCTTTGTCATCTCTGTAAATGAGGATATCGCTTTGAACGCCGCCCTTCTCAGGCTTGAGAAAGGGTGGGGGACGGGGGATGCAATCATATTTGCAACTGGTCTTAGCCACCATGCGAAGGTGCTCACTTGTGATTCTGACTTTAGCGGCGAAGAAGGGGCATTGTTTATGGGAAAATAACTATTCAGCCGACAAACACCGGCCTTCTGCTCAACCGTCATATTGCAGGGATGTACACTTCTGTGGCTTTAAACTCAATCTTCTTCTCTTTTAAAAAAGATTCTATCTCATAGCTGTTTTCGATGGGAACAAAAAATATTCCCGGAGCTATCTTTTTTCCCCCACACTTCCCTACCATCCCCTGGCTCCTGTAGCTCTTTTTTCCAACTTTTTGATTGTAGCCGTAAACTAATCTCCAGAGCTTAATCTTTTCACTCCTTATCCTCGCTCCGGCAACAATCCTTATCTGGAGGCAATGCTGTAATTTTTCAGGAAGCTCATTAAAAGGCCCATACAGCACAATGCCTCCCGATTGCATGCTCCGCCTCAGTGAAGGCCATTCTTCAAGCTTCCCTGCCTTAAGCACGATGGTGTTTTCAATACCTTCAAGCCTAAAGTTCCTGCTGCCCTGGGATTTTTCATACAACTCCAGCACGTTCTGAATCTCGTTTTTTGGCTCATCGGTCTCAATAAACAGGTCAATATCGCTTTCTTTGTCAAAATCACCCCTTGCGACGGAGCCGAAGAGAATGATTCGCCTTATTTGCTGCTGCCTTTTCAAGAGAAAGGAGGCGAAGCTTGAGGCATACGCGACAAGGTCATTTTTTTTCATGGTGCTCCCGCAGCTCTGAAATCTCCTTCTCTATCTCATTAAACAGGCGGATTGCCCTTTCAATGTCTTTAGGGGGTTTCTTTTTCCCATAGGTCAGATCCTCACAAAGCAGTTCCAGCTCGACGAGCTGGGGAGTAATCACTTCTTTCTTGGAAAATTCAGGCAACCTTTCCCCGCACTTTCTCGATTTAAACCACCGATGGTTGAGTTGGGCTCCGCTGGTAATCTTTTCTTCTTCATGGAGGAAAGCAGACAAGAGCTCAATAATTCCCCGCGAGGCATGCAGGCCTATTATCCTTTGAGAGTTCAGGATACCCTTTACACCAATGGCCCAATCAAAGATGGCTTCTTTGTGTTCCTGGAATGCCTTAAGGTGGTCGTCAATGTTCATAGGCTTGTTTATGTGACTGGGTATATAAACTTTTTGGTATCTGGTCACATATGTGACTAAGTCTCATTTCTTTATGTTACTTAGTCTCATTAGAACAAGCTACCCGACAAACACCGGCCTTCGGCTCAATTCTTTCGGCAGCGACAATCTTTTGAAAGGCATGCCCGCAGTCTTTTCTTTTATTTCGGCGATGAGGTCTTTGAGGGCCATCTCCACAAGGTCTTTGTTTCCTCTGACCCTGATGGGGAGCTTTTGGAGGTTCTTCTCTTTTTCTCCGATGACCAGGATGAAGGAACACCATTCCATCTCGGCTTCGCGGATTTTCTTGCCGACGTGAAGCTCCCGGTCGTCGATGTCAACCCTGATGTTCTCTTTGGCGATCTCGTCCACGAACTGTCCTGCAAATGCGGTGAACTCTGAAGTGACAGGGATTATCCTTACCTGGGTCGGAGACAGCCATAAGGGGAATGAGGGGGTCTTTCCCTGCTTTTGCTGCATCGCAGCTTTTTCCAGCAGAGCATAGATATTCCTTTCAATAGCTCCCGAGGGGGAGCAGTGAAGTATCAATGGATGCTTTCTCTGGCCGTCTTTGTCGGTGAATTTGATGTCATACCGTTCCCCGTTCTCGACGTCTATCTGGTCGGTGCTTAATGCCGATGCTTTGTCCAGGCTGTCAACAAAGTTAAGCTCGTATTTCAGGATGAAATAGAATGTCCTTTCGTCCCACATCTCCACCAAAGCCGGCTTTCCGATCGCCTTTACAAGGCCGAGGACGATATCTTT
Source organism: Candidatus Woesearchaeota archaeon (assembly GCA_016188175.1). GTDB lineage: Archaea > Nanobdellota > Nanobdellia > Woesearchaeales > JACPBV01 > JACPII01. Next base: position 59,996 of record JACPII010000002.1, on the reverse strand, counting down.
GTTGCTCTCATAAAATTCTTTCGTCACCCTGACTGCAAGTTCGACATCCTCCTTTTTTATGCCGACATTCTCAAGGACATCGAAGCATAGCTTGTTTCTGAGCTTGAATTCGCTTATTGCCTGGTTGAGGCCGGTGACCAAAGCGTGGCAGTCGGGCATGGTGAACGCCCTCAATCTTCGCAAGCCGGTAAGCTCGCCCCTTTGTTCCCTTCGGAAACTGTACCGTGTCAGCTCGTAAAGCTTCAAGGGGAGGTCTTTGTAGCTCAAGGTTGCGTCGTGGGCGATGAGGAACTGGCCGAAGCAGGCTGCAAACCTCAGAAAAAAGTTTCTTTTGTCCGACTCAATCTTATACTGCCTTGCGGGGAATCTCTGGAGGTATTTTGACAGCGTCGGATGAGCCATGTCATACATGATGGGCGTTTCCACTTCTACCCCGCCGTAATCGATGACCTTTTCCGTGATGTAGGTTTCCAGAAGGGATTTGATAAGCCTCCCTTTGGGATAATAGCGCATATTTCCCGAATCACTGCCTGGCTCGTAATCCGCAATTTCCAATTTTTTCATCAAGGGAACATGGGCAGGCTCCTGGGTCATCGTCCTGTCCTTGTCCTTTTCGTAGAAAGCAAACTTCCTGAGGTTGTCGTGGCCTTTGAAATTAAACTTTCCGATGTCGTGGAGCTTTCCCTCGGTGTCGAGGATGAACCAGCTTGAGACGAGCTTTTTCTCTGACTTCAATGCCTGGGACTCATCTTCTTTTGTTTCTTCAGGGCCAAACTCCCTTGAAAGTTCGGCTAATGGGTGGCCTTTGCAGGCTAATGTAAAAGATTTGTACCATCCAAAAGGGGACCGGGTGACTTTGTAGGACTTATTCAGCTCCTCTTCGCACGATTTCAGGATTTGCAGGGCAGCCTGGGGGGAAGAAGGGTCTGTCGTCAGATGGACATAGGGGTAGATGACAATCTTGTCAGCCTTAACCTGCTTTGCGACATCATCAACCTCTTTCGCATATCTTTTGATCACTGCATCGGGGTTATTTTCGTCTCTCTTTTCGACAGAGGTGAGGACGACGAGGCATTCCTGCACCTCGTGCTCTGCTTTTTCTATCTTTTCTGCGTCTTTGATCGCCTGCTTTTCAGCCTGGAATTTGATAAAGTCTGAGTGCAGCAAGAGGATTCTCATAATCCGCTGGGGGAGGTAAAATGTATATTAAGGTTGTGGTTTTATTAAGATTTTTTCATTGAAAAAGTTTAAATACCTCCGTTTATGCCCTTCAGATGGGCTTGCCTTTATCGCAAGTGTTTATTGATATTTATCGCAAGTGTTTATTGATATTTATCGCAAGTGTTTATTGATATGGAAGCTGAAAAGAAAAAAATCGGGGGGCCCCTTACCTGGATCAAGGGATATTGCAAGCTCTGCTCTATCTGCGTCTATATCTGCCCGGCGAAGGACCTTATGATAAAAGGGAATGAGATCGTGTCGTTGGGGAAGTGCACGAAGTGCCAACTCTGCGAAAAGTTCTGCCCCGATTTCGCCATTGAGGTTGAAAAATGAAAGAGTTGCTGATGGGGAACCATGCAGTTGCGCTGGGCGCCCTTAAGGCAGGCATGACTTTTTTTGCAGGCTACCCGATCACTCCCGCTTCTGAAATCATGCATTTCCTTGCGAACAAAGGGATTGAGTTTGTCCATACTGAAGATGAGATAGCGGCGGCAAACATGATTGTCGGTTCAAGCCTCTCCGGGAGAAAATCGATGACGAGCACGTCAGGGCCAGGAATGTCTTTGATGCAGGAGGCAATCGGGCTGGGGCATATGATGGAAGTTCCGATGGTCATCGTCAATGTCCAGAGGGTCGGCCCCAGCACGGGGATGCCAACCCTTCCTGCACAGGGGGATATCCTGCAGGCAAAGCATGGAAGCCACGGGGATTATACCCAAATTGTTTTTTATCCAAACTCTGTCGAGGAATGCTACCGTTATGCGATAGAGGCGTTCAACGCTTCGGAAGAATCCCGGAGCCCGGTCATCTTTTTGATGGACGGCTTCGTGGGGCATCTGATGGAAACGGTCGACCTGGATGCGATCCCCTGCGCCATCGTCCCCAGGACTATCCCTGGTCTGGGAGGGGGAAACCGGCATTTTACCGGCCTGCTGAGCAAGAATGGGATTCCTTGCACGATGAATTCTGACTACTATCGGGAGTGGTTTCAGAAGATGAAGAGCAAGGCCACATCGGTTTCCGACAGGTACAACTTTTTTGAATATCTCAGGGGCGATGACGCAAAAACATTGATCATCGCGTTTGGCATCGTCTCGCGTGTTGTGCTGCCCCTCATCGGAAAATATTCCCTCTTCAGGCCGATACGGATGTTCCCGGTGCTTGAGAAAGAATTGAAAGAGATTGCCTCAGGCTATGAACGCATAATCGTCGTTGAAATGAACGACGGCCAGTATAAAGGTGAGATTGAAAGAGTATTGAAAAGGGATGTTGAAGGAATCTCGCTGATTGGCGGTGATTTGGATCCAACGGTTGTCGGAGAGAAGATTGAGGGGCTTTCCAATGGCAAACTGGAAAGTTACCCTACTGAGGCCCGATGAGGAACATGGCTTTTCTTCTTTCCAGGATGGTGTTTTTTTACTGTTCTTCTTTCCAGGATGGTGGTTTTTGATGAGCTATAAAGATTATATCAAATGGGAAAGGATGCCTTCTACGTGGTGCCCAGGCTGCGGGATTGGCATCGTCCTCAAATATGCTGCTATGGCGATCGATGAGCTTAAGATTCCCAAGGAGGATGTTGTTGTCGTTTCAGGAATCGGCTGCAGCGGAAGATCAGCCGGCTATTTTGACGTAGAAAGCCTCCACGGGCTGCATGGAAGGGCGCTTGCGATGGCAGAGGGCGTGAAGAGGGGAAACAGGAAATTGAAAGTTGTTGTCATCAGCGGTGATGGGGATCTGCTCGGCATCGGCGGAAATCATCTTTTGCATACCTCAAGGAGGAATGTGGAGATGTGCGTCATCTGCATAAACAATGAAATATATGGCATGACGGGCGGACAGATGTCTCCCACGACAAAAAAAGGGACGGTAACATTGACGAGCCCTGAAGGAAGCCCCTATAACCCGGTCAATGCGCAGGGGCTGATAACCTCGAACAAAGATCACTTTTATGCGCGATCCTCAGTCTTCCATCTCAATCATCTTAAAAAGAGCATCCAGGAGGGCATTTCGCGTGGAGGCTTTTCCTTTATTGAGGTCATCTCCTACTGCATCGAGAACAACGGAAGGAGGCTTGGATTCAAGGATGCTCCCGAAATGCTTGACCTTATCAGGAAAAACTACAAGGTCAATCCTTCGCCTGCGGGAAAACTGGGCGACCTTGAGCTTGGCATCGTGAAAACATGAATACGAACAATTCCGCTTCCCGGGGTGATGGAGAATTCAAGATTAAGGTAATCGGGGAAGCCGGGCAGGGCATCAAGCTTTTAACATCGACCTTAAGCTCAATCCTTGCGCATCTCGGGAATGAGGTATCCTTGATCATGCATTATGACGCACAGGTCAGGGGGGGGACCATTGTCGCGGACCTTGTGTTTTCCAAAAAAAAGATATCCAATCCTATCATCGATTCGGGGGACTTACTTTTGAGGTTTTTCAAGACCAAGCATGATTTCAAGGCGAAGTATTCTATCGTCGATGATTCCGTATTCGCCAGCGGCCTTTACCGTGCGGATGAGCACTTTGGGTTTGAAAGCGCCTCTCTCTCAAAATTTGGGAGCGAAAAATTCCTGAACATGATCATCCTGGGGAGGATATTAAAATTCCTTGGGGTGGACATCGCCTCATTGAAGATAGAAAGTTTTCTCCCTCCAAAGTTTATTGAGAAGAATGTTGAGGCTATCGGGTTTGGGTACGCCCTGGGAAGCGCCTGAGCGTCTGCTTTTTTTGGTGCCTTATGAATCTCAAAGAGTATCAGGGAAAGGATATATTCCGGGACAATGGAATTTCTGTTTTGGCTGGGTTTGTGGTTAGCCGTGCTGACTCTATCGGCAGTAAAATCAATTCGTTATCGGGGGAAGAGCTTGTTGTAAAAGCCCAGGTGCTGACGGGCGGGAGGGGGAAGGCCGGGGGAATCAAAATTGTCAAGAGGAGCCGGGTTCAGGATGCCGTCTCCGAGCTTATCGGGAAGGACATCAAGGGCTTCCGGATCAAAGAGGTATTGGTCGAGGAAAAGGCGGCGGTCCTGAAAGAGATATATGTGTCCCTGGCGGTGAACCGGGTTGAAAAGTGCCTGAGCCTTATCCTGTGCATGGAGGGGGGGATTGATATCGAAGAGATATCGGCCAAAAGCCCGGAAAAAATCATCAAGGCCCCTATCCGGGGAAAAGATGGCTTATCACACATCGATGCCCTCTGTAAAGATTCCATCGGGGTTTTGGGGTTGGAGCCCGGCGCTGCTGTAAAACTGGCCGATATCATCAGAAAAATGCATTCCATCGCTGTCCGATATGATGCTGAGCTGGTTGAGATAAACCCCCTTGCGCTTACAGGCCATGGATTTGCCGCCCTTGATGCGAAATTGGTCATCGATGACAATGCACTATTCCGGCATCCGGAATTTGCCTCCGGGAAAGAAGAGTCCTTGACCGACATTGAGAAAGAAGCAAACAAATTTGGAATCCAATATGTTGAGCTGGACGGGGATATCGCGATCATCGGGAATGGCGCTGGGCTGGTGATGGCGACTCTTGACGTCCTCCATCACTATGGGGGAAAGCCGGCTAATTTCCTTGACGTCGGCGGAGGGGCTTCTGTCGAGGTTATGGAAAAATCACTTGAGCTCTGCATGATGAAAAAGCCCAGGGGAATATTCATCAACATATTTGGGGGGATAACCCGCTGCGACTTTATTGCCCAAGGGATCGTTGATTTTGTCGGCAGAAAGGCTATCGATGTTCCCCTTGCGGTGAGGATGATAGGGACGAATGAGCAGGAAGGCCGGAGGATTTTGGAAGGTAAAGGGATATCTTCGTTATCGTCTATGGAAGAATGCGCCAAAAAAATTGTTGAGCTGGCCGGGAGTCTGTAACATGGCTGTCTTAGTCGGTAAAAACACAAAGGTAATTGTCCAGGGGATTACGGGCCAGCAGGGAAGCTTTCATACAAAGCTCATGCTTGAGTACGGGACTCAGATCGTTGCAGGGGTCACTCCGGGAAAGGCCGGACAGTCCGTCGAGGGTGTTCCTGTCTTTGGGACGGTGAAAGACGCCCTTGCGATGCATCCGGCTGACTTTTCCATCATTTTTGTTCCGGCCAAATTCTTAAAAGATGCTGCCTTCGAGTCATTGTCGAATGGCCTTGATACTGTGCTTATCACGGAGAATGTTCCCCTGCACGATGTTCTTTCCATCATTGAATTTGCCCGGGGAAAAAAGAGGCTCGTCATTGGGCCAAACTGCCCGGGGATCATCACTCCCGGGGAAACCAAGCTGGGAATAATGCCCGGGCATATCTTCAGCAAAGGGAATACGGGTGTTATCTCCCGGTCTGGCACTCTGACCTACGAGATCATCGAGCAGATGACTAGAAAGGGGATTGGCCAGAGCACCGTCATCGGCATCGGCGGAGACCAAATCGTCGGGACAAACTTTATTGACGCGCTCGCCTATTTTGGGAAGGACGATGAGACAAGGGAAATTGTCTTGATCGGTGAGATTGGCGGTGACCAGGAAGAAAGGGCGGCGGAGTTTATCCAGAATCACGTTTCGAAAAAAGTTGTCGCGTATATTGCGGGGGTGCATGCCCCTAAGGGAAAACGGATGGGGCATGCGGGCGCCATCATCACAGGGAATGCAGGGACTGCAGAGTCAAAAATAAATGCGTTTGAGCGAATCGGGGTTAAAGTGGCGAGGCTGCCTTCTGAGATTATTGGGCTGCTGGGGTAATATTTTTTTGGTATTTATTCATCGACAGCCCGGGATCAAGGTCGGGATTAGTGCGGCTTTTGTTATAATCGCAAATCTCGTAAATTATTGAACTTTTGCGAGGTTTGCTATTATAGGGAGTTTGAATAACATACAAAGTTTTTTCAAAACTCTAATACAGCAGAAGACGTAATATTGATACAAAATTTTTGCGTCTTCTGAGCATACCAACTGACACGTCGTATTATAATTTGTATCAGTTGCTATGGATTACTTTGAATAATCCCGCATCCAGCGGGTTATCCAAAGTCCTCTATAGTAAATCGCATATCCAAATGTTCAAACAATGAAATTCCACCATTCTATTGAATGGTGGAATGAGTTGTGCTCAAGAACCACCACAGTATGGTGGAATTTCAAGTGTCAAGAACCACTTCGAGGGTTTCTTGCCACTTAACCATGCCACTGGTCTATTGAAAGGTGGTTCTTGACATATTTGTGCGGTTTACTATAACAAAATCAGTACATCTTATACGGACCTTCTTTATCCTTTTTCAGCTCAATGTTCTTCACTTTTTCGAGACTCTCTATCTCATTGATCCTGAGCAGCGTTGGAGATTTGGTGTAGAGCAGTTCCTCAATGTACAGGCTTCTTTCAACCTGGGGGGCATACCATTGCCGCTTTGCTTCTGAGTGGTCGATGATGCCCCTTAGCTTGATGTCATCTTTGGTGATTTTGAATACCAATGCCCCGTTGTAGCTTCCATCACGGTCATTGTAGTCGTAATTATATCCGGGGATGACCAGGAGCTCCTTTTCTTTTGAAAAGAGGAATGCTTTATGCTCCCATTCTGCTGTTGTTTGGGAATAACGCTCTTTTGCTGCCCATTTTGCAATCTCCTGGGGGTTTTTTACATCGGACACGTCGAACAGCGAAATCTTGATCCCTTTCTGCCTGCCTTCGTCCGACGCATCCCTTCCGATGCCGATGATGGTGTCTTCATCGTAGGGGTGGAGGTATCTGCTGAACCCGGGAATCTTCAGCTTTCCGAGCTCTTTGATATTGGTTGGATTGCTTAAGTCAATGACAAAGAACGGGTCAACCTGCCTGAACGTGACCATATACAATCGGCCGCCGATGAATCTCGCGGAGTATATCTGCTCCCCTTCTGCAAGGCCTTTGAGTGAGCCAAGAATTTTTAGGCTTTTGTCAAGGGTGAAAATGTTGTTGGATGAGGAGGACCTTCTTATGGGGGGCATGATCGTGATCCTCGTCTTTTCAGCCTGTCCTGCGGGTTTCTCCCCTTCTCCCCTTGCGTCTTGTTCCTTTGATATCTGCCATCGTTCATTCGCAGTCGTGGCAATCCTCAGAACATCATCTTTTTCGTCAAGAGAAAACTGGTTGGTGATATGGCCTGGAACACTCCCTGAAGCTTTGACCTCAATATTGCCTTTGTCCAGGGATACCTTATGGATGACGGTGTACTCAAGGAATTCATACTCTTGCAAGGTGTTCTGAACTTTCTTCTCAATCTCATCCCTCAGCGCTTCCTGGCCTTCACCATCGAGAGCATTGATAAAATCCTGGATGACCTGCATGATCTTCTGCTCTTTCTCTCCGGGGGATAGGATATCGGGGTCTGCTGCTTTTATCTTTTCGACAAACGATCTTTCTTCCGGTGAGAGCATTGGCTCAACAGCCTCCTTCGTTATCTTCTGGCTTATCTGCCATTCATTGATATACTTTGTGTAGGTCAGATACAGATTGTTTTCCGACATGTACAGGTTATTGGCGCCTTCTACGACCAATGTCTTTGAGGTGATATCTTTTTCTGGCTCTGAGAGCTTAAAGGAATAGATGGTCGCCATCTGGGGGCTGTCATACGGGATGGGGAAGTAGATGATGTCGCTGACGGGCATCGATTTAAGCACGGTCCCTTCCATGATGATGGGGGTGGGGTAATGGAGCCGTGAATCGGGCCACGCTACGGTAACAAGGTAAACATAATCTCCGAACATCCTTGCTTCAAAATAGCTGCCTTCAAGCTTGAATTCCTTTTCAACCTTAGGGTTTTTTTTATCTGCAACATTATACCTAGTAAAGAAGGACATCCCCCGGGTTCTTCCGATGCCAAGCTTATTGAGGAGCTTTGGATGGTCCGTATTGCCGAACACTCCGAGGTAATCTCCGTCGATGAAGATTCCTTGGGGGTAGTTGTCAAGCTGAACCGTTGAAATGAGCTCAGCGTCCTCGCCAGGGTAGGCCTTGATGATAAACAACGTTTTTTCGGTGATCGTGTAAATATAATTGCCGTCTGTCTTGATGATGTCTGCTTCGTCGATCGACTCAACCTGAACGTTTGTCTTCGAGAAGTCTCTTTGAGCGGATGGGGCTGCTTCGGGAGAAACTGCCTTGCTTACTACGGCGCTTTCCATCATCGCGACATCGCTACGGAAAACGCCCCCAAAGCCTCCGAAATCCCTTCCCTGCTGATATTGCTTAAAAAAAGAATTGAACTGGTCTTCCGATGAGAAGGTCAATGGCCTTAGGTCTTTTTCCGGGTCAAAAAACTGGGTGTCTTTGTAGGTTCCTGGCTCAGGGATAATCTTGCAGGATGCTATAAACAGAAGAATGACTGAAAGCGCAATCATTGGGAGCAAGGGGGCTTGCTGTCTTGGCCTACTCCTCTGTTTTCTACCTACTGACGGTAATGGGTTTGTCATACCAACCGGTAAGATGGCAGTATATAAATACTTTTGGAAGGGTGCAAGATGGGTGGAAGCTATGGCTGGCTGTAGAACCTTCTCAATATGACTTCCATGTGATATCGGTATTGCTCTTCATTGCCTGCATATGTTCCAACAACTTGGGAAAATCTTTCAATCAATTCTTCCCTGGCAACGAATTTCACTAAAGATTTGATGTCTTCCTCGTCCCGCGCATTAAGCCTAGCAGCTTTCGTGATGATAATATCCCCAGGGCTTAACGCTTTCACGACAAGGTTCTTCAATGCGAGGATCTCTTTTGCCTTTTCGACGTAATCCTCCGGCAACTGCTCGGAGAAGATATAACCGTCGGTAAAAAAATCCACCCTAAACTTCTTTCCTGCGGTGCTTTCAAGTTTGAGTTTATCCTTTGCGGTTACACACAGGTCAATGTCTATTGTTGAGGGCTTCAAACCTAATAAGGTCATTGCAGTTCCGCCAACTGCTACAATGGTCATCCTGCTTTTGAGTCTGAGGTCTATCTCCTTTAGCCATTGGAGCAAGGCGCTCTTATCGATCATGGGTATGCCTCTGCCAATGCCTTGAAATCTTCGTCAAAGAACCTACCTAACAGATTCCATCTTTTTATCCTTGAGGGGGAAGTCTTTTTCAGAAACTCTGCATCACCCTCGACTAATTGCTGGATGCGCTGCTCTTTGGAATCTTCCAGGTATTTGAGAAGCGGCTTGAGCTTTGGCACCGGCTTTATGGTGAATGCTGTTTCCAACAGGTACCCTATCTGGTTTTTTATGCCGTGTTTTGCTGCAATCTCAAGCAATTTGAACGGGTCAATTGGGTTTTTTGTTATCAGTATGGGGATTGCTTCGATGAATCTTTTTATTGGCCGTTTTCTTATTCCTATCAAGGGGTATCCATAAAAATCAAGGTTATTTTCAATCAAAATAGTATTCTCTTTTTTCCTGTTGCTTATCCTTGATAACAGGTTCAGCCCAATGGCAAGCTGTGCAGCCCTTAATTTTGGCCGGATGGAGCGCGATAGGTAGTTTTTTTCTGTCTGCTTGAGCTTTGTCCCTTTCAGTTTTTTTTCTATCGTAGCAAGCTCTACTTTTCCGAAAAGTGTGATTAGTGGTTCATTTTGTTCATCCATAACCCTAAAAAAGGTTATTTACTATATAAACTTAACTATTTATTGGCAATCGAAATCTGTAGGCCGCGGGATAGTGGGGGGATCTTAGGGTGATGTGCCTTTAGAAAATCCAGATAAAGAATCTCCAAAATTTTATGGTGGGGAAGGGCTGAGAAAATATCCTTTTCCAACCGCCCCTTACCCCGGGGAGAGTTACCAATAATAACTGATCGAGAATTACAGGAAATATTCTTTTTAATAGGTATTAAACTGCGTCTGGCTCCTGCTCATCTTGTCATAGAAAAGATAGTCCGGCTGGATCTTCTTTGATTCAAAGATGACGAGATTGAGGCCTTCCCAGAAGAGGAACCATCCGGCGGGCTCCAGAAGAACGATAAGGAAGCTCCTGCCTAGGCTGTCTTCGCTTGTTTTGAACAGGATGAGGGAGGCGATGAACATGAGGGCTACTCCCAGGATGACAAATGCAACCCCCTGAAGCGCAATTTCTTTCCTTCTTCGCTTGAACTCCCGGTTGTGCTTCTGGAAATGCTCCTTTAAGCGATGCTTGATGGTCGACTCATGGGCGCTGTTTCTCTGGGTTTCGGGAAGGAGGAGCTTAAGCCGGAGAGAGCGCGTTCGGAATAAGGCCGCGGGTCAAAGTCTGAGAAAATATCGTCATAGGTGTCAAGCCAGAGGCTGATCTCGTGCTCTACCGGGAGTTGGATTTTTACCATGGTTGTGCATGTATTAAGCTCCGTTAAGTGCGGCTCTGCCATCCTAAGGTCAAAACTCCATTGATGAAAACAACAAGACCGTCGCGGGGGTCGCCCTCCGTGCCAAAGGCACCGGAACTTTTCGCCTTCCCTTACGGGGACGCAGGGCCATCGTACAATCCATCGGGAGTTTTGAAGATTGCAGAGCCGCTCCGATAGGAGCTTAATACATACTGGTTGTTATCGAACTTTCGCCCCGTCTCCCGTTTTATTGACACTTACCAATCTTCCCTTGACGTCCAACGGCTTTCCATCGCAAACGACATGACGATCCTTGACTACGATTGTTGATTTCATAAAGTCCTCAAACGTTACCGTTTCTGTGCTGTTTTCTGCATCCCCGCAGGTGACTTTATCTCCGGGGTTTCCTTCCGGGTGGAGCACTTCAACCGTTTTTCCGTCATCTGCTGCCAGGAGCATGCCGTCGCTGAGGATGCCCCTTAATTTTGCCGGCTTCAGGTTTGCAACTACGATTATTTTTTTGTTGAGCAGGGCTTCTTTCGGGTAATAGCCCTTCAATCCGGCAACCAGCTGCCTTTTTTCGTTTCCTAAGTCGACCTGCAGGATGTAAAGCTTTTCCGCGTCAGGATGGTCTTTGACGCCAATTATTTTGCCGACCTTGAGGTTGAGCGGGAAACGGGCAGATTCTTCCTTTTCGGAAAGGATCACATATTCTCCTCCGCAGTATTTTGTAATAAGATTGCAGGCTTCCTCGACCGATTTTCTTAGAGAATCTTCAGGGGTGTTCTTATTTCCCTGGGCATACAGAAGGATGCTTTTTGTGTTTGCGGCTACCGGCGTGTACATCCCCTGCTTGATATCAAGCCAGCAGAGGACGTGCTCTTCATCCGCGCAAACATATTCTCCTTTCTTTACTTGTACCGGCTCTTTTGAACCCAAGGGGATGAACTCTTCACCGCCCGAAGAAACTTTCATGGAAACGTTACCTTGTATCTTGCTGATATCGTGGGCACCCAAGGAAAGGGCGTATTTCAGGCTGACAAGGTTGTATGCGTCTACTGCTGTATTGATAGAAGGAAGCCTTCCTTTTTCCTTGATGAGGCGCAGGAGGTATTCCGGCGGAGTTTCACCATCGGACACATTGCACCTGCCGTAGAGGTCATGATACCCCTTGATGAAGGGGATGTTCAAGAGACCTTTACTTTTTATTTCTTCAATGATGACTTTCTTATATCTCTCCAAACCTTCGTGCTTGTTTTTGATATTAACATCATCGATCCTTGCCCAGACAACCTTTATGCCCAGAGCTTTCGCTTCTGGCTCAGTCGATACTTTTATTTCCTTACGGGGCTCTTTCTTCTCCAGGGCTGGGGCTTCTGCATCTATCTTGTTCAAGACAATCTTTGCATCGCCGATGGTCTTGTTTTCAAATGTGAAATTGATGTCTTTCCAGGATGATCTGTCAATGCCGAGCTGGCTTTGGAGCTCTTTGGCGAAGGCCGGCAGTATCGGAGCGAGCAGGATGGAAAGGATCTTTACGATGTTGAGGTTCAACGCCACGGCTTGCTGGGCTGACACCTTATCTTCTTTCACGAGCTTCCAGGGCTCGGCCTTCTGGAAATATTGGTTTCCCAGGTCTGCGATGGCGAGTATTTCCTTAACTGCCTCGCTGAAGTTGAACGATGCATAGGCGCCCCTGATCTTTTCGGCTTTTTCCAATATTGTCTTTTCCAGCTTCGGATCCCTGGCTTTTTCCCCAACCTCGGAATTGAGGAATCTGTTGGTGAAGGACAGCGCCCGGTAACAGTAATTGGCGATGTTGCCGACCAATTCATTGTTGATAGCCTCGTAGAAGTCCTTAAAGTCCAGGTTGATGTCTGCCAGTTTCTTGCTCAAGGACTTCGCGTAATAGAACCTGAGGAATTCCGGCGGGTATTTGCTCGCGAATTCCTCTGCGGTGAAGAATGTGCCTCTGCTCTTGGACATCTTTTCGCCGTTTACCGTGAGAAAACCATGGACGACGATGGTTTCCGGAAGCTTGAACCCTGCTGCTTCGAGCATAGCCGGCCAGAACAAGAAGTGGAAGTAGATGATATCTTTACCGATAAAATGGGTAATCGTTGAGCTGTTCCATCCCTTTTCCCCCTGTTTGATGTCATTGCCTATCGCGTGAGTGAAGCTTGAGATATATCCTATGGGGGCGTCGAGCCAGACATAATAATATTTATCCTCTTCGCCGGGAATCTTGAACCCAAAGTAAGGTCCGTCTCTTGAGATGTCCCAGTCCTGGAGGCCTTCCTTGATCCAGTTTTCGAGGTAATGCTTGATCTCCGGCTGGAGGCTTTTATTTGATGCAAACCATCTTTTGAGGAATCCTGCAAATGAGCTGAGCCTGAAGAAATAATGGCTCGATCTCTTTTTTGCCGGGGGAGTTCCACAGACGGTGCAGTAGGGGTCAACAAGGTCGGTCGTTGCGTGGGTGGAGTTGCATTGCTCGCACACATCCCCATACTGGTCAGGAGCGCTGCATTTTGGGCATTTGCCCTTGATATACCTGTCCGGAAGGAATCTATTGCATCGGCTGCAGTAAGAGAGCTCGACTTCTTTTGTGTAGATGAGTTTTTTCTTTTTCAGGCGCTCAAAGAACAGGTCGCTGAGCTGCTTGTTTTCGCTGCTGTTCGTCGAATAATAGGAGTCGAATTCAATGGAGAAGGAAGTGAAATCCCTCAGGTGCTCCTGATGGTACCTCTGGATCAGCTGTTCCGGAAGGATGCCTTCTTTTTCTGCAAGGATCTGGATGGGGGTTCCGTGGGTGTCGTCGGCGCAGCAGTAAAGCGCGTTTTCGCCGGTGAGCTTGAGGAATCTTACATAGGCGTCTGTCTGGATATATTCGACAAGGTGGCCTACGTGAATGGGGCCGTTCGCGTAGGGCAATGCGCTTGTTACGATGATCTGGGGCTTGCTGGGACTTTTCATAGTTGGGGAAGGGGAATAAAGGTGTATATAAATTTAGGGGGTTTTCAAAAGAAATCCGACACCACAAGTCAAAGGCCGGATGGAATGGACGCATTCAAAGCCCAAATCCTCGCTACGCTCGGATTTGCCCTGCTCGGTCACCCCGGAGGGGTGAGCGTAGTGTTCCGGTCCTTCGGACGGAGGAGAATCTAGCGTTCCTGCCTTGCAGGAGGAGGGCGGCCCCGACCTCGCCTCGCCATTGTTATTGGGTTTCCTGACCGGATAAGTAGAAATGTCAAAACCAAAACTTCAGGCTCCTGACTAATTACAAGCCATCTATATTTTTAAGGGGAGCTCCATTCTTTTCCCCCGATGAATCACCGCAGCCAAACATTTGTTCACCAGCACTTCCGGAATGCCGGAGGTGTAAGGCGAGAATCCTTTTCCGGGAGTTTGGGAAACAAATCAAAGAGGCGGCTCTCAAGCCCCCCCGGGGGTAAAAAGGCTAAGGATGCTCTAACAAAAAGTGGTTCAAAAACTTACCTACCTACCCCTTCTACTATCTCCCTTTATGGAACTCCAGCGCCTTACGCTTCGAGGGGACCGCTACCAACGGGGCTGTCATCATCAAACCCATCATCATCAAATTCATCATCAGAGCCATCACCTATAAATCGATCATCAACTGGCATTGGCATTGCTGCTTTGTACTGGTGTTTGGCCGGCTCTGGCTGCACTACTATTCCCTATGAGCAGTGGGAAAAACCACGAAGACAGGAGATACTTACCGTTCCTGTAAAAGAAATTGACCCTGCAAGGTATAGATTTAACGTCATGTGCCTCCTGGTTGGGGAATTCTCAGATCTTTCAACAACACATTGGAGAGTCAAATTTACTCCCGAAATGGGAATTCCTGACAATCTCGAATTTCAGGAACCATTGGCGTACACTCTTGCAAAGAGAAATGCAGTCGTCAATCCAGACTTTACCGACAGTTCAGGAATAGACCGGCTCCTTCTGGGAAGAAGGGTAAACTTGGATTTTGATAATGTTCGTTTTGAAACATTTCCCAACCCACTGGGAATTTTTGAGTTTTTGAAGAGCTATCGCGGCCCACGTTTGGACAGGTTAATCATTTATTCCCTTGGAAACTCTCAAGCTCTTGGACAGAACAAGCCTTCATCATTTATTCTTGGCAGGAGTCTTCTTGAGCAATACTGCAAGGCTGATTTTTTCCGTCTTATGAGTGGAGGGGGCCATGCTCTCCTTATGCCCTGCGGTACTAATGAAGACTATACCACAACATTGACCATCGGCGAGGTCATTTCATGGCTCCTTCAGATTCCTGTGACTGGGGCAACTAAGGAAGATGTACTCTCCATCTATACCATATATGCGCCAAATATGGCAAAAACTGTCGGTGTTGAGCAGCATGATACAGATTTAAGGCCATTGGGTCCGGGAAGATTTGTCCTTGACCTCTCGGTTCCTTTTATCCTTTCTCCTGAACCTACATGCAAAGTGATAGCTACGGCGCACTATGTCACCATTCGTCCGATGAGTGACGAACAATTAAAGATTGAATTAAGCCGGCAACAGCCCCCCAAGTGATCTTTTTAGGCTCGGGATAGGATAGAACTTTGTAGGCTCTTTAGCCAGCAGTTGTTTATAATCCCATCAGTTTTGGTTTATACCTATCCTACATTTATTATGGCTCAGCTTGAACTTGGGTAAACCTAGTATGTGCATACTAAACCTTCTACAAAACCTAGAAACCTTAATAAATCAGCATTCAAATATCAGGCTATGGTAAAAAAGCATCTTGTCCATCATAAGCTTCCCAAGGAGCTTGATGTGGTCATTGCAATATTCTCGGCAGTAATTGGGGTTTGGCTGCTTGCCTATCTTGTGTTTGGGAGTGTTCAAACCGTTGGAAGGGCGACGGCTCTTGAATTATATTCGTTCACGTCCGAATGGGCTTGGGATGAAGCTAAAGGCTCATCGGGAGCGCTGATTACTGAGGAAACGGTGGGGGAGCGTTTTTTTCCTCCAGATTGGGATGCAGACAAATGCTCAGCGGGTTTTGGCTCTCCGCCCGACAGCGCATTCTGGCCGGTTCCTGATACGTGTTTGGTTCCGGGGGAGGGAACCCAGCAGCTTCGTTCCTGCGCGTTTTCTGCCTGCATAGGGAAAGCGAGGGAGTGGAAGGGCCGCTTTATCTCTTCCGGGGAGAAAGATAATTCCTTGATCACTGCATGCTGGAAGGAAAGCTGCGAGTGCTGCAGATAAAAAGGGATACATTTTTTTCGGAATACCCATTTTGACATAACCTACCACACCTACAAAAGTGTCAGCTTATTTCGTATTTTGGCAATGCCCTTATGGTTGTTCGGGCGGATTAAGGTCATTTCTTATTTGCGGATTCCCCTCATCAGGTTTATAAACCATTTCGGGTTCTCCTTGGATATGAATCGGGAACCCATCACACTGCTTATCCCTCCGTGGGGAAGGGCATTTACTTCTTTTTTTGATAGATTGTATGCGGTCACCAATGATCCAAGGCTTCCCCTCATCTCTGAGGCGGTCGTTGGCTCAAGGGAATTTATGAGCCCCTATTTTGACAGGGCAAGAAGCAGCCTTTCTGGAGTTCCTGATGAAGCACGTGGGGCTCTCGGCATTTATCCTGATCCCAACCATTCAGGAAAATACAGGGGCGGTTTTTCTGAGCTTTCGGTTGAGGTTGATGGCATCCCTGCCTTTATCAGGGGGGCGCCATCTGACGAGAGAGTTCTTGCAGCAAAGTCTCAGAAAGCGGATGCTGCGCTTGCTGGGCTGGATGAGGTTATGGCGGCGGCTTCCGATGATATGAGCACTGAAACTGAGGTCACTCAGTGGGGGGCATTTAATTATAGTGTTTGCGGGAATTCTCCGTTGCGAATAGCAGGTTCAGCCAATCTTTCAACTCCGCAGGGGTTCCTGGATATTGTTGGAGTTTTCTTAATCACCGGTAAACGGGACCGTTATGAGCAAATTGACGCTCTCGCCCGGAGGGGTGAACATTTTCTTGTCAAGAATGGTTATGAGGAAGCATTTAGGTGCGCGTTTGGGAAAAGCAAACCGTTTCCATTGCAATTCGAGCCTGTGCGGAGTGCAGATGCCATCGTCAGGCAAAAACCGGGAAGATACGGGCTTGAGGTTGTCCAAACAGGGAAAACTCTTGTTCCCCGCGATCCCCTTGCGAAAAACACCCTTATGGCGATAGGGTGGCTGATGAACTCTGAAACTTTGTATGTTGTCAATCGGGGGGCTTATCTGGAAAGGGTGGAAATCAGGTGCCTTTTGGAAAAGCTCGGGATGCTCCAGTATTTTGACTTTGCGCGGGTACGCCGGTTTGCTGATTGGTATGCGTCCCTCCATCGGACGCTTGGTGATTCCTGGGTTGAAAGGCCAAGCCCAAGCCAAATCTTTTTTGGAAGGGCCAACCAACTCACTTCCGTCGGCTTATGGCCGGCTCTGGATGTCCGGGACGCTATTGATCCGGATGTTCCTTTTTCAATGGAGCATACTCGCAGGGTATTCAGGGATTGCGAGGATATTTTGCACCGGCCCAGCAGTTTATGGAAAAAGGCTTTGTGATATCGAATGGCTGGGTGGCGAGAAAAAAGAAATAGGGGGCGCGGGAGAGAAGATGGGGGCATAATCTGGATGAATCTCCAATAAGATCAAGGTTTCCAAATGCTCGCCAGAAGGCTAATCATCCTTTGAAGAATTGTTTGACCAAAGAGCCATTGTTTTGCAGTCTCTATGAACTCGCTTTCAAGCCCTTCTGCCGGCACACAGTCCTGTGGGCAGTTTCCTGGGTTTTCGCCATCTTTGCAGATTCCATCTGCGGAGCAGGCTCTGAGATATTCGATCTTTACATCACCGCGATATATCTCGAGGTCAATCACTTTAATATATTCCTGGTATTTTTCTTTCGATGCAGTAATCTCAATCCGGTAGGGCCCATCTTCGGAAAAAATAATTTCCGCATTTTGTCCGGAAAAAACCAGAGGGGTTGTTTGCTGGTCTGGGGCTGTCACTGTCCCTGATAGTACGGGGCTTTCCCATCCAATTGCCTGAAGGGTGATGGGTTCGGCTGTGAGGGGGAGCCTGCCAACACTGGCGGGGAGGGGAGCTGAGCAATCAGCTGTCAGGCAGAACTGGAATGATGTCTGTTTAAACGTTGAGAGGGTATTTTTTACCTCAACGGAATAGGATTCCGTTTTGATAATATTTTCTCCTTCAACTATCTTCAATCGGAAAATATATTCCCCTGATGGATAGGTTGGCTCTACGCGGAGGGAATGGGTTATTATGCGGTATCTGCCAGGTTCCAGAGTTACAGGTTCCGGGATAGGCTTACCGGAGTGCTCCCTGTTTGGAAACTCAATATCTGTCTCGATGGTGAGGTCTCTTGTCTGGCTTGTGGGGTTTTCGATAAACGCCTTTATTTCGATTGTCTCTCCAGGCTCATAATCCAAATCAGGGCTTGAAATGTAAGTTTCCAGATTTGAAGAGGCGATTCCGGCAGTGAGCAGTATTTCTACAACGACGAAAAACAGGAATGTTCCCCTTTTCATGGCTTTACCTCGGTATCATCTTTAATAATGGATAACGGCTCGAAATCAAGAGATTTGCTCACCTTTATGGGGCTGCCTCCCGGGGGATGAATTTCTGCAGTCAACACTAACTTTAATTTTCCCGTTCCTTTTGGGGTAAAACTGTACTTGCATTCAAACCGCTGGGGTTGCTCCCTCCATAAGCAGGATGGCGCATCTGGAATTTCGACCTCCGGCCCGCTTTCTTTTTTTATTGTCAATCCGTTAAATAGCTCCTTGGATGAATATATCTCGATTGAACATATAACATTCCTTCCTATAATTGCTGGATTGCATCCAGGGAAACCCCATTGCAATGCGGATATTTTATCAAAAAGGGAGACTGTAGCGGCGGCAGGGTTACTTGCCGGCTCTTTTAGGTATGCGGTGGCCTGGAGGGTGGTGGAGCCTATAGCTTTGGGAACAAATTCAGCTTTGCATGTGAATAATGCCCGTTCTTCATTCCATTCGCATTGCGCCTGTGGAGCGGGGATATCAACTTCTGCCCCGCCTTTCCTCTCCAAAATTGCTCTGTCAAAGGAATCTTTTTTGGCCTTAACCTTGAAATACAACCTTCCTTTTACTCCCAAAACAACTATGCTCCATGAGGTAATCTTAATCTTGATGTTCCCGACATTAATCTGTTTTTCGGCCTCAGCTGAATAGGGGTTGTTATTTGAGTCTGTTAAAAGTGAAGCGGCGGCTACTTTTATGAGAAGTGCGCCTTCCTGTCCGGGGGTAAATTCGAATTCGCAGTCATAAAATTTATTACCGTCCCATTGGCATTCGACGAGAACAGAGCCCGGGTCAATAAATCCCTTCTCTGCCCCCAGGGTAACTGTTCCCAATGTGTTTTTAGGGGCGAGAATGTTGACCATGCATTTGGTAACAGCTCCGATAACTGATTCTCCACAATCAATATCTGTCATTTTTATAGCTTTAACGTTTAGGGTGGTCTCCACTGTACCCGTTAGGGGTTGGGTTCCATCGGCCGGTTTGGTGGACACTTTCATCTCAATTCGGTAGGTTCCAGCACTTTTTGGAGTAAATTTCGTCTCGCATTTAACCTTCGGCTTTAATACAACTTCTATCTTTTCTTGACCCTCCTGTTTACAGTTTGTTGTAAGTGGTGTCGGCTCATATGGCCCCCCTTCTAAAATAGAGAACCCTGCATCCCCCCATTGTGCTGGGTCAACGTACATGGTGGTTGTGCAAACAATCTCTTGGTCGATATTGGGAGTGGAACATTCTATCCACGAAATCTTTATCGGGTTGAGGTCTTTTTCAAAATATTCAAAATCAAAGAACGGCTTCCCGTCCTTGGGATCGATTGAATTGGTGAATGCAGAAAACACGAGGGAATACTTTCCAACTTTTGGAAAGGTAAACAGGAATGTGCAGACATTTAATCCCCTTTCCTCGTTCCATACGCAGCCTCCTTGAGGCTCTGGTGGGGCAATTGCTGGCCCAGAAATGCTGGATAGCGTTGCTTTGCCCAAGTCCCCTTTTTTGGCCTTAACATCTAATTTACAATCCCATTTTTGATGGTCTAAGGACTCTGTGCAACTATACCTGGCGACATCAATGGGGGATGCCCGGAATGTCGTCGTTTCATCGTCCGAAAATGGCTTGCCAGCATCGTCAACAGATTTTGTTTCTGCATCAACCTTTATCTTGTAATCCCCGGGGTCTTCTGGGGTAAACGTGAACTTACAGAGGTACTCGTGGTTATTATTCGACCATGCGCATCCTTTATTTTCTGGATAAGGGGGATTTATTATTCCCCCCTCAAGCTTGGTGAATTTGACCTCCCCGATATTGTCCTTTTGAACCTTGATATGCGCGGTGCATGTTCCCTCAACGCCTGAAGTCTCCATTCGGCATTCAACGACCGATATTTCAATAACTTTGATTTTTTTAACATCTTTGTAGACGGCACCGTATTTTTCGTTTTTCTTGTCATATGCCCTCATCTCCACGAGAAGGTCCTTTTGCATGAGAGACAGATCATCGAATGCCATCGTGCAGGACCAATGGTCGCTTCTCTTTTCGCACTTTGGGGCGACCTCTTTTACGACATTATCCTCTTTTCTTGTGATGAGAACCTTAATGTCTCCAACGTTATCTGGCCCATCTTGGTCTGACACCTGGAAAGAGAATGAGGAGCCCAATGTTGGGTTATCCTGGAGGTCATGTCTAACAATATAAGGATATGAAAATCTTGGGATGGATGGGGTAAATGTTGGGTCACCGAGGAGGAGGTAGTCGCTGCTTACAGGTGTCAGTCCCCGGTAAAGCTCTTGGAGGGCAGTGCCTAGGTCAAGGTTTCTCTCGCTGACAACGAGCCTGAATAAATCTTCTCCAATTCCGGATTGCAGGATGTGGCCTTCCCGGGCAGCAGTAGTTCCCACACCCCCCAGATAGGAAAGGGCTCCCTTTTCGATTGCTTCCGGTCCAAAAACATACCCGTCGGGGGAGTTATAATAATCGTTGGTGAGGCAGGCATCTGAGATAACGAGGGAGGAACTCAATTGCGGAATATCCTTTGCGGGGATTGTCGAGCTCCATTGGTCGGAACTTCCGTGGTCATCGTAATATATTATTTTTTTTTCTTGGTATGGGTCGTAGGGTGAGGGGGGAACCCCTTTTTGGCATCTCCCTAAAGGATCAAAAGCGAGATAACAGTCAGCCTCGTCGTATCCCATGGATGGAAGCTGCATGTCCAATGTGTCAAAATGAGTCTGGAGGTCTTCGAAAGAGTGCGCAACAGAGAGAAATGTATTCTTTTCCTGCTGGGTGTTTGAGAGTATCCTATTCATGTACACTGAAGTTCCCGTTATCGTTTTTGTATAGAGCCTTCCGAATGGGATGTCTTCCTTCCCGTCAAAATTTAGGTCAACATAGGAGCGGTCCAGTGATAAGCGTTGGAGGCCATCACTTCCTTTCATTTTGCTAAGCGGGATGGCTTTAGGCGCTGCAAGGAATAAGGCGTACTTTGGCTTAAATGAGCTTAAGATAGAAGCTACCTGGGGTTGAATTTGTTTTTTTGCAATTGAGACAATCTCCTCTTCCGGGTTAGATGGCGGAGAAAGGGCTGGTGCTTGGGAGGCTGCATCGGCCTTCGTTGAACCTGTTTCGGCCTGGCCTGCTCCTTTTTCTCCTCCCTCCCTTGTTCCTGATCCCTGTTGCTTGCTTTCTGAGGAAAAGAAAATTCCTGGGGCTGACCTTGTCGTATAAACAAATGTGGGCAGCCAATCCCTTCCTGCTGCGAGGATAGGGGCAGATAACGATGTTCGGCAATACCACTCTTTCAGGGCAGGAAGGCCTTGGAAGGGAAGATTGTTCTCGCAGAAAGCGGATAGCTTGTCGGAGGGGTTGGCGATTATTATTTTGTCAATCCGCTTGTGGATCTGTAATGCTTTCTGGACATCTTCCTCCTGTTTGAAGGTTTGCTCAGGTTTTCCATCGTTATATGAAAAATCTCCATTTTCATATTTCACCAAGAAATGGCCATTTTTTGCAATATCGTCAATCACTCCCTGTTCGACGCCTGGCATGAGGACCACACTATATTTTTTGGAAGGGTTTTTGAAGAGATTTATCCACGTGGCGGTTGCCCTGTCCGATGCGAACATCAGTGGGGCGTTTAGGTAGGAGGCAAGCTGAGCTCCCAAAATTGCTTCATTGTAGGAAATGGGGTCAAGATTGGCTACAACAACGGTTGAGAATTCCTTCCAAAAGTAGTTTTCGTTCAACACGTCAGAAGGAGAGAGTTCTTTTACTTCCTTTGCGTTAATCCCAGACTCACTAAGGAATTTTCCAATGCTAAAGATGGTGACATCGGAGCCCTGGGGAAGGGAGTTGTATTGCTGATTGATAAAATAGCGAATGCTTTCGATGTCGTATAATGAATCTTCCTTTTGATATACCAAAAATGGGTAATAACATTTATCACCAACTTCTTTATTGTCCGATGTTTTTGGGTGAGAGCACCAATACCTGTCTTGTTTGTCTTCCCAAATTGCTGCAGGGAGAATGCTGAGGACGTCGTGGTACAGCCCGTTAAAAGGGACAAGGAAAACACTTTTTTGCGGGTAAAAATCCTTATTCTTTTCATTCCCCCTCACCCTAACTTTGTTTTGGGAAGTGTATTTTTTTCCATCAACCTCCACCTCGCATGAAAGAAGCGCTCTCTGGTTCCACTTTTTTCCGTTAAAATCAAATGGCATCTTTTCGACCTGGGGGTAGGGGAAGCCAGAACCTTCCACTGGGTCAATGAGAGATACGCAAGTGACTCCTGCGTTTGTTTCCTTGCATTGGACATATCCCCTGCATTCAGCGGAATTTGGATTAATCTTGCAGCCGGGCGGGGGAACTCCCCTTGCCACATAGGCTGATTTTATTCCGTCAATTTCTTTGACAACATTCACATAAATGTTTTTTGGAGGGTTTGAAAGTGTTGCCTTGCAGACTATCGCTTCCCTTTCGTTGATTGATGGTTCTGATATTTCCTTGCCAGATTCCTGCTTTTTTCCTTCATCTCTTGCCGGATAGATATCCACTTTAGCCCCCTCATACGGAACGCAGGCTCCATCCCTGCAGCTTTGTGCGCAGGGAGCTATACTCAGTTTGACTGATTTGTCATATACGCAATCGCCTTCAATGACGGCATTTCCAACATTGTTTCCACTATTATCGTATGTTGCCAGTTTCATAATGCCCTGGTAGGCAGCATCCCCGCCTGAACTCCACTTCTTTTGCAGAGATTCAAATGACGGTAAATCCATATTCTTGTTTTCCTGGGGAACAACCCTGTAACATGGCCCCTTTCCCGGCTCATCTGGCGGGCAGGGGATTTCGACACTCTTGAAATTTGTCGTATAGGGATAGAATGCCCCCTTGTTTTGTTCATCCCCGAAAAAAGTTACACAAAAATCGGTGTGGGTTAGGGCCTTTCCATAATCAAATCCCGTTGTGGTGCCCTTTACATCAATCCTAGAATATTTCCCCTTCCTGTCGCTGTCGCCGCAGGAACAAGCGCCAGCCACACATTTTGAGCCTTGGGGGCATTCTTTTACGGAAATCTCCAATGGCCCCGTTTCTCCCTCCGAACAAGAACCCTTTGCAACATGGGTGAGTTCTGCTCGGGCGATTCCGTTTGGAGAGGGGTGCCATTTAAGCGCCTCTGAATCAAAATAGGAAGGGATATATTTATCTGAGCTGAGATCAAACACAAATTCAGAGGGAAATCCTGTTAGCTGGTCAACTGTCCCATCAGTACAGTAGTCATAAAGCTCAACAAACTTGCCATTGAGAATTCCTGAGGATGTTCCCTGGATTGTGGGAAAGCTGGAGCCAATGTTTTCGCATTTGCACGTATGGCTTAAGACAATATTTCCGCTGTCGTAGAAGACATAGCCCTTTGCAGGATTTCTCTCGATGACGGGGTCATGATACGCCCCATCGTCGCCCCAATATCCCCCCTTCACAACCACGTCTGGCCTATACCAGTCAACTATTTTATATACTGGCTGATAGCGGTCAGAAAAATCCTTGGGGTCTGGATACCACCCAGGAGTTCCGCAGCCTTCCGGAAACTTCCATTTATTATCGTTCGGATCAAAGTATGTTTGTATCTTGTAGTCGATAATATCCTTGCCATTCTTGGTAACCTTCATGCCGACAGGCGAATTAGGTAGAATTATCGGTGATTCAAGGAATGTCTTGGGGGAAGCTGCTTCAACGGTTGCTGGCTCATACCCCATCCATCTCGTTTTAAAAATGTCCCATGACTCAAAGCCAATAGGCTTTCCAAACCCTGCCCCACAGGGCTTTGTGTCAATCGCCCTTACCCTGAGAATATCTCCTGGGTTTGCTTTGAAGGGGTTTTCAAACCTGTCAGAGCCGGTACTTCCAGGATTTCCCTCAGCTTTAATGCTTCCATCCGTTCCGCTCGTTAAAGTAACCCAGATGACGTCGTCAGCCATTGCGTTGAGGGTAAGGCTGCAGCCACCCCTCTCGATTACGGGGCTATAAGCAAAAGGAATGGCAAGGATGAAGCCGACAGAAATCAACAGGAGGGAAGTGGATGAAACTCGCATAAAGTATTTTGCAGTTCTTCCTTATAAAAATATGCCGATTTTTTTTAAATAAGTTTCAGAAAGCCAGGAGCCAGCTTTACTTGCCCTTTCCCGACCTTTCCATCCTCAGCTTCAGTAGCTTTTCGTAAGTCTTTCTACCTTCTGGGGTTTTCCTCAACCTCTGATAGAATCTGTTGGCGATGTCGATCTGGGCATCGACTAGTCCATTGACTGCTTTTTTTGCTTTTTCCGGCTCCGCTTTGCAATATGCTGCCCAACGGTCTATCTGCTGCAATCGTTCTTTGTCTGCCATTACAGCCTCACCTTTTTGATCAGCACTTTCCATCTATTAATCTGTTCTTCATTGAGAATGCCCTCGTATAACACCCTGAGATGCCTTGCATCCTCCAAATCCTTCGGCGATTTCAGATACTCTTCTTTGAACGCAATATTGGTTTCGATGCTGGAAAACCAAAAAGGCAGGTTTGTCATCGGCAATTTTGTGCGTTCCTGCAACTGCAGCTCATCCAGCTTATCTTTTGCAAGCTTGATCTCCATATCTGGCAAAGGCATTCCTTTCCTGATATACCTAAGGGGGGTATTTTGCGCAAGATATTCATCATACAGCATCACAGGATTTTCGCCCTGAATGCATTCAAATCCCTCTTTTTCAAGATGGGCGTGGAGCTGGACAAACTTTTCCTTGCTTATCCTTTCCAGAATCATGTCAATGTCCTCCGTAGCACGGGAACGCCCATGCACGATAGCGACAAAACCGGATACGATGATATACCTGCCGTATTGCTCAACAATATGTGTAAATTCCAAGGCAAATTTTTCCAGAATGTTAAGGTCACTTACTCCCCTTTCCATCGTCAAAAGTAATCGCTGAGTATATTTATAGTTATTGTTCTTTTGTAATAGGTTAGCCGGCTGAATTGGCTTAACCAAGAAACCCAACAACAACAACAATGGGCTCGACGGTCAAATCCTCGCTTCGCTCGGATTTGCCCTGCTCGGTCACCCCGGAGGGGTGAGCCCGGTCCTTCGGACGGAGGAGAATCTAGCGTTCCTGCCTTGCAGGAGGAGGGCGGCCCCGACCTCGCCTCGCCATTGTTGTTGGGTTTCCCGACCGGATAAATAGGAATGTCAAAACCAAAACTTCAGGCTCCTGACTAATTACGTTCTTTTTGCTATTGATGTTTTATAATCTTCGCAACAAAAAACCCTTCGGTATCGTTATCTTGGGGCCAGATGCGCAGGCATTTCCTTATTTCCGGATTGTAGGTTTTCCCTTCAAATTCAAGGATGGCCGGGCTTTTCTTCAAGCCAGGAAGATTTACTTCTTCCAGTCTTGCATTTTTGTGCCTTGACAACAAGAAATCAATTACGCCCTCGTCTTCTTCGGGCTCGAGGCTGCAGGTTGAATAGACAAGGGTGCCTTGCTCTTTCAGAATCGAGAATCCTGTCTCGATCAAAGTTTTCTGCTGGCCTGCCAGCCTCCTGATGGCGTCAGGATTCCAGATCTGGATAGTCTTGTAGGAGCGGCGGATGTTCCCTGTGCCTGAACAGGGTGCGTCGACCAAAACCCTGTCAAAGTGGATACCTGACTTTATGAAATACCTTCCTTCCATAAGGGTTATAACTGCATTGGTGAGGCCCATCTTCTGGAGGTTAATTCCCAACGGCTGGAGGCGTTCTCCCTTGTAATCATTGGCGATGAGAATGCCTTTGTTTTTCATCAATTGGGCGATTTGTGATGTCTTCGCTCCGGGTGCAGCGCACATATCAAGATTGATTTCTCCGGGCTGAGGATCAAGGACCAGGGGCGGAATCATGGAAGCAGCTTCCTGGACAAAATAATAGCCGAGCTGGTGTTCGACGGTGTTCCCGATATCTCTCCGGCCTTCCTGATGCTCTACCCAAAACCCTTCTTTGCACCAGGGGATCGGTGTCAGGAACCAGCTTTTTTTTTCAAGGCGGCGTTTTAGATCGGGGATATTGATTTTTAAGGTGTTTACCCTGATGGAGCGCCTTAAGTAGGTGAGGGATATTTCCCTGAATTTTTCCCAATCGGTAAGTTTTTGATAGCGCCCGATAAACCCTGGCTTGAAAGTTGGTGGGTCGTCCATACTGCTGGTGGGTTGGGTGCTTCTTTTATAGGTTGTGTGCGGGTTTAAACTTACCAAAGGTTTTTAAATGGGGTGCAATTGACTACTTATTAATGGTTAATACAACGAGCAAAATTCTTAAGGAATCCTTTCGGGGGATTTTCCATGATGATGGCGGAACAACCGGGGATGCGCGCCAGGGAACACTCTCCCGGGAAGCGTTGAACAGATTTCATCAGGCATTTTCACAAGAATATGCCGCCCCGGGGTTAGGGGTGCCAAAAACCATCGGTCTGGATTTTTTGAGAAGCAAGTTGACCTCGGTTGAATTAGGGTGCAGGATAATTTCTCTTGAGGATGAGTTGGAAAAAAGTTATGTGTTTGTTCCTGTAAATGCAGATGGGAGAATTACACTTTCCGCACAGGAGATTTGTTCCGTGGAAAGAATTCCGAGCCCGTTTATCACCCTTCTGACCGACGGGCGGGTTGTAACGGGGGATAATTATCTGGATGGGGTTGTTTCTGGTTATCATCAACTTTACGAATATCAGGAAAGCCTGCGAACAAATTTTGAGCGTGGACAGGAGCTTGGAAGGCATGTAAGCAAAGTTGAGGAAAGGATTTCTGATTTGGAGGGGGTAATTGATGCACCGTTTGTGCTTCCAAAATCGCTTTTTGGAAAACCCGCAAGCGGTGATGTTGTTAATCATTTAAGGGGGAGTTACGAAAGAGCCAAGCATGAAAAACTAAAGGAGATGGGTAACCTTGTAGTTGATTTGGGTAAATCACAAAAAGAGCTTGCCTCGATCGCAAACTATCTTTTGCCTGCGACCATCGAAGAAAAGGTTGGTTCTATTCTTACTGGAACGGCAGCAAAACCTTTAGCCCTGGAAGATATTTCCATTTTTAGGGGGACAGTTCTCGATTATGGGCGAGGGTTATATCTCCCTGCAGAAATTTCCCCGGGGGGAAATGGCAGTCGAGCAAAGACTGGTTTGTATCCTCTTGCTAAAGGAGGGCGAGGTTCAAAGATTCCGCGGATCATAGGTTATGGGGTTACGGCTGCTGTCGTGTTGAGCGGGATTATCTACTTTGTTGGTAACCTTGGAAATAGAGCAGGCCCTTTCCCTTCCCGTTCATCTTCCCCAAGGGACGCTAGTCCCCGCTATCCATCAGTCCCATTTATTCCGGGGAGGGATACCATTCCCGCTCAACCCGGTATTCCGGCAGAGAGCAGTGAAGGGGCTTCGAGTGGCGGCTTGCCCGTCGAGAACAAGAGGGCCATTTTAAAATTATTTGCTGAAGGATTATTCAAATTAGGTGACCCCTATAATTTTAGGGCTGGGTTTGAATCCCAGGGGGAGGTTGCCGCAGGGTCAACCTATAATATAAAAGACATTGGTAAAGTTGTGTTCCAATATTTTGACTGGGAAAGGAGAATTTTTTCATTTAAGGGCGAGGGGGGTATAACCCGGGACGTTCCTCTTGCGGGAACAATCGGAAATATCAATGGACACCGGGTTGCTTTTCGAGCATTTCCAAGGGGAGAACCTTCAGGGGGGGACTTCTTTTATTGGTTAAAGGTGGACTTAACCGATAGGATCATTGAAAATTCATCTATCTCAGGAGACTGGGTTTATGTTTCTTTTGTTCCCGGGTTTTATGAGGAAGTTCAGAAATATATCAAGCCACCAGTAAGGATTCTGGTTCCCTCGACAGGAAAGATATATCAGCAAGGAGATACCTTGGCACTTCCTTTGGACCTTATAAAAGGCTCACTAGAAAGAAAACTTGAAGTAACCCCTTTCGGCAACCCAACCCCATTTGCAATTAAACATGGGATTTCTGTGAGTCCATTGGAAATTTCAATTGACCTGAGGGATGTTGCTATGGTTCCCTTCGGGATACCAGTTCCGTAACCAGTTTACAAACAGTTATCCGACAGCAAGTTCTATCCCTAAAAATGTGATGTACAACAGAATAAGCGCTATCCCATGCCTCCAATTCACTTCCTTCCTTTCCATGAGGTAGATGACGGCGACCGTTCCAAGAAGGAAAAAAATGCCGGTCGAGAGGAGGGACAAAGGCTCGATGGCGATAGGCTTCACGAGCGGGGCAATGCCCAGGGCAAATGCCGAATTTGCAACCAAGGAACCAACTGCATTTCCAAACGCGATGTCGTTGTGCTTTTTCCTGATCGATGTTATCTGGACAAGGAGCTCGGGAGCAGATGCCCCGATGCCGATGACAATCAGGCCGACAAGGAAAGGGGAGATCCCGAAATAATCAGACATGACCATTGATGAAAAAACAAGCCACCGGGCGGAGAGCAGGAGCGCGGCAAGGGCGATGAGGAAGATCAATGCGTCTTTCCAGATGATGCGGAAGGGGACATTGCTCTTGAGCTTTCCGAACTTTTTTTCTGCTGTCCAGAGCCTGTAACAATACCAGAGAAACACCATCAGCAGAAGAATCCCGTCAGCCCTTGAAAGAACCCCATCGAGAATGAGGGCAAACGGGAGCATCGTCCCGACAAAAGAAAGAATCGGGGGGTTAGTTTTCACTTCCCTGTCAATGGTCACTTTTCTTGCGATAATCAGGACGAGGCCGAGGAGGGGTATCTTAAACAGGCTCGAACCAAGGATAGTTCCAAAAACAATGCCACCCTGGCCGATGGATGCCCCGGTGATCGATGCAACAAGCTCGGGGACTGCTGTTCCGACTGAAATGACCAGGAGGCCAATCAAATAATCGGAAACCCCGATTTTTCTTGCATAGTTGCTGATGCCCAGGACAATGTAATGGGCTGATTTTGCAAGGACGATGAGGCTTGCAATGACAATGAGGGAATGGAATACTATCGGATTCAGCGAGAGGATGGTTTTGAGCATTTTCTTGGCTCCTTTTAGGAATTAGGGTGTGTTACCTGTCTTTTCCTTTATATAGTGGCGGAATTAATAATTGAGCAATACCTATCGCGCGACTCTTCCAGAGAACACAAAATATTTTGGCCAATTATTTGTGTTCAAGCTATAGATCATTTCCTATTTCTCACCAGCTTTACGAGCTCGGTAATGGCCAAGACGGTTGAGGAGACTGCGATGACAATCCCCCAGTCTTTCAGGGAAAGGGGAACTGTCCGGAAAAATGCGCTGAGCGGGGTGTATATCACAACAAGCTGGAGAACAATGGAGGTCCCGATTGCCAGCCAAAGCCAGGGATTGGTGAACAAGCCTCTTTTTAAGATGGGCTTTTTTTCTGTCTGGCAGTTGAGGACGTTGAACATCTGGAACATCATAAGGACGGTGAAAGCCATCGTCTGGGGGTATTTGAGGAGGTGCTCTTTTTTCAGTTCTAATCGGCCTGGCGCGGTTAAGCTAACGTCCTGTGAATTTTTGTTCTCTTCCGGTTGGCCATCAGCTAAAAATGAGCGGAAGGATCCTTCAAACTGCCAATCTTCCAAAACAGGATGGCCTGAAAATGCAATGGATTGCGGATTGCCCATCGCGAACTTAAAGGTGCCCAACGTTCCCAGCATCATGATGACGCCGACCAAGACAATCGTCGCCAACGTGCCCTTCCCAATGATGCGCTCGTGTTTTTGCCTGGGCTTATGGTTCATGATATCAGGGTCCGTCGGGTCCACGCTTAATGCAAGGGCGGGAAGCCCGTCAGTAACCAGGTTTATCCAAAGTATCTGGACGGCAAGAAGGGGAAGGCCATTGTGGAAAAATGCAGAAAATATTATCGCGACAAACAAGGTGAGGACTTCGCCAAGATTTGAACTTAACAGGTAGGTGACAAATTTTTTGATATTGGCGTAAATCCCGCGGCCTTCCTCGACTGCATGGACTATGGAAGCGAAGTTATCATCGGTCAATATCATGTCTGATGCTTCCTTCGCCACATCGGTCCCCATGATGCCCATCGAAATACCGATATCTGCATTTTTTATTGCAGGAGCATCATTGACACCGTCGCCTGTCATGGCGATGACGTGGCCGCGTTTCCTTAATGCATCCACAATCCTTGTTTTATGCTCGGGATTGACCCTCGCGAAGATGCCAATCCTGGAGATTTGCTCGTCAAGGTCATCCATCCGTTCAAGCTCTTCCCCGGTTATTGCGCTCCCTTCGATGCCGAGCTCTTCTGCAATGGCTTTTGCTGTCCCGCAGTGGTCTCCGGTTATCATGATGACACGGATGCCTGCTTTTTTACATGTTGCAATCGCCTCTTTAACCTCGGGGCGCGGGGGATCGATCATCGCCTGAAGCCCAACAAAAGTCATGCCCTGCAATGCTGCCTCTTTCCCTTCTTTGTAGGCAAACCCTAAAACGCGCAGGGCATTTCCTGCAAATGCTTCATTTATACTGAGCAGATTCATTTTCTCTTCCTGAGTCAGCACCTTCACTTTGTTGTCCATCAGCAATCTGGTACAGCCCTTGAGGATAACGTCGGGTGCCCCTTTCACATAAGTGACATATTTTCCCCCTCGTTTGTGGACGGTTGCCATCGCCTTCCTTTGGGAGTTGAACGGGAGCTCGCCTAATCGGGGGTAGTGTTTTTCCAGGCCGGCTTTTGCCATGCCGGCTTTTTCTGCCGATATCAACAGGGCAATTTCCGTAGGGTCTCCAAGGAATTCGTTCCCGTCTATCTTTGCATTGTTAGTAAGCGATCCAATTTCGAGGAGGGTCTTGATACTTTTTTTGTCGATGGGCTTGTTGTTGTGGGAAAACATGCCTTTTATGGAATATCCTTCTCCGCTAACGTCTATGATCCGGCCGTTGGCAAACAACTTTTTTACCGTCATCTGGTTGCAGGTCAATGTTCCTGTCTTATCGGTGCAAATAACCGATGTTGAGCCGAGGGTCTCGACGGAGGGAAGTTTTCTTACGAGTGCATTGCGCTTTACCATCCTCTTGACGCCGAGCGCGAGAGAGATTGTAACAACGGCGGGAAGGCCCTCAGGGACTGCTGCAACCGCAATCGCTACGCTTGCCAAAAGAAGGTCAACCGGCTTGAATTGGCCCTTGAGGTAGCCGGTGATAAAGACCATGAGCGCAATAAAGACAACAATGATGCCGAGCTGCTTTCCGAGGTGCTGGAGCTTTTCCTGCAGGGGAGTTTTTATCTCTTCAGTCATCTGCATAAGCTCTGCAATCTTCCCGATTTCAGTGCTCATCCCGGTCGCAGAAACAACAGCCTTTCCCTTCCCCCTGGTGATGATAGTTCCGGCGTGGACCATATTTGACCGGTCGGCAACTCCTGCAGTTATGTGGACTGATCCGGGTGTCTTTTCGACAGGTGTTGACTCCCCCGTCAATGCAGCTTCCTGAGTCTCAAGCTCGATCGACTCGAAAATCCTTGCATCAGCAGGAATTTTTTCTCCCTCTTCGAGCAGGAGAACATCACCTGGAACGATATCTGATGCATCAATAATCTTTTCTTTGCCATCTCGGATGACTTTTGCCCGCGGCGATGACAATTTTTTCAGCGCTTCAATGGCTTTCTCTGCCCGATATTCCTGGATGAATCCGAGGGCTGCGTTGAGGATGAGGATCGCTGCAATGACAATCGCGTCGATGAAATCCGCAGCGGCCACTTGGGAAGCTTGTTTTTCATAGAAAGGAAGGATGAGGGAAATCACCAGCGCCCCCATAAGGATGTACACAACGCCGCTGTTGAACTGCCTGAGGAAAAGCCAGAACGGAGATTCTTTTTTCTTTTCCTTCAACAGATTTTTTCCATAGGTTTCTATACGAAGCTCTGCCTCCTTCTGGGAAATGCCCCTTTCGCTAGTTTTCAGGAGGGAAAAAACCTCCCTCAATGGTTTATCATACATGTTGGCTTATCGTGTCTTCGACGCTCTCTTTTTCAACTTTTTCAAATTTGATGTACCAGCGGTTTGTCTGGTCGTCGTAAGAAAAGATGACATAATGCTTTGCCTTCTTTTCGATGGCAAAAAGGAGGGGCATGGGTATCGTTGTCTCGAAGCTGCTCCCTCTTTTGTAGAGTTTCCGTTTTAGCTCTATCTTTTCCATTTTATCGGAACTTACTGTCTGTCGATCAATTTTTAGATTATACTTATTAAGTAGCTTATTATTATATTAATAAAATTGCTTATATATAAATTTTGCTAATAATCCCCGAATAAACACTGCTTACGGGCTAACCGTGATGCGGCATAACTTATTTTGGCTCGGTGCATAGGTTTACTGTTCCACACCCTAATAATCCCTTGTTTATTGCCCTCTTCAGGCATTAGGCTCAGCCTTTATCGTCTCAAGTGTTCTCCCTAAAAGAATAATTTAAGAACAATGCTCCATCCCCCCTGAC
Source organism: Candidatus Woesearchaeota archaeon (assembly GCA_016188175.1). Classification (GTDB taxonomy): domain Archaea; phylum Nanobdellota; class Nanobdellia; order Woesearchaeales; family JACPBV01; genus JACPII01. The sequence continues at coordinate 27,363 of JACPII010000002.1, read as the reverse complement.
CATGTGCAGGTATGCAGAGCATAAGTACAAATTACCCTTTGCATGTTTTAAATGTAGAAAATCGTTTAAGCTTGACACAGAGACTGACTATAACACCTTGCATCCTTTTGGGAGACCAAATTCTGGAAGTTCTGAAAAATCAGGAGAGATTATTGCTATATGCCCTGAATGCGGGGACAGGATGAATTATATGGGTCATGACTTCAAAGCACCCAAACTCTCTGAAATAAAACAATGGAAAAAGGTGGAAATTTTATACAAGAGTGGTTTTGGTTTTGATTCCTGCGGATGCCGCGGACCAGGAGAGAGACCTGGAAAACTGTGGCAGGTGAATGATTTTCTGAAAAAAAGATAAATGCACCTGAGCGTTATATCTTAGATTGAATTTTCCGAGAAGCATAGGCACTCATTATTGTTTCGCAAAACAGAAGAGATAAACCAAAAGAAGTTATCCCTGAAACCAGCTATCTGCTCGAATCTGCCTGGCGTTCTATCTCGAGCTTCCTTGAAATCGCGTTTGAGGCCTGGTTGAGGTTATACGCATTCAGGATCTCTTCCGTCAGGCACTCCACCATCGTCTTTTTATTGTTGAAGGAGCGATGGTAGGCTCCCTGGACCATCAATCGGAGCGCGACATCAATCCTTCGCTGCGGGGCGCATTCAACTGCTTTTGGATAACGGGCTCCGCCATATTCGATGGTGATGATCTCTTCCCGGGGGGCTGCGTTTTCCAACGCCTTGACAAAAATCTTGATGGGGTTTTCTTTCGTCTGCTTCTCGATCTGGCGCAGCGTCAATTCGACGAGCCTAAAAGCGGTGTGGGCCTTTCCTGTGATATGGCCGCTGGTCTTGAAGTGTTTTTTCGTCTTATGGCCCGGTATCATGACCTTGTTGATGAGCCGCTCGATGATGAAGACCCTGCTCTTGTGGAATTTGTTCCCATGGTATCGGGCACCTGTCTTGGGAATTATCCTTGCATCAAGGGTGATATATTTTTCCAACCCTGGATCGGCAACCGTGATCCCGTTGGTATCCCATCGGTTGAATGCAAGGACGTCGCTCATTTTTTGTTCCTTTTCCTTTTTTGCTGTATGAAAAGTTGGCTTCTCTAATTTTTTACTTTCTTGCTTTTTCGATGATTCCTTTCTGCAATGCCCTCAGGCTTTGGTCGTTGACCTTTATGACCTGCCAACGGACACCCGGGATGTCTCCCTTGGATTTTCCCATCGCGCCGCCGATGCATTCCACGATGACTTCATCGTGCTCATCGATGAGCTTTGTTGCACCGTCGCGCGGGCAGAAAGCAGTAACCTGCCTGCCATTCTTGACAAGCTGGACACGGACACATTTACGCATAGCGGAGTTTGGCTGCTTTGCCTCGAACTGGACCTTTTCAAGGACAATGCCTCTTGCCTGGGAGGATCCTTCAAGCGGATCTGACTTCTCCTTAAGCTGCTTCATCCGCCTAGTGTACCATTTATTGTACCATCTAGACTTGGCCCTCCTTCTCCGGAGAGATTTCCCGCCGAATAAACCGCGTGTTTTTCCTCCCATAAAACCCAAAGTATTCCCAATTGATTTTTAAAGCTTTGTTTTTCCCGTGGAAAAACAAGCTACGAACAACGTGAGTATGCTTTGTTTTTCCCGTGGAAAAACAAGCTACGAACAACCCTCGTATGTTTTATCATCTGACCTTTTCTCATCAGATTATCTTTATCTCTTCGATGGGGAAATATCTTCTGACAATGTCTTTGAGCTGGTTGACCCTTCTCCTGTCCCTTCCAATAAGCAATGCCTTGGATTGGGTATCCCCGCCTTCGATGGTAACGACTCCATTTTCGCAGGCAATCCCCTTTACCCTGTGGGGGGCTATCAGGTTTTGAATAAAAGTGCAGGGGTCATCGGAGAAAGCAACAATCCTGACCTTCTTCCGGAAGGCCTGCTCCAACTTTTTTACATTGGCGCCCTGCCGGCCAATTGCCTTCCCGATATATCTCTCATCTACAACAAAAAGGAGCTGCTCTTGCACGGTGTCAAAGTGCAGATTCTCCTGGGAGATGCAATCTTTTGCGGGCGCTCCCGCGAACCGCTCAAAAAGCTGGAGATACTGCATCGCTTCTATGTCAAACGTGACTGGCTTCATAGCTCTATTTCCTGATGCTCAACAAAGAAATCAAGTGGGGGCGCTTACAGACTGCACCAAGCTCATCGTTGGTAAGCCCCAGGGGGCGGACAGATGCGCCGGAGAGATTGGCATAATGCTCGACCGTTTTCTTCGTCTTGTCGGGGGTGTTGGAAGCGATGAGGACTTGGGCAACTTTACCCGTGCGGAGGGCTTTCATCGTCCGCTCTGCACCGATAATGATATCCTGGTCCTTGAGAATCTTCTTCACTTCCTCGCTTTCTGTGTGAATTTCAGCCGCCATCAGCGCTTCACCTTGGTGACAAGCCCCGGAAGGCCGGTACCCACGGGTGTGGGCTGGTTTATCATGACGTTCTCAACAACAGAATCGAGCTTATCCTCTTCCCCGATCAATGCGGCATTCAAGATGTGCTTAATAGGAGTTTCAAAGCTTGCCCTTGCGAGGACGGATGCTTTTTCCGAAACGACTCCATATCGGGTAATGCCCTTAACGACTCCGAGATTGCACATGGTGTCTGCGACGAGCATGATGTGGCGTATATCCACATTAAGGCCCTGGCTTTCGATGACCTTAAAGACTTCATTGATGATTGCCTGCCTGGCTGCCTCAATCCCTAAAATCTTGGCTATTTCAGCGACATCATTGCTGACTGTCCTTGAATCATCGACGAATTCCAGAGATAAAACTTCCTTGAGGTTGGTCCCTGCAGTGATGATGACATATTCATCCCCGCGCTTTACCGGGAGGACCTGGGTAATCCCTTTTACTCCCTGGATCGAAATCTGCTTGATCTTTTCCTTATCGGTGTAAAGGGCATTGATTCCGTTGTCCCTTTCTTTTTTCTTTAAGACGAGGGAATCCTTCCCCGCGCTCACATTATATCCTTTTGCGGCCTGTTTTACGGCAGCGGCGATGGAAGAGATGTTTGCGCCAATCTCCGCTATCCGCTCCTGGCTGAGCTTTACCTCAATCGAGAAGTCGGCAACATTGATGAGGAATTCGGAAACGATGTCTTTCAACAGAGTCTGCCTGATCGCGAGGGTAACCTCTTTCAAATCCTTGCCTTTGGAGTAGGGCTGCTTCAGATAAATCTCCATCATCGGGGTGCTAATCTCAGACCTCCCGTCTAATATCTCAATAATGCGGGGAAGCCCCATCGTGATATTCATCTCGGCAACTCCTGCGAAATGGAATGTGTTGAGCGTCATCTGGGTTCCCGGCTCCCCAATGCTTTCGGCAGAAATTATCCCTACACACTCTCCCGGCTCAACTTTTGCCTGCTCATACTCCCTGGAGGCTTCTTCAAGCAATTTCCGAACTTTGGCTTCTGATGAGCCCTGGGTCAAGCTGGCCACCTCATCGAGGATCTTCTTGGGAAGCCTTCCCTTGTATTCGTTGGCGATGCTCATCTTGTCAGTCCTGGCCCCCGTGAACCCCAAACAGGCGTTGAACATTGATGACCCCATTTTCTGATTTTGCGACATCCACTCCATCTTCTCCGTAAGAAAACTGGATAATCCGTTTTCCGGCATCCCTTACCGTATGGTCGTATTCCACCTTAAGGTCCTGCATCGCGTTAGCAAGCCTTCGGTAGAGGTACCCGCTCTTCGGTGTCCTGAGTGCGGTGTCCATCAGCGAGTCCCTTCCGGTCATCGCTCCAAAGAAAAATTCAAAAGGGGTAAGGCCAGATTTAAACCCGTTGGAGATGAATCCGCGGGCGTGGGGGCTGAAGTCTTCCCTCTTAAACGCGGAAATAGTCCTGCCCCGGTATCCTTTATCAATCCGTTTTCCCCGCATTGCCTGCTGGCCGACGCAGGCTGCCATCTGGGCGAGGTTGAGCAGATTTCCCCGGGCGCCAGAGTCCGCCATGACCATTGTCGGAGAGTCCCTGTCGGCATGGGTAGCAGCAATTTCTCCGGTCTTGTTTCTTGCGCGGTTGAGCACTTCTAAGATCTTCAATTCCAGCGTCTCACGCAGCGTCCTTCCCGGGAAGGTGTCAAGCTTGTTATTATGGTAAAGGGAGATAAGCTCTTCAACCTCACGATCAGCCTGGGTGAGGGTCTCTTTAATCTCCTGCCGGGCCTTCTCGGGGAGGTCGGTGTCGGAAATGATGACCGAAAACCCTAAACGGAGAAGCACTTCAATCCCGAGCCTAAAGAGCTTGCCGAGCAGATCAAGGCTGAACTCTTTTCCATACTTCTTGTGGATAGTTCTCAAGAGCAAACCTGAACCCTCGCCTAGATTATTCCGGTCGAGGACACCCGAGAGAAGTTTTCCGTCTTTGATGATGACGGTGATATCCTCTTTTTCCTTCCCCTCGACTCCCAAGTCGCTTCTTTTTTCACCAAAAAACATAAAATCTTCGGGAAGCAGGACGGAAACAATCTCTTTTCCGGAAACTTTTTCCCTTTTGGGAAGCCTTGAAAAATCCTCAATGCCTGTCGCGGCAAGAAGGTCAAGGGCAAGCTTTCGGTCAATGTCACTCCTTTTGGTTAGGGTGTACAGCCCGGAAATTGAGTCCTGGACACATCCAATGACGCTAAGGCCGTACCTTGGGCTGATGAGCTGGGTCTGAACTTCCATAAGTATTTCTGCTTCTGCACGCGCCTCCTCGGTCTGTGGAATGTGCAGGTTCATCTCATCACCGTCAAAATCTGCATTATAAGGATTGCACACTGCTGGATTGAGCCGGAGGGTCTTGAACGGCAGCACTCTTATCCGATGGCACATCATGGACATGCGGTGGAGGGAGGGCTGACGGTTGAAGACGGCGATGTCTCCGTCCATCAATTGGCGCTCGACCACATACCCGGGCTGCAATTCCTCTACGCTTGCCTCGATGGTCTCTTCGGTCAGCTTCTTTTTCTTTCCGTCCGGCCTAACGATATAATTAGCTCCCGGATATTTCTTCGGCCCGTTCTTCACAAAATTTTTCAGATAGGCAATATTCCATTCGTTGACCCTTTCAGGAACGGTGAGCTTCATGGCAATCTCAAAAGGAACGCCAACTTCATTTATGCCCAGCATAGGGTCGGGGCTGATCACTGTCCTTGCGGAGAAATTTGTCCTTTTTCCTGCGAGGTTATGGCGGATCCGGCCTTCTTTGCTCTTGATACGCTCGGAAAGCGTCTTGAGGGGCTGGCCGCTTCGGTGCCTTGCAGGAGGCAATTGGGCAACTTCATTGTCAAAATAGGTAGTCACGTGATATTGGAGCAAGTCCCAGAGGTCCTCGATGATTATTTCTGGCGCACCCGCGTTGATATTCTCGAACAAGCGCTGGTTGATCCTCACGATGTCCCCAAGCTTGTGGGTAAGGTCATCTTCAGAGCGCTCTCCGGATTCCAATGTAATGGAAGGCCTCATGGTCACCGGCGGAATGGGAAGAATCGTCAATATGCTCCATTCCGGCCTAAAATTCTGGGGGCGGAGGCCGAACAATTCGAGATCCTCGTCGGGAATCTTTTCCAGGCGGGCCCTAATCTCGATCGGACTTATCCTCTTCTCATTTTCCAGGAATGTTGTTGGTTTTTCCAGTGCTATCTTGGACTGCTTTGATTTGCACCATGGGCATTTATTGATAGTTTTCAAATTAGTGATGATATCTTTTACCGACCTTCTCCGCTCTTCAATGCCCAACTCCTCTTCTATCCGGCCAAGCTCTTTCTTCGCCGTATCAACTTTATTTTTTGGGATGAGGACCCTGCCGCAGCCCTGGCAGCTGCACTTCAGCAGCGTCATAATAAGGGGGACAAACTTGATGTGGATTATCGGCCTTGCAAGCTCAATATACCCAAAGTGGCCTGAGCATTCCTTCAGTTTTGAGCCGCAGGTTTTGCATTTTAGGCCCGGATCAATCACTCCGAGGCGGATATCCATCAGGCCGCCATCTACCGGGTAACCTTCCTTATCATACAGCTCCGGAGTAACGATCTTTGCCGACGACATCTGCTTAATTGTTTTTGGAGAAAACACAGAAAAGATGATGCTGCGGACGGATTTGCCTGCAATCTGCTCTTCAGGATCAATCCTCACCTTAGGGCTTTTATCCGTGGAGGGGGGAACTTCACTTTCTTCAAGGACGTCCTCGGGGACTTCACTTCCTTCGGGGATAATTACCTCTGAGGATGCTGGTTCGGCTGCCTCTTCGATCGGGGTTGGTTGCTCTTGTTCTGCCATCGTCGGTTTTTCGCCTCAATATTTGCTTTTTAGCACGAGCTTAGGGTAAATGCATAACGACTTGAACTCATCGAGGATAAGCTTAAAGGCGTAGGACATCTCGACAAAATAGATCTCAACATTATCGCCGCATATGGGGCAGTAGGATTTTTTCTTGAACTCATCATGGATGGCGATGGTGCCGCAGCCTTCGCAGACGGGGACTAATGTCTTGTCTGAATCAAAGCGCTCCTTGAGAAGCAGGGAAGCGCCGTGGGCGATGAATGTGTCTTTTTCCATCTCTCCAAGCCTTAATCCGCCTTCTTTGGCCCTTCCTTCTGTCGGCTGCCTGGTCAGGAGCTGGATTGGCCCGCGCGCCCTGCTGTGGAGCTTATTTGCAACCATGTGCTTGAGCTTGAGATAATACATGTTCCCGACGAATATCTTCGCCTGAAACTCTTCACCGGTTTCGCCGCTGTAAAAAGTTTCAACACCATTCTCCCTGAAACCAAGGTTAAGGAGCTCTTTGCGGAGCTTTTCTTCGGGCTCTGCGTCAAATGCGGTTCCATCAACATACCTTCCGCTCAAAGCCCCAACTTTTCCCGCGACCATCTCGATGAGGTGGCTGATCGTCATACGTGAAGGGATCCCATGGGGGGAAAATATCAAATCCGGCCTGATCCCTGTTGCGGAAAATGGCATGTCTCCTTCGGGAACTACCAGGCCAACAACACCTTTCTGCCCATGCCTGCTGGTAAACTTGTCTCCGATCTCGGGAATCCTGTCATCACGAACACGGACCTGGACTAGCTTATTCCCCTCTTCGTTCTCGGTTATCAGGACAAAATCAATCACTCCGCGCTCACCGTGCTTTACGGAAACTGAGCTTTCTCTCCTTGTGCTTGAAGAGAGGCTGTATTCATCTAGGCTGCTAAGGAATCTCGGCGGGGAAGTTTTTCCAATAATAACATCACCTTCAGCGATCTGGGATTCCGCGCTGATAACTCCGTCATCCTCCAATAGCCGGTAATCACGCTCACTCTTGTATCCTTTAACATCTTTATCAGGAATGCATATCTCATCAACAAGGCCCCCTGCATAACGCAGCTCTTCTGCAATCGATGGCCTGAAATAAGTGCTTCTCGCAAGGCCGCGCTCGACCGATCCCCTATTCAGGATGATAGCATCTTCCATATTGTATCCTTTATAGCTCATGATCGCAACGACAATATTCTGCCCTGCGGGATGCTTCTGGTAATCGGAAATCTTATGGATAGCTGTTTGGACGACGGGAACCTGAGGCTCCTGAAGGACGTTGACATCCATATCCATCCGCAAATAATAATTTGAGACATATAATCCCAGGGCTTGCTTCTGATTTTTCGATCCTGCATTCAGCCTGGTGGATTGGTTAAAGTTTGCATAAGGGACAAGCGCAGAGGCAAGGCCCAGCATCGCCTGGGGAGCAATTTCCAGATGGGAATGCTCTGGTGTAAGGTCAGATTCGAAAAAAGCAACATAACAATTCTCTTCTTCAGCTGAATCAATATACTCGATCACTCCCTGTTCGATGAGGTCTTTCCAGGTAATCTCATTCCTCTCCAGCTGCCGGATATGGCGTTCGGTTAACAATGGCTGCCCGTTTTTTACGACAATCAGGGGCCTTCTTGCCCTTCCCTTTCCGCATTCTATCTCCACAATGTCCTGCTGCTCGTCAAAATGGACATTGACCTGGGTCCCGACGCTGCCCCTTCTCCTCCCTTCCCTCATCTTTTCGACGAAAAGGCGCGGCTCATCGATATGCCCTACAAACTTGCTGTTCAGGTAAACTTCCGGCATTTTTTTGTCTCTTGTTTTTTTATATTGATCTTAATCCATATTCCTTCATGACCCGAAGGACCTGGCTCTCGTCACTTTGAGCGGAAATTGAGCAAAGCATGGAAAGGTTCTTTCGCAGGCCAATATTGGTCCCTTCTGGGGTCTCGATGGGGCAGAGCCTACCCAAATGGGTCGGATGGAGCTCCCGGGCTTCAAAATTTTCCTGTGATGCGGATAATGGGGAAACAACCCGCTGCAAATGGCTCAACGTCTCAAGGAAATTAAGGCGCTGGATCCGCTGGGAAATTCCTTTCCTTCCGCCAACCCATGTTCCTGTGGCCATTGAGCTGTAAATCCGCTGGGTCAGCAGCTTGTCCCGGATAATGACTTTAATGCTGGGGAATTTTCCTCTTTTCACAATCCTCTGGAAGTTGTACAAGAGATCCCCGATGAGGACCTTGAGGTTTACCCTGAACAGGTCAGCAAGAAGGTCTCCGCTCAGTTTTAAGCGCTTATTGATATAATGGTCCTTATCGTCCAGCGGAATCTCATCATTGGATGCAGCCAAGTAACGCTTGATCATCTTGCACAGGTTGAATGCTTTTGTCGGCCGGTCCTCCTTGTTGATGCCGAGGTGGGGAAGAAGATACTTATCAAGAATTTCCTGCATGCGCTCGACCCGGATCTCTTTCGACTGAGTGATGCCGATCCTCTTCGCGATATAGTCGATGGCGTCATCCTGGGTCTTGATGTCGACGAACTCTATCAGGTTGATGAGGACCTCGTCGAATTTCCTTTCTTTTGAGATAAGGTTGGTGATCTCCTCGTCCTTGAGAACTCCCAGCGCCTTGATGAGGACAACCAAGGGGATTTTCTTGACCCGGGTGAATGTTAAATAAAATATCCCGTCCTTAGGGCGTTCCAGGGTATGGGGAATCTTGAATGAGCCCCGTTCAGAAAACAGCTTGCCGATAAACAGGCGGCTGCCCGATTCCTTTTCTACGAGCATACGGTTTGCCGCGAGGTCTTCGATGTTGATGAGGACCTTCTCTGTTCCGTTGATGATGAAATAGCCGCCTGGGTCGTCAGGGTCTTCTCCCTGGGCTATCAGCTCTTCGGGGCTGAGCTTGTGCAGGTGGCAGTTCTTGCTCTTGAGCATGATGGGCAGGTTCCCGATCTGCGTCGTAAAGGATTCCCGCTGGACGTCGTTGATATGGGCGCTGACCTCGATAAACACGGGAGAAGAATAGGTAAGCTTCCTCAGCCTTGCTTCGACGGGATAGATGTTCCGCTTGCTGCCGTCAGCTTCGGTGATCTCAGGCTTGGTAACCCAGATCTTGTCGAGGGTGATCTTGTAGTCGTCGATGTTGTGGGGAATAATGGTAGGGACTATCTCCCTGTTTTCCTCGATGATGTTGTGCAATTCCACGTCAATGAAATGGTTGAAAGACTCGATGTTAGAATTGACAAAGCTGTGCTCTTTGAAATGCTTCTCGATAAGGATGGTTCCGAACTTAAACATTGACAACACCCCTGTAGAATGTGGATTCTCCGGACGTCAGGGAAGGGCGCACGATCTTTATGACATCCCCTTCTTTCACCTCAAGGGAGGAAATTGCAGGATCGTTCTTCTTTATCTTTGGCAATTCTTTATTGGTTATCTGATAGGCTGCCAAGAGCTCCTCTTTTTCTTTGTCACTAAGCTTGGTATGCTTTGGCACTAATCTATGCTCACTGATTTCAAATTTTTTTTTCATGGTAATTGAACCAATGGGCAAATCCCAGTTTCAACCTCATGGACTATTCCAAGGGGCACTGGCATACTCATAATCCCATCTCACTCCGTTCGATGGGATGAATGGGCCCGACGCGATTCGAACGCGCGACGACCTGGTTAAAAGCTTCACCAGGGTTCCGTCCCTCCAGGTGCTCTACCAGGCTGAGCTACGAGCCCGAACGCCCTGGTCGGGACATTCACGCTCCCCGGCAGGCAAGTTGGATTGAGCGAATGCGGAATCCAACATGAACGCACTCTTTGCTCATTTCTCCTGCGGAGAAATGTTTTGAACCCGAGTCGAAGCCGTGACAAGGCTTCATGATAGCTGCTGCAGCAGTTTTGGCTGTGCCAGACTACACTACCAGGGCATCCATCCGTGCATGGCTTTCACTCCCCCACAAAGAGGTTTTCAACGCAAGACTAGAGCGTACCCTCTAACATAGAAAGATTGAAAGCCATCGTGGGTTGGAAAGGCGACTTATTTATAAAGGTTTCGCCGAAGCCCGCGAAGCTGGATGCTCAGAAGAAGTATATCGGCAAAAAAGCGTTTTTTATCATTCTCAAGCGTTATAGCCGCGGACTTTAATATTCGGATGATCATTGTTGAATAAGGATATTCCATCAGTTTTTAACTGATGGTGTAAACCTGCTGGAAATGCAGCGGGAATATCTTTATTCTCAGAAACAACGAAATTCCTTAAGAATTTCGTGTTCAAGAAATACGTACATTTCTTTGAATCCGACCGAGCGACCGGAGGGATAATCCAGCGTTCCGGTTGCTTCGCAACGGAGGGCGAGCAATCCCCCCCGTCTTTGACGGGAGGTGTCGGATTTCTGTTGAAGTCCGCCAATATGGGCAAGGATATCCACTTACGGAAATTAATCTCCTTGCCTGCAGATTCTGCTTTTACTGTCCAGCACCCGCCGGAGTCTTTTTTCTGCCGGGGTGCCTTGACAATATCTCATTTGCGCGACTTACTGCCCGGCAATATCCGGAAAGCCAACCGCAATCATTACCTTGTTAGCTCGGGGTGATTTTTTTCTTCGATACTTTTATAAATGAAATAGCTCCCCTTCATGATGCTCCTTTCTTGAGAAGGCTGCATTGCGACTAACCGCTGACTAACGATGTATATGGAAACCGTTAAAAAAAATGATTTTATCGAATGCTCGTTTTCTGCCTGGACTAAAGATACCCATGAGCTTGTGGATACGACGGAAGAAAAGCTTGCGAAAGAAAATAGCATGATGGGCGAGAAGGACAAGATGGGGCCCGTCATCGTCTGCCTTGGACAGGGGCAGCTTCTGAAGGGAATTGAAGCTGCGTTGCCGGGAAAGGAGGTTGGGAAAGAGCTTTCTCTGGACATTTCCGCGGGAGATGCCTATGGGATGAAAGATCCAAAATTGATCCAGCTTATCGCAACTTCAAAATTCGTTGCCCAGGGTATCCAGCCCCAGCCGGGCCTTGCGGTGAACATTGACGGCATCCTTGGCAGGATCCGGTCGGTGAGCGGCGGCCGGACCCTCGTCGATTTTAACCATCCGCTTGCAGGAAAGGACCTCACGTACCAGTTTACCGTCAAGAGAATCCTTAACGATACCAAGGAAAAAATTGAGGCACAGGCCAGGCTTCTCTTTGCACATGAACAACATTCGGTCGAGTGCGATGGGGCATCAGCTATCATCAAGCTCAAAAAGGAACTTCCCCCTAATGCCCGGGAGGCCTATACGAAAAATATCCAGGAATGCATCCCCGAGATAAAGAGCGTGTCCTTCGAAAAAATCACTATTCCCAAAGAGGGAAAAAAAGGAGAAAATTTAAATATAGGGAAGCAACAAAAACCAACGGGGGGCAGATAAAAGAAATGGAAACTATCATCAGGGAAGCCCGGGAAGTTGCCGACAGGAAGTTTTCTCAGGAAGGAGATGCTGCCAACAGGAGCAGGAATGCTGTCGATGCGGAATTAGAGGAATTCCTCAAACGCCAGCGTGCCACTATCCGGGTCATCGGATGCGGCGGCGGCGGAAACAATACCGTGAACAGGATATCTGAGGTTGGCATCAAAGGCGCGGAGACTATCGCCATCAATACTGATGCACAGGATCTCTTGTACACTACCTCTGACAAAAAAATTCTCATCGGAAGGGATGTCACCAAGGGGCTTGGCGCCGGCTCTAACCCTAAGCTGGGGGAAGAAGCTGCGCGGGAGCAGGAACAGGATATCAAAAAATCCCTCGAGGGATGCGATATGGCATTTATCACCTGCGGGCTTGGCGGCGGCACCGGGACAGGCTCTGCGCCGGTCGTTGCGGAAATCGCCAAGAAGCTCGGTGCCCTTACCGTCGGTGTTGTGACGATGCCTTTTGCCATGGAAGGGAAATTCAGGAATGAAAATGCGCTCATGGGATTAGAAAAGCTCGAGCAGATCGTCGATACCCTTATCGTGATCCCTAATGACAAACTTCTTGAGCTGGCGCCCGATCTGCCGCTGCACACCGCCTTTAAGGTTGCTGATGAGATACTTACCAATGCGGTGAAGGGGATCGCTGAGCTCGTTACCACCGCAGGCCTCGTCAATCTTGATTTTGCCGATATCAGGACGGTCATGAAAGGGGGAGGGGTTGCCCTTATCGGTGTGGGAGAATCAGATTCTGAAGAAAGGGCCCGTGAGGCCGTTGAAAAAGCGATACACAATCCTCTTCTTGACGTCGATATCACCGGCGCGACCGGGGCTCTCATCAATGTCTGCGGGGGAGAAGATATGACCTTAGAGGAAGCCAAACAGGTTGTCGAAACCGTCTCGGGAGCCCTGTCCGAGAGCGCAAAAATCATATGGGGGGCAACAATTTATAAAGACCTCAACAAAACCATACGCACGATGCTCATCGTTACTGGAGTCCGATCTTCGCAAATATTCGGCTCGGACAAGCGGCTTTCCGACAAGAAGAAGCGTGAGATCGAGCAGGAGCTTGGCATAGACTTTTTGCATTAAGATGGAAGAAACAATCTCGCTGTGGGGCCGTTTTAAGGGCTTTTTGCTTGAGTCCCTCCGTGTGCTGCGGGTGACCAAGAGGCCGGACAAGCAGGAATTTGCCACTACCGTCAAGGTTTCCGCGCTGGGGATGCTCATCATCGGGCTGATCGGGTTCCTCATCCAGTTCATCAAAATAATTTTTTTTTCCTAAGGCACAACTACCATGGAAGAACAGCAAAACAAGGAAAATGAGACGGTGTTTGCGTTGCGGACAACCGCAAACCGGGAAGACCAGGTCATGGATTTTATCACGTCCAATGTTAAAAAAAAGAAGCTTGAGGTTTATGGCATCATCAGGCCGCATGGGATGCGGGGCTATATCTTTATCGAGGCCGCGACAAAGACTGATGCTGAGCAGGCTGCGTTCAATGTCCCCTACGCGAGAGGCATCCTGCCCCAGCCGATCAAATATAAGGAGATTGAGCATATGCTTGAGCAGGTCAAGCGCGAGATGAATATCCAGAAGAACGATATCGTAGAAATCATCCTTGGGCCTTTCAAGAGAGAAAATGCGAAGATAACGAGGATTGACAAGCAGAAGGAAGAAGTTGTCGTCGAGCTCCTTGAGGCTGCCGTGCCGATTCCGATTACGGTTAAGATGGATGCGGTGAAAGTTATCAGAAGGGATAGGCAGGATGAAGGGGAGACCGGGCTGTAAGCCCATCGATATCTTTTGTAGTTTATATTCTTGTTTTTATTCTTGGCCTTGGAATTTTACTTTTAACTCACTGACGAGGAGCCTTGACAGGTTGTAAGCCGTCTGTTGGAAGTCTTCATATTGCCGGTAAATCTTATTGTAGGCAGCCCATTCTTCCTGCGGAATTCCCAAATCCTCCCATGGGCCCGTTCTTAAGGCAGAACGGAACCTTTTTCCCAGGAGCATATTCACAATGTTATTTGCAACATAACTGGCAACATCATTTTCGGGTGTCCCTTCATCATGTTTATCAGCTTCATCCGCAATTCCCTGGACTATTTCAGTTATTTTTTTCCGTCCTTTCTCAGCCAGTTCGTCTGCTTCCCGGGGGTTGTTATTCTGGAGATATTGGCCCATCACTCCAGCCAACGGCACCCATGCTGCGCTCTCCCCCGTTTCCTGGACCAAAAATTCTAAAAAAGGGGTAAAGTTGTTTGCCCTTGCGGCAGCATTATACCTTGCCTGATAATCTTTCTTTTTTTCTTCAAGGGTTTCCCGCAGGCCCCTGCCATCATAAATGCGCTCATCGACGGTGTTGAGCTTCGCGGCAAGGTCCCGGGGGTTTTCCAATGAGTAGATCCTTCGCCTTAGGAGCGGGATATTATTTTCATCCTCCATAAAACTGACATTATGCTTTTTTAAATATTTTTCAAGAAAATCTGTTGCCTTTCTGGCGAGGATGGGAGCTCCAACCTCAAGAGATGCCTCAATTGCAGCCTTTAACCTTTCATGCACATTATCGATCACCCATGGGTTTGTGCTTCTATATCCAACCTTAGAATCTCCATCAGTAATCTTCATTATCTCAGCAATTACCATCGGGTTTTCCTCAAGCTGGCGGTAAAATTTTTCCAGCCTGTCGGAGTTTAGGGAAAGCCGGATTATCTCATCAAGATGGGGGCTTTCTGTTACGGGAGAAAACCATGCGCCTGTCTGGACACGCTTCTCCCCGCGGGAGGTGAGCCTACTGTCGGAGTGATGGGTTCCAAGGGCGGAAGTGAGGCGGTCATAATCCGGAACATCCTGGTGCAATTCAACTACTTTGGTATTGCCTTCTTGATCTGTCTCTTCCCGGTACTTCTTTGCTCTTGAGGCTGTTGCCTCAACCTCAATTGAGTGAAACTTGTCTTTCCAGAGGCCGTACGCGTGATTCGGCGCACACACAAAAAATAAGGGCAGCCCTAAGTTCCTTGCAACTTCAAGATATGCATCCTGGAGGCAGGTATTGCAGTCTGAATAAACATAATTGTCCCTGACATGGCCTGGATTAAATGAGTCTCCAAGCTTTTCGACCGGACGATAAACCCAATTTTGCCTGATGAGAGATTCGGCGATAGTCCGGATTATAGCTATTTTTCCGTCCCTTGTTTTTTTAAGCTCTATAACGGCATCATCCAGAGTTGCCTTTCCGGAAATGCCTATCAGGGCATGGGCAACCTTATTGCTAAGATTGCCAAAATAGTTTCTTATCCGCTGCTCGGGCAGGCCCGGATTAAGCGCCTTCTCATAGGAAATTTGCCTTTCCAGTGGAGAAAAATCATAAGGAAACTCGTTTATTGCGCCACTGACCTTTAAAATAATCCCCGGGTCATTAAAGAGGCTTTCACGATAGATATGTGGAGCTAAGACTTCCCGGTTGGTTTTGTCTGCTTCTCCCGGTTTAACATCCCCGTGATTGAAGACCTCGTCACGGAGATTTCCCTGCTGCCGGGTACTTTGGCCATCCTCTTTCTTTTCTCCGATGGCGCCCGGCTGCTCGGGGATGGGATTCTTTTCCTCTTCCCTGAGCTTTTGCTCCAGGCGCTCAACGGTTTCCCTATTCAGCGGCTCAAACTCAAAAACTTCAATGCCCTTTGTTTTGTCCCAATGGGAAAGCTTGAACCGAAAATGATCTGTGCCTTTGCCATTAACAACATACTGCTCGATGAAATACTGATATTCACCTTCCATCTTTCGTCGCGAGGGAGTATCCACCAATGAGAACAGCCCAAGGGCTTGGTTTTCTTCTGAAGTGATCCCATCTAAACCTATTCCCGGAAGCTGGTAGGTTTTCCAATCCCCGCCCGGCGGTAAGAGTTGAGCCGGAAAGTGGGCTTCTGGAGGGGCTTCTGCATCAATGGAAGAATCGCCATTGTTTTGCTGGGGATTTCCACAACCTGAAATTACTTGAGCACATAAAACTAATGCAATCCCTGCGGCAATTTTTGCATTTTTTATTGCCTGCGGATGGTTTTCCCTAAATCCTGTGTATCCTGCACGGGCTTCTTGAAGAAGTGAGGTTGGGCGGCCTGTTTGGTCATACAAACCCTTTCCATCCCTCCCTTCAACTTTATCTAAAATTTGAACAAGTTTGAAATCTTCAAGAGGAATATAACCTTTCCAATGCCCATCGTTATCAAAAGCCTTTCCGACGACAAGCGCCCTTGAGAGGGTGTCCAGCCCTGTGTCGAAAGTATTGTCTTTGAGGTGCTGTCCCACAATAGCGAGCGCTTCCTGGCGATCAAATCCACGATGAATGAGCATCGAAAGCTTGTCGTCCAGTGTAAGGGAAAGGGGGGAGCCCATGGCAATCGGCCAGAAGCTTTGTCGGATATTTAAACCTTCCTATATATTAACTACTTTTTAGTAAGAATAAAGATGATTGAAACAACAGAAATTGCCAATCGCAATCTCTGGGCTTTAGCCCGGAGTAAGATGGCAATTTCTGAGTGCTCAAAAACACGCCCTGCCTACGGAGAAACGCTTTTGCGTTTCTGGTATCCCTTTGGGGCTTTAGGGCGGGGTGTTTTTGACAAAAAGGTATTTGTTTAGCACCTTCGAAATCCTTGACGATACACCGCAGGCGCTGCGTCCCCGTAAGGGACAACCCCCCGCGACGCGCTCGTCGTCGGTAGATGAAAGGATTTCGACTTTAGGGTGCTAAACAAATACACAAAAAGGATATTTTTTTACAAAACATAATCCTTAAAAATTGAACGTTAATCCCATGCCTATGGGGAAATCTCTCGAGCAGATCCGTGAAATTCTTGGAAAGGGAACATCAATCATCCAGCCTCTTCCGACGCCGCTGGAAAGAGTCGGTGAGGGGCTCGATTCCCGGGTTGCAAGGGAGATTGTTGAAAGGGCATTTTCTCATGGGTTCCATGTGTTTGCAAGGTCGACGACAGGAGCAGCGCCTGTTGCGCCAGAAGGAACGAGCAGGTCGCTGATTGCGCTTGCATCAGACCTTGGAAGGGGCCGGGACGGGCTGGTGTTTGCAGGTGTTCCTCAAAGGGGGACTGAGGAGACTATCCAATACATCGATGGATTTCTTGGACAAACAAGGGAGGTTGATGTTGCTGTTTTACCTCCTCCGCCACATTTCTTCCTTACACCTGAGCAGGTTCTTTATCACGTTAAAGAAGTTCATGATAAAACCACGATGCCCATTGCATTGTATGAGTTTGAAAGGCTCTTCGGGACATCGTATGTTCTAGGTATACTTTCTGAGGCGTTGGGATTGGACAGGATAATTGGGATGAAAAGTTCAAATCCGAGAGAATATACTTCAAAAGCTTTACATATTGCACACATGCGGCAAAAGTTCCTTTGGGTCGGCAGTGAAACGGATGCATTATACTTTTCCCAACAAGGCTGCGATGGCTTTGTCCCTTCGGGGGCAAATGTTGTTCCTCTTTTGTTTAAGAGGCTGCAACTTCTTCCAGCGGATGATAACCAAGAAATGCAATCCCTCAACTTGCCCATATGGAATGCCATCCAATCTTTGTATCCTGGAAGCAGGTATCGCGAGGGAATAATCTATGCCATGCATGTTCTTTTTGGCGCTGATAAAAAGCTCCCCCGTCCGCTTGAGTATGGCTTAACTCCCGTCCAGGAAAAAACGATTTCGGAGTATCTCTCTCATGCAATCGGCGATGGTATCCTTGGAAAAGGTTTTGAGGAAAGGGTTACTGCTGAACTTAAGCGGTTTTCTTAATCTGTCCCAAAAAAAACATTCTTGTCCAGGTTGTTTTCTTTCAGGCAATAGGTTTATATAATCCTTTGGGGTAAATTGCCTTATGGACGTGGATGCAATATTTAAAGGGGAAAAAGAATATCTGATGCAGAGTTACCTCCGTTATCCGGCTGTTTTGGAAAAAGGAAAGGGGGTTTGGGTCTGGGACTCCCAGGGAAAGAAATATCTTGACTGCGTCGGCGGGGTTGCGACTGTTTCGGCCGGGCACGGGAATGCTGAGGTTTCTCGGGCTGTTTCCCAGCAGGTGAAAAAAGTCACCAACGTGACTAATCTCTATTACACTAAGCCGCAGGTTGAGCTGGCAAAAAAACTTGCTGCACTTTCGGGCCTTCAAAAAACGTTCTTCTGCAATTCGGGGACGGAGGCGAACGAAGCTGCGCTCAAGCTTGCAAGGGCTTTTACCGGGAAAACAGACATCATAAGCTGCGAGCATGCATTCCATGGGAGGACTTTTGGAAGCTTATCGGCGACATGGAAAGAGAAATTTAAGAAAAAGTTTGAGCCGTTGGTTCCCGGGTTTTCTTTTGTTCCTTACGGTGATGCCGGTGCGATTGAAATGGCGATTACGGAAAAGACCGCTGCTGCCATCATCGAGCCTATCCAGGGAGAAGCAGGGGTTATAGTTCCGGAAAAAGGTTACCTAAAAAAAGTTTCGGGCATCTGCAAAAAACACAATATTTTGCTGATCGTTGATGAGGTCCAGACCGGAAATGGGAGGACGGGAAAGTTTTTTTGCTTCCAGCACGAGGCCATTGTTCCTGATATCGTTACCGCCGCGAAAGGCTTGGGAAATGGGATCCCTATTGGCGCCTGCATAGCAAAAAAAGGGATTGATTTTTCTGCCGGGGACCACGGAGCGACCTTTGGCGGGAATAACGTCAGCTGTGCGGCAGCGCTTGCGACGATCGGATATATCAGGAAGCATAATCTTATGGGCAATGCAGCCAAAACGGGGGATTATTTCAAGGAAAAGCTCACTCAGCTTAAGAAAAAATATCCGTTCATCGAGAGTGTTTCCGGGATGGGGCTTATGCTTGGCATGAAATTGAAAATTCCTGGAAGAAAAATTACGGAGAAATGCCTTGAGCTCGGGTTGTTAGTAAACTGCGTAAATAGAAAAATTACGGAGAAATGCCTTGAGCTCGGGTTGTTAGTAAACTGCGTAAATGATGTATACCTGCGCTTTCTCCCGCCTCTAGTCATCAGCACGAAAGAAGTGGACATCGCCGTAAAGATACTTGACCAGGCATTTGAGGCAGTCGCAGAATAAGGAGAGAGGTATTTGTTTAGCACCCTAAGGTCGAAATCCTTTTGTCTATCGACGGCGAGCGCGTTGCGGGGGGAAGTCCCTTACGGGGACGCAGCGCCTGTGGTTCATCGTCTAGGATTTCGAAGGTGCTAAACAAATACGGAGAAAGCAGAATGAAAAACGTAACGTCGGCATCATCGGGGCATCCGGATATACGGGCTTTGAGCTTATTAAAATCCTGGCCAAACACAAAGGGGTAAGCCTTAAAGTTGTTAACAGCACGGGCAATGCCGGGAAGAAAATAAAAGAGATGTATCCAGAATATGCGGGGAGTGAGGTGTACACCAATTATTCAGTTCCCGAAATAAACAAGATGGGGCTGGATTGCATCTTCTTGGCAGTCCCCCCTACCGCTGCATTCGAGTACGCCGGGAAACTAGCCTGCACGCATATCATCGACCTTAGCGCAGACTTCCGTTTTGCCCATCCAAAATCTTACGAATCAACATATCAGGCGAAATTTCCTGGCAAGAAAAATCCGGCAGTGTATGGGCTTCCTGAACTGCATGGGGAGAAAATAAAGAAAGCCAGAATAATCGCAAATCCCGGCTGTTATGCAACCGCCTGCCTGCTTGGCTCGCTTCCCATCCAAAAGATTGCAAAATACATTGTCTTTGACTGCATTTCCGGCTGGAGCGGGGCCGGGAAAGAGAGCGCTTATGCAAAGGATCCATCCCTGCTCCAGGGGAATGTTGTTGCCTACAAGCTTACCGAACACCGCCATAAGCCTGAGATTGAGCAGTTTCTGAAGGCGAAAATCTCATTCACGCCTCATGTGTTTCAGGCATTCAGGGGGATCATGTGCACGGCGCATATCCTGCTTGGAAAAAAAATGACAAAAGAGAAGATTATCCAAATCTTTGAGAGTTATTACGAGGGAAAGCCTTTTGTAAAAATAGTTACGGACGGGGTTCCCGATATCAAAAGCGTCCAGAACACCAACTTTTGCCGAATCGGCGGGTTTGAGATCGACAAAAATAACCAGCTCGTTGTTGTTTCCGTCCTGGATAATCTCGTCAAGGGGGCATCAGGGCAGGCGGTCCAGAATATGAATCTGGCGCTGGGGTTTGAGGAGAAGGAAGGGCTGGTGTAATGTCCTAATCTAAACAATTATGTCTATTTCTATCCGGGCTCGGTCAATACCTTTATATATAAACCTTCTTCTAAATGAAGCAAGGGTGGTTTGCATTTCAAACAAAAAAGTAGTACTAGCCTATTCCGGTGGCCTTGATACTTCAGTCATCCTGAAATGGCTTATCGACAAGGGCTTTGAAGCAGTTGCCTACATCGCCGACCTTGGGCAGCAAGAGGACTTTAAGGCTGCAAAAGAGAAAGCATTGAAGATCGGGGCTTCGAAGGTGTACGTCGAGGACCTCAAGAAAGAGTTTATCACTAATTATGTTTTTACTGCCCTTAAGGCAAATGCTGTGTACGAGGGCAAATACCTTCTGGGGACTTCTCTTGCAAGGCCGCTGATCGCCAAAAAACAGGTTGAGATAGCCAAGAAGGAGAAAACAACTTTTGTTTCTCATGGGGCTACAGGAAAAGGAAACGACCAGGTGCGTTTTGAGCTTGCGTATCTCACCCTTCTGCCGGATGCAACAATCATCGCTCCCTGGAAAGACAAGGAATTCCTTGCAGCGTTCAAAGGGAGAAAGGATATGATCGCTTTTTGCGGGCAGAACGGGATTCCGGTCAAGGCGACCCAAGCTAAGCCTTACAGCTCAGATGCAAACCTGATGCACATCAGCTATGAGGCTGGAGTTTTGGAAGATCCATCGTTCGAGCCGAAGGAAGAGATGTTTGAGATGACCGCAAGCCCGGAACAAGCTCCGGATAAGGCTACCGAACTGTCTATCAAATTTGAAAAAGGGATTCCCGTGACGCTCATTGACAAAACAAATAAACTTTCTTACACCGACCCTCAGAAGCTTTTTACCTATCTTAACACTATTGCCGGGAAAAATGGAATTGGCCGGGTTGACCTGGTCGAAAATCGCTTTGTCGGGATGAAATCAAGGGGGGTTTACGAAACCCCTGCGGGGACAGTGCTTATGCAGGCGCACCTTGATATTGAAGGATTGACGATGGACAGGGAAGTGAAGCAGATCCGTGATTCCTTAATCCCCAAGTTTGCTTCGCTCATCTACAATGGGTTTTGGTATTCGCCCGAATTTGAGCTATTGAAGCTTGTCATGGACAAGGCGCAGGAGAATGTTACGGGAACGGTAAACCTGAAACTCTATAAAGGAAACGTTATTATAACGGGAAGGTCATCTCCCGTATCTCTTTACCATGAAAAGGTCGCAAGCATGGATGTTTTGGGCGGCTATGACCAGACCGATGCCGTCGGATTTATTAAGCTGAATGCATTACGGCTGAAGAGTTGGGCGAAGCAAAAAGGCAAATTTTCGTAGTAGCTGGGTAATTTCATCTATCTTTTAAGTTTAATCTTCCTTTTTTCTTTAACAGGTTCATCTACCGGTAACCATACCATTACACTGAAAGCGATTGATGTGACTGATCAAATTGGTCTTGCTCAAGTCAATATAACGGTTGAAGAGGGCACTCCAATTATCAATATTACTTCCCCGGAAGATGGAAAGCTGATATCCTATAAAGTAACAACCAATTTTATTGGCAATGCAACTGACCCGCAGGATGGGAATATCTCTAATCTTATTGTTTGGACTTCTAGTATAAATGGGACGTTGGGAATTGGTAACTCAATAAATAAGAATTTGGCTATTGGAACACATACCATAACAGGAACCGTAATTGATTCCCACGGTAACTCAGTTTCTTCGAGTGTAGTCGTTACGGTTAAAGAACCCCAATATCCCATTACTTCTATTATTTCTCCAAGAAATACCCAAAGCTTTACCCATGGTGATAACATTACCTTTTGGTCCTCCTATAGCGACTTTGAAGATGGCACTTTAACAAATGCTTCACTTATATGGAAATCCTCTATTGATGGGGTGGTTGGGAATGGAACGCTGTTTACCCGATATAACTTCTCGATTGGCAACCATACGTTTTATTTCAATGTGACTGATAGTGATAACCTGAGTTCGGCTGACTTTGTTGGGATTTCTTTTGGCCAGATTATTTCTGACGTAAATCAGCCGAATAAAACTGAGAGTGGGGATGCAAGTGTTAATGTTTCAGATGGGGTAGAAGTGAACTCGTCGGAAGGTTGAGGAAGTTTTTTAAAGTTTGAGCAGTACAATTCAAAAAATTGGGGGTTAGCGGTTTGAAAAAAGGGGGTTTATTGCTGGTATTGTTTATTCTTGCTATTTTGATCTATGGCTGCATGGATGGAAGGTTATGAAAAAGAAAAAAGATTCTCTAAAACCATTGAAAATAATCGGGTGGATAGTTTTGATTTATTTTCTCATTTTCTTTATATTCAGGCCATTCCAAGGTGCAATTACTGAGGATAGTCCATTCATGAGAACTTTGTGTAAGATGCAAGCTGCTTGTCATGCTGGCAGTGGACCATATTCTTGCTCCCCTAGAGGAGAAAATAAAGAGTTAGAAAAATGGAAAGGCTATAAAGGTTGCAATGAGTCTACAAATGGGTATGAAACTTCCTCCAATAATCGTGGATATATAAATGTTGAATCATGTAATTGTGGTGGACTAATGTAAAAAATGAAAGTCTCAATTTCATATAAAAAATCTGAAGTTCTTTTTTTGGTATTTCTAATTTTTATTCCATCTATTCATGCATACAAAATGGAGGCACCAAACAATACAGTTCATCAATACATAACGAAAGAAGCAGAAGATATATGGTTATCGATACCAAACGAAATAAAATATAAATTGGCAGATGATATTAATGATACAGATATCAATGGAAAGTACGATGCAAATAAAGCTGATGATATAATCACCGGTTCGGCAGAAGAAGACCTAACCATTAGCACAATTGTCGCCTTTTACTCAAACCATTTCTGGGATCCCGACACCCCAAATACTGGGGGATTGGGAGAAGCAAGAGGAAAATATTCGCAAGGATTGTTGAGCAATGGGGAAAGCTCTTTTACAAAAGCATACACTTACTGGACAGATTATTTGCTCCCTTACTACACCGGTAAAGACCTCTTCGGCTCTCGATTTACCGTTGACCAAGACCAATCTTATTACTATCTTGGAAGAGTTGCCCATTTGTTGGAGGATGCTGCATCCGTGCCCCACGTGCATCTTGATGGGCATTTAGGGCACTCAGTGCCCCTAATTTGTGTTGGAAATGCTGATTGTGACGACTCAATTCTCGAGGAATTTACTGCTCAGCAGAGCTACTTCAATAATACGCAAGGTAAAATGAATGTGGAGCATTATGTTGCCTCAAATTATTCTAGTCACCTAAACAACTTTGATATTCTAATTGACGGTTTTAGTTACTATGAGGTTAGTCTATGAGAAAAATGATTAAAAAGTGGAAAAAATTAAGATTTAGGTCAAAATTAGGACTAATTGGATTTTTAATTGGAATACTTCATAACCCCTTACTATTTTTTATTCAAAATACAGATTCTTTTTTGATAAAGTTGTTTGACAAAGAATATTCCATATTTTGCAGGTTATTGACATTAGAGTGGGGTGAGCCTTGCGGGGTTGTGTATTTTTTTGCCGGCATCATCCTCTTTCCCAGTATACTTGGTATATTCGGCACGTTGGTTGGATTCACTATAGAAAAGATTTCGAGCAATGGAAATGAAAAATAAAAAATGTATTTTGGGTGTAATAGTTATAATTTTTCATATTGTTTATACCTATAATGCTTTAAGCTATTCGGTCGAAACCCCCAACAAAACAGTCCATCAACACATTGCGAATGAATCCCAAAAAGTTTGGGAACTAACACTGCCAGAGATGAAACAACATCTTGCTAATCCAATAAATAACAATTTAACCTCATTTTATAATGACGGTGATGATATAATAACTGGAACCGGAGAAGAAGATGCCCTTTTCAACTGGTTAACCCATTTCTGGCAGCCAGACAGTCCACAAAATGGTGTATATGATGATGGTTTAAACTCCCCCTTGGATATGGGAAGTTCCTATTCGAGAGCGATGAATTTCTGGAAAGAAGAGGTCTTTCCCTACTATGTAGGAAAAAGCGAATCGGGAAGTTCACATGATATTGACCAAGGGCGTTCATACTATTGGCTAGGGAGGGTAACACATTTGTTGGAGGATTTAGCTCAGCCATCCCATGCAATTTTGGATTGTCATCCTGATATCCAAGGATTGGAAATATTCTGTGGACTTAGTTCGGGTGACGGAGGGTCAGATGACTCCTTTTTGGAAAAATATACTGGAGATAATTTCTTGACTCTAAGAGCCACATACAACTGGACTGGTTCCAATTTTGCAGGCCAGCAATATAATCACGAAAACTTACAAAATATGCCCTCGTTTAACTGGACCAGGGTTGAGCCAAATTCTTTAGGGACGTTTGGAGATCCCACACACCTATTCCGCCTCTTTTGGTACACAGCACAGAAAACTCAGTATTTTGCAAGCGACGATGTTGATGGCAATAGCATTTATATTGCTCTGAATGGAACTCAATACAACTTTTCACCATCTTTATGGCAAAGTGAAGGGATTGCAGTCGTGAATAATAAATCAGCTTTCGATGGTGAAGATTTTTATTACAGCCAAAGCAATGAAGGCTCCACCTGCTCATCAGCAACCTTCGAAGAATGCATAAATCGTGGCTTAAATATTCCCTGCTATCTCTGCAACAACAACACGGGACCAAATATTGTCAAAGTCACTAATGCAGTCATTCCCCACGCCATGAAAGCAGTGGCTGGCTTGTACCGATTATTCTGGCATACGGTGCGGAATGAATTAAGAATAAACGTTCCAAAAGACAAAGACAATGTTTATAAGAAAGATAAGGTATTTGGGGGAGTAAAACAAGGCGGAATATGGTTTACTGAATTGAATGTTTCCACAGATAAAACCATTGAAGTAAGAATAATTCCAAGCCCCTATCAGGGTAGTAATCTAACTTTTACTTTATCACCGCCTTCAGGAGCCAATTCTTCTCTCACTGGAGCTGCTGATAGCTATAAGCTTACTGTTGTAAACCCAACTCAAGGATTGTGGAATATTACTGTAAATGGTAATACTATATCCTCAAGCACTCAAAGATTTGAAGCACAGGCAGGAATTGTTCGATCTACTGATGCTCCTGGAGGCGTCAACTTCACCGATGCTAACTTATTGTATATCTCCACCTGCAGCCCCTCTTCAGGCATTGAAGTAGTAATGAAAGGCACTGAAGCAAACACATCAACAGGAGACACTCTCCTTAATATTTCGAATGCCACAACAACAGCAACAGATGCCTTCTTAACTGGCCTGATTATTCCCAATTACAAACAGATAGTTAGCATGTATCCCATTGGATCAGTCCAGATAGATGACACTTTCTCCCAAACAGAAACCGCCAGAATCTTATTAGACGCTGATGCTAAGCTTAAGTTCACATTCTATAATGACACAACAGCAAAGAATCAGTATAAAGCAATTGTCGAATATTTATGGAATAATATGTTGCCCCAGAGCCCCTATTACAACGACATTAAAACGAACTTTAACAGCAAATGGGACAGGTTGTAAGATTTACTTAACTAACGCAACTTTAAAGGTAGATACCGAGCTAAAGTCTTCGTGGGTGAACCTCTACGAATTCAATTTACCGCAGGCAGCAATTAGTGATGTTGAAGATAGGCTGAGAACGTGGGCGCAAACCAATCTTACCAATTGGTTAACTAACAATTCAGCAAGAGCAGAAATAGAAGTTAACAATCAATCAAAATATGCTGATCTGAGAAGAGTTTATGCTTCCATTGCTTTAGCACAGTGGTATAAAAGCCAAGACAAGAATGGATTGGTATTTAGTGAATTAATTGATAGCAACAATATAACTGGGATTAATATTTCTTTCAATAAGGCATTTTGGGAATCACAATCTAACCAAAGGTTAACAGAAGACATTTACCATGGCACTTGCTTTAAAACAGGTTGGGAGTATTGCTACTCATACATCTATGGCGGTGTAGACTTTAAGGATTCAAAGCCCCCCACCAATGGAAGTATTACTAATGGAACATCTGATTCTATGGCCAATTCTCTCATTACGTCTTACGTGAAGGACGGAAAGAACTATTACTACAGCACCGCCATTGATGTAGAAAAGCCAAACCTTATTCCAGTTGCTATGGGATTCTCAACATTAAGCCCAGAGCCCAATCAAACAGTAAATATTACTGTGGCGGTAGAGAATAATGGAAACGTTAATGCAGGAAACTTTACAGTTTATTTCTACTCGACCTTTACTTACCCCACCGGGGAGATTGTAAAGGAAAGGATTTCTATAGTAAACATGTCCTCTGCTGTTGTAGATGAATTTGCCTTAGCGAATGCAACATGGCAAACTCCTGCAGCTTTGGGAAATTATAATATTACTGCTGTCGTAGATTATTACAATGCTATAAGCGAGGCAAACGAATTAGACAATACTTTAACTGAGATAGTTACGGTCTTCACCAACTTCCCCACCGCAACCATTACTTCCCCCGCCCACAACAAAGTAAGCTGCGGAGATGTTACCTTAACCGGCTCTGGAACTGACCCTCAGGATGGAAGCCTAAACAATACCTTGCTGAATTGGACTTCCCATTTGCAAGGCGACTTGGGGAATGGAACTTCCAGAGCTGTAAACCTGTCTTTGGGCGTCCATGACATTACATTAAAAGCGACTGACAGCCAAGGATTCAGTGATAATGAGACCCTTACCTTGAATATTATCCCCTGCAATCCCCCTTTCCCAGTGCTCCTCTCTCCATCGAACAAAACCTATGCAGAAGGGGAGTTAATTTACTTTAATGGGTATGCTTTAGACCAAGAAGATGGAGCTATTCCAAATGCTTCCTTGGTATGGAATTCCAGCGCTGATGGAACTTTGAATACTGGCGCATCTTTCTTCTCCACACGGACATTGTCAGTTGGTAATCACACGATTACACTGAAAGCGATTGATGTGACTGAGCAAATCGGTTTTGCTCAGGTCAATATAACGGTAGAAGAGGGCACTCCAATTATCAATATTACTTCTCCGGAAGATGGAAAGCTGATATCCTATAAAGCAGCAACAAACTTCATCGGCAATGCGACTGACCCGCAAGATGGGAATATCTCTAATTTTATTGTTTGGACTTCGAGCATTAATGGCACGTTGGGAACGGGTGGTTCCCTAAATGCCAATCTGAGTGTTGGCACCCATACCGTAACAGCCACAGTAACTGATTCCCACGCTAATACTGTTTCTGCTTCTATTTCAGCCGAGGTTAAACCACCACAATATCCAGTTGCTTCCATT
>JACPII010000053.1 GCA_016188175.1 Candidatus Woesearchaeota archaeon | reverse complement strand
TCTTGTAGGGAGAACCCTTCTCATCTGAACCGACGCCCGTTCCCCGGGCTTAAGCCATACACCTTCATCCCTGTAGAAAAGCCAATAAACCCCATTCCCCAACGGACCCTCTTGAACCTGGCTTTCAATTTCTGCTGCCATCTTGTCTATGGCATATGGGTGAGTTTGAAGGAGCCTTTTTTGGACTGGCCCGACAAACTCCTGAGAAAACCTGCCTTGGTAAATCAGCCTCAACTCCGGGTTCGTTTCTAGGGCCAACCACCTTCCCAAAGTAGAGAAATACCCATTAAGCCTCAAACTTATCCCTTCTGCAGCTTGGGCGATTTCATCCTCAGATAATCTTTGAAATTTTGGGGACCTAACCAAATCAGCCAATCCACTCTTTTGAGGGCCGATTGGTTCATGTCCAAGACTTCCCGCCCTGCCCTTTGGGGCCGCTTCCTGGGTAAACACATAGTTCCACAAATCTTTAACAATTTTTTCTGAGGGAATATAAAGTCGAACCTCGTTTTCACCAAGAACTTGGGGCATAATCATTCTACAAATGAATTAAGTATTTAAATATGCATGCAACTTGAGGATATATGATCACCCTTATCGCAGCACTGACCAAGGACAGAGTCATCGGCAAAGATGGAAAGCTGCCCTGGGACATCCCCGAAGAGATGCAGCATTTCAGGAGCACGACGAAAGGCGGCGTTATCGTGATGGGGAGGAAGACTTTTGATTCTGTCGGCCATCCGCTCCCGAATAGGGTGAATATTGTGATTAGCGGCTCCGTAAAAGAGATTCCCGGATGTGAAGTTTTTGATGATGTGCAGAAGGCGCTGGAGAGGGCAAAGGGATTTCACAAAGAAATCTTCATCATCGGCGGCTCGGCTATTTTCAGGCAGACCCTTCCGCTTGCAGACAGGATGATCCTTTCGTGGGTGAAAAAATATTATCCCGGCGATACTTACTTCCCTGGCTTTGATGGGGGGGAGTGGAATGTCGCGAGAAAGGAAGAGCATGAAGAGTATGATATTGTTTGGTATATCCGGAAATCCATCATGGAAAACATCAATGCAAAACGCGGTCAGCCGGTAATGGCCTCTACCCCATTCGACTTAGGGTGCACCAGGTAACCCATGGGTGTTGGAAAGTGAACCCCTATGAGAAACGGGCGAGTGAGGAAAAGTTAAAAGAGAACATGGTGGTCGAGCATTTAATAGTTCGAATTTTTTCCCTATCAAGACTTAACGACCGTGGAAAAATGAAGATGCTGTTTCTCCGCTCTGCGATATTGGGAGGCTAAACTAGACAAAAAAATTAATGTTTCCTGGTCGGGTATAAAGAAGTAGGTGGATTCCGGGGTTTTGACATGATAAAGGGTGGGGACGATGACAGCCAATTTTTCAAGGTCCGACGTGGGAATGCCGTATTCCTTTGCAATTTTGCCGATTGGTTCAAACTCCAATCCAACATTCTTAAGCTTGGTTAAAGCACCACGCACACTGCAATTGTTTACACGAGCAATATACGAGAGGAGGTCTTCACCCTCTCCCGCCGGGTTTGAAACTTCTAACAGGTCAAGAAAATCCAGGAACTCAATATGGCGGCTTGGAAAGGCTCCCTTCGTTCTTGTCTCAAGATTATCATAATCGATATCATCCCCGTATCGTACGGAAATGACTCGGGCGAAATATCCCGGGATAAATTCCTTAAACCTTTGGGTCTTTGCTCTAATCTCATTCTCAAAATCCTTAAGGGCAGCCATAAATTCTGGTGAGCAGCAAAATATTCCCTTTTTTTCGGAATAAAATAAGCTAAACCGTTCATCGGAAGAAAGCAATTCAAAGGGAAGTGCATAATAGGATCCTGCCCGCGCCAAAGTTCGATATTCGTATCCTAGCCCCTTGGCAGCAGCGACAATCTCAGCTGCCCTCCATTCTGGATGTTCTTGTTCAAAATACTCTTTTGGGTCAACCTGTTTAGC
Source organism: Candidatus Woesearchaeota archaeon (assembly GCA_016188175.1). Classification (GTDB taxonomy): domain Archaea; phylum Nanobdellota; class Nanobdellia; order Woesearchaeales; family JACPBV01; genus JACPII01. The sequence goes on along the minus strand of JACPII010000053.1, from coordinate 23,086 downwards.
TTTTTCAAGGAAACCTGGTTCGCTTACCGCATTCAAAAAATTAATCATTCGCAATAAACTATTTGAAGCAGTACGGGTCATGCGCGGGATATAGCCTCCTTGCTCGGGGCGTAACCGATTCGACAAGGAATTGGCATACCAAGTGGGGAGATAATCATCAAAATCCTGGGCTTTCTTTAGAATATCTGCCTTTAAAGCCCCGACTGGTCTTGAAATATCCCCGGGCGTGAGATAATAACCGCGAGCATCTTTACCGACAGGCTGCATTCCAGGAATCTTCGCAATGACTTCAATGGGAAGAGAAAACTCCTCTTCCAAACTACCTGCTAATGCTATATTCTCCCCGAGGCCGTGAGCAATGGCAACGATTTCTGAATCAAGTGAGATTTCCAGCTAGTTTTTTGAAGTCGTGGGACGCTATTATCTCGAGGAGGGAAAGGCACTTAAGATGCTCCCCGCGCCTGAAATAGGTTTGCCTCCGGTCATCCCCGGCAGCAGTATACCTTTCCTCCAGCTTTTCCCTATTTTCTTTGGGAAGGAACGCTTTCCATTGCCGCATCTTTTTTCCCACTTCGCTCTCAAACACTGCAACGGCATCCTGGAGGGAACGTCCGTCCTCGGCATAGGTATCCTTTCCCAGCATTGTCCATACAATTCCAGGTAACCTTTCCACTACTTCTTCAGGGAGGCAATAGCATTCAGCGACGGATTTCTTTTTGGAATATTCCTTGCCCAACCCTTGAAGGATCGCAAGAAATTCATTTTCGTTAAGATGAGGGTATCCATGTTGCAAAAATTGAAATATGTCCCGACCTCCCGCCTCCGCCAAAAAATCGTGGGTTGCAACAAAATCAAGAAACCCCAATGCTTTACCCATCCTTTTTGTTCCAGTCCAGGAGCGATATCCCTTCATGGAAGGAAACCTCCAATTTAGGCTAGTCTGATGCTCTGCCGGCAAAAAACTCCGAAATTTCTTCATCTTCTCAAAGGTTGCCCCTTCATATTCCCGGATTCTAGTTTTTAACTCCTCGTTATCAGCCACATATCCATCATAGACATGTATCCCTTCGATTGCCCCAATAACCTCTGCCGGGAGCTCTAACTTTTTTTCCAATGACTCAAGAGAAACCGTCGGATAATTTTCTTCTCCCACTTCGTCCCTGATGAGATATCCCCTTTCAATGAGCCTATCTTTTGCTCTTTTGCACTGGCGAGGGACAAGAGAAACGCCGTCTTTGTGCGTCGGACTTGAAACATACCGGGCAATATCCGTTCTGATCATCCTCAGGACATTGGGGTCTTCGGACATTAACACAAATTCCAAACCATCTTGTTTCAGGGTAACTCGCGGAAGCCCTTTAAGTTGTGCATCAACCTCAAACTCCACGTTCTGCGGGACTCCAGAAGAATGTTTTTCCAGGAATGCCAATACTTCTTCCCCCATCATCCCTGAGTTGGCTGCCCTTGCTAATGATTGACTAGATATTCTGTATATTCCAACAGCCCCATCGCCTGATTCCCATTCAGAAAACCTTTCGAGGGTTGTTTTTACCCTGAGATGTGTATCCGGGCCCGAAAATGTTATGGTGCTATCCGTTTGCACAACCAAGAGTTTACCCATTGCTTAAGGGAATGTGTATCCTCTCTTAAGTTTTGTTATTTTTGAGAATGGAGTTAAACGGTTGGCTCAAAACGCCTCATTCCAGGGAGATGTTCAAATCCTTTAGGATTCCAGAAAAACGTGAAAGCTGGTCAAGGGATAATATTTGGCGAAGATCCCTTTCACTAACCGGCCCTTGGCTTCCCCCGGAAACAATATTCCTCAGCTTTTGCCGCACTGATTTTGTCGAAATATCATTTAAAAATATCTCAAGCGATTGGTTTGTCCGTGCCTCATCCTCCTGCCTAAATCTGTCAGCAAGCGGAGAATCTTTTGGCTCTGGTGCCTTTTTCTCCTGTTTTTTCTCTGGTAGGTAGGATGGCGGAGATGTTCTTTTTTGTCTTTCATAAATGTCTGTAGGTTTATGATATTGTGGCTTTGGAACTGATATATCCGGATTGGGCCGTGTCGGTGCCGCCAGGATAGGTTCATGATAAGGTGGTTTTGGAACTGATACGTGATTCTTTCTTCAAGAGGGCGGGAAGTAGCCTTTTCAGGCAGCCCCATAAGCGGCCTTACCTCCGCGAACGAACGCCCAAGTGAATAACTGTAACCCTGCTCTGCAAGAAAGCGTTGTCGGTTCCTCGAAAAATCAACCTCAACGGTTCCATCGCTGACAACCGCATAAAATTGCCCTTTGTTATCTCCTTTTTTTGGGCGGAATATCCTTCCTGCTCGCTGCGCTTCTTCCTGCCGGGAGCCAAATGTTCCGCTAACCTCAACCATGACATTCGCATTCGGCAGGTCAACCGCAAAATTTCCAACATTGGACAACGCCAATACATCTGCTTCCCCGGACTTAAAACGCTTATACCATTTAATTCGCTCTGACGTGGTGGTTTCTCCGGACAGCAGGGGAATTTGAAAGTGCTTTGAAATTTCTTCCAGCTGGTCGAGGAAATAGCCGATGACGAGGATACTATCGCCCTGGTGGTATTCCAATATCTCACTTAATACGTCTTTTTTCCTGGGATTTCCAGCCGCAAGATGGAAACAGTCCCTTTTTGGTGCAGCATCATACCTTAATCTTTGTTCGCTATCCAAAGGAACCCGAATCTCACCAAACGCCACTTGGGCGATATACCCCTGTTCTTCCAAAAGCTTCCAGGGAATGTCAAATTTCTTCGGCCCGACAAGAGTGAAGATATCACCCTCAAGGCCGTCCTCACGAACAAGAGTTGCCGTCAGCCCAAGCCTCCTTGTTGCTTGGATCTCTGCAGTCTTTCTTACGATAGGTGCAGGAAGCAAGTGTACTTCATCATAGATGATTAACCCCCATTGATTTGCGTCAAAAATCTTAAAATGAGGGTAATCACCCTTCTTTTTATGGGTAACCACATCATAGGTAGCAATGGTTACAGGCTTTACATCTTTCCTTCTTCCGGAATATTCCCCTATCATGTCAGGAGAGATTGAAGTTTTATCCGGGAGTTGGGCTTTCCACTGCTCAAGTGCAACTGAATCGTTAACAAGGATAAGGGTATGGCATTGAAGATACTCCATCACTTTCAGCCCTATGATTGTCTTTCCTGCCCCACAGGGAACCACAACAATCCCGCTGCCCCCTCCAACGTTCCCGCTTTTGTAAAACACTTCTGCTGCATCATGCTGGAACGGCCAAAGCGAAAAATGTTCTCCATACGTCCTTGATCTTTCCAGCAGGGTGATGCGTTCCTCGAGAACTTCCCCTGTTGCATAGCCGGCAAGGTCAACGACGGGGTATTGAAAACGGGCCATAATTTCCTGTTTAATGTGTCCACGATGTTCTTCTTTAACTACTAGAGTGGCTAACGTTCCTGTTTCATCTTTCCGTTCAATAAACCCGGAAATTTTGGTATTGTTGGCAATAGATTCCATCAGTCTTTTATCGGCGGAATAAAGCTCAAGACGGTCACCAACTTTCTCCAATTTCAGCTTCCCATAACGGCCATAAGTTTCTTTCAATGAGTCCATAAAAGCTGGAGGGGGTTCCGGGTCGGAATATTCAAGGAGAACCTGAGTGATTTGGGGCAAGGGTACATTCATGGATGCAGCACTCCACAATGAAATGGGGCTGATACGGTAATATTCTATATTTCCAGGGCTTTTCACCAGTTCAGCAAACCTTGCAACCTCAATTCTCAGGGCAGTGGCATTTGGGGAGTCAAGATAAAGTAACATCTGCCCATCCTGAAGGACAGAAAGTGGCTTTTTGTTCGGCATGAAGATGGGGTTGTTGAATCGGTTAAAAAGATTATTATTCGAAGCCCCAAACCAAGCCCCGGATAGAAAATCGGGAACAAATAACCCCGAGAAAGGAACAATGAACCTACAGGTTTAAATAACTTCTTTATCACCCCTCGTCTATGGCGCCCTTCAAGCTCGTCTGCTTCGATGTGGATGGTACCCTGATTGATAACCTGACGTTTTCCTGGGAAGTGTTCCACAACCATTTCGGGTGCGATGCGAATAAAAGGGAGCAGGCAAGGAATAAATTCTTTTCCGGAGCGATAACCTATCTCGAATGGGCTAACCATGACATCGGGATGTGGATAGAAAAAGGTGTTACGAAAAAAGATTTTCAGGACGCCATCAAGGGATTAAAGCTGATGGAAGGGGCTGTTGAGACTATACACGCCCTCAAAAAAGCCGGACTAAAGCTTGCAATCATCTCCGGTTCTGTAGACATCATCCTCGAAACACTCCTCCCTGACTATAAAAAGCTGTTTGACGATGTCTTTTTCAGCCATCTCACCTTCGATGGGCAGGGAAGATTGACCGGGGCGGACGTGACTGAGTTTGACATGATAAAAAAGGCAGATGCGCTGCGGGCAATAATAAGGCGGGAAGGCTATTCCCTCAAGGAATGCGTGCATATCGGCGATTATCTCAACGATGTGGAGATTGCGAAGATTGCCGGGCTCAGCATCGCGTTCAACTGCAGCGATGAAACGCTGAGAAAGACCGCAACCGTCGTCGTCGAGGGAAAAGATTTGAGGAACGTGCTGCCATATATCCTTAAATGAAATTGACTCTAAGAAGTTAGCAAAGTTGATGGGCATTAATTCCTAATCTCTTTCACTTTTTCCACCAGCAGCGGCATCGCCCTCATAATATTGTCCTGAATGTTAACTGTTGCACATTTTGCCGTCCTTGACATCGGATTCAGGTCGATAGAAATTACTTTCTTCTTCATCCGCACCAGCGCATGGCACCGGTCGCCGTCTTCCAGCGGAACAAAAACAACATCCGCTTTGGAAATGCCGTTTTCATTGCAGAACTTCCTGTTTGAGCCGATGAATTGTATTCTGCCTCTCCCGGGCAAAAGGACCTCTTTGGCGCCATGCTTTTTCAGCCATTTCGCTATCCTTTTTTCCCTTGCTTTTGAGGCATGGAATATGTTTATCTCGAGGGGGGCGGGGATAGCCTTTGACAACTCCACCAGCTCTTTCGGGCATAGGGATGCTGCATTCCCATTGACGCTGATGACGGGATGTTTTGCACCTACGAGCAATGCAGCGGCCCTTCTTATCTGAAGTTTTGCTTTATCGGTTGTCTTCTCCCCGATGAGATAATCGAATGCTTCTCCCCTGCCATGGGCAAGGAGGCCATGCGGCGAAGCGATTCCAAGTTTTACGCCCTTGACGATCCTCTCCCGTATCATAAGAGAGACATACCGGGGGTGTGATTTTGGAACGCTCATGGTGATTGCCTTCAAGAACGGGCACTCAGGGAAGGGTTGGTTGACTGCCTAAATAACTGCCAGTGATTGAGAATTCGCCTTCAAAAGCCAGCTTTCCAAGGGTGTAGGAAGAAACATCAAGCACCGTATTGGCGGTGATGGCATCAAAACCCGCCTGAAAGGGAGAAAAGGCTACACGCTGCCCATCAAAGAAAATTGCCTGGCCGTCCTTGACGTTAAAGGAATAGACCACCTTATGGGGGTTAGTGTCCATAAATTGCAGTGGCTGGGTTTTCATGAGGGGAATGCCCCCTTCGATAACGGAATCGTGAAGGTTGTACCTCAGGGTCAGCCTTGGAAGGGTTTTCGATTCGAAGAAAACGATGTATTTGGGAATCCGCCGGAAATGGGTCGCTATGTTGTTGAGATTGAGCTTCACCGTCGTAAAGAACGTCCCCTGGTCATCGTTTTGGAAATCCCCCGAGATGTTCAGCAGGATTTTTGCTTTCGGGTCGAGGGTTTCCTGGCCGATTCCTTCTTCCTGGAGCGCATTCTCAAGGTTCTCGTGGATTTTTTCATCTTCAGCCCCCGGCTTCCTCAAAGAGAGCGCGGCAAGGATGATAAGGGCTAGGATAAATGCCAATACCCACAATCCTGGCCTGGAATGGTGCTTTTGTTTTATTCCTGCTTTGTTTTTCATTGCAAATTTTACCTGTCAAGGTTATATAAAAAGGTTTCTCCGTCTTGGAGGTTGGTGCGAAACTCTCTCTTCGTTCGGGTTGCCATCAACTCAGCTTAGTTTATTCTTCCAAAGGCGGACATCCCCCTAAGGGACACGAAAAAATGTCAAAAACCACCAATGCTCATAATAAATTGTGGTGGTTTTTGAGCATGCTCAGAAATTTTCACTATTCCGGATACGAATGAAAATTTCTGACACATTCCCGTTTTTTGTGCCTCGCTCGCTACCGCTCGGAATCCCCTGTCGGCTCAAAGTTATCCCCATTGAGCTTCGCAAAAATGATGGCAACAGAAAATCTTCNTTCTTAGTTGCGCTCATTTCATTCGGCAACAACAGAAAATCTTCGGATTTTCTTAGTTGCGCTCATTTCATTCGGCAACAACAGAAAATCTTCGGATTTTCTTAGTTGCGCTCATTTCATTCGGCAACAACCTCCATTTCGCACCAACCTCTCCGTCTTTCTGGCGGTCAGCTTATTACCCTTGCCCCCTGTAAGGAAACTGAGATCGGTTTGCTTCCCGGAAAAGGTTTCGTTGAGATGATTGTTTTTCCCAATAAAGCCATCGTCGCGAATCCCCCGCGCCCTTCAATCTGATTGATGCAGCGAATGAGCTTTTTATCCCTTAACAGGCCGCTCCCCAGCGAAAACTCCTTTCCTAACGGGATAATTGATTCCCATCGTAATTTCTTGTTAGCCCTCAACAGGGCAATTTTTCTAAACGCGGCGCTGCAGCCAGGCTTCAGCTGGCTGGCCAACCCCCTTTTGTCCAGGATGGATGAAGTTTTCAGTTTCCCAAATGAGCGGAAGAACAAAGTTCCAGGCGGAAGGGGGAGGCTCATTGCAGTCAGTGGTTTGCCCGGCTTGTTCCTCAGCAGGACGCCCCCCAAATATTCGGCCGTCACGCTTCCAAGGCCGGTCCGGTGCATAACTTCGCTTTGATGCGCTAAAAGGGCAATCTCTTTTGAGGATTTTCCAAGCCGGAGTTCCTTGTTTATTGCAAGGAGCGCAGCCAAGGTGCATGCTCCGCTCATCCCGAACCCGCAGCCAAGGGGCAGTTCCGTTGTTACTTTAATCATCACGGGCCGATTGGCCAGCATGGCGATACCGTCGGTAAGTGTTGGGAATGATTCTTTCTTTCCATTAAGGTAGACAGAAGGCGCCCTGCTCCTTTCCGCAGCTGCCCAGGCGCCTTTGCTGGTGGCAAAACTCAGGCCGAGGGAGCCCATCCTCCGGGGGTCTCTGTTGGGGCTTATCATAAAGAAAAGAGTTATGTTTCCGGGAGAGAATGCTTTTGCAGGCATACCGCCAGGAATCATAGAATATATTTAAATAACCTTTCATTGTTTCATCCTGTATTTCGGGCCCGTAGCTCAGCCTGGTTTAGAGCACCGGTCTTATATGACCATCGTCGGCGCAAGAGTATCTAAGACAGCCGGCGGTCACGAGTTCAAATCTCGCCGGGCCCATTTCCCCTTAAGAAAGCTTTTTAAGCGGTCTGGAAACTATTAATCCCTTCGCCCCCATAGTGTAGTCCGGCCAATCATGCTGCCCTTTCGAGGCAGCGACACGGGTTCAAATCCCGTTGGGGGCATTATTTCTTTTTGGTTTTTTTGTATTTGTTTAGCATCCTAAGGTCGAAACGCCTTTGAGTCCGCCTTGAGTCCGTAGCGGGGGGTCGCCCCATCCGGGGACGCAGGACTTTGGACTCTTACGTCGAGCGTTTCGAAGATGCTAAACAAATACGTTTTTTTTAAACCGTCGAGTTGACAGATTAGAAAGCTGAACGCAAGTTTGAGCAATTCGTGGAATGGAGCGAAGCGGCATTCCACCAAATGTTCACGGGGGTCTATCGGGTGAAACCCTTAGGTGGTAATCCCGTTGGGGGCATATCTCTTTTTGGTTTTTAGTTATGGGGTCCCTTCCTAATGGAATGGGGTGAGGGCGCCCGAAGTCATCTGGACAAACCTCGGAGAAGGGCCAACAAGTTCTCTCCTCAGGTATGCAATTTTCTCCTGAAGTGGAGAAATATTTTCCCAAGCTGGAGTTTTAATCCCCAATACCTTTGTAAACAGATCGTAGATTCTCTTGGATGCTTCAGGATGGCTTAACGACAAAGATTGGGAAATTCCCTCAGGGGACAGATAATCAAATCCCCCCTTATCGTTTGGAATACTTCCGTTCATGGGGAAAACCAATAGAGAAGACCTTGTTCCGGTCCTTTTCAACAACCCAGGGAGATACTCAACTGAACGGGAACGGTCGCCCCGCCCTAAAGCTGCAAGAAATGGATTATTTTCCAATTCCCCCCTTAAGGGGAAAAGGTAATAATCAGCGGGTTTCTCCCCAACAAGAACATTTGTTTTTACTCTTGAACCTTTGAGGGAAAAATAAATCTCGAGCAATGCAAGAACAAGGTCGTTCCGTGCTTCCACTGGCTTGTCTTTTCGTTGGACGAGGAACGGGCTTTCACCGACATACCGGAGAAAGTCTCCCCAGGATTCTATACCCTCATGCAAAAGCTTCCGTGCCCTTTTGATGTCGTGGTGGAACCATCTAAATTCTTCCCTGCACCATTCAGTTGATGGCACGAGAAATTCAGGAATTCCTTCTTCCCTCATTTTTTCTCTTATCGGCCCCAAGTATGTCTCAAGGTAAAAGCCAAGCCCATCCCCCCGGGGGGCTGCTTTCTTTGACTCACAAAAAATGGCAACGCCAAGTGCTTCATACAATTCATTCACCGTCGTTATTCTTGTGCCATTATAATCGGGCTTTTTCTTATCCAGCCACGTTATAAACCCGCCGTAGCCGATCCGAATGAGGACATCCCTAGATAATCCTCTGAAGATGTCCACCTGAGCTTTTTCCTGGATCAGCCGAGAAAGCTTTCTAAAAACGCTTTCGGCCGTTTCACCCTTTGGGATTTTTCCGGAAGAATATCCAAGAAATACCCCAATCTTGTCCGGCATATCGCCCTTTTTCCAGTCCCATTGCAGGCGTATGTGGGACGCCAAAACCCGTGAAAAGTAAAAGTCCCGAAGCTCGTCAGGGGTGGCAGGATACCTATATCGTTTATTTGCTGAAAGGCCGATTGCATCAAAAAATTCACCGAGTGTATCAAGATTATTAACATGCCTGGTATAGATTGAATCAAGAAGTGAGCCAAACCTTTTCTTTAGCCGGTCCTGCCGGGCGCCACGGATAAGGAGATTATTTTTCTCTTGGGTAAGGAACTGAATTTTTTTTCCCAGCTCAATATCCTCCTTGCTTCCACGGTGTTTTGCCTGCCGTTGATTTTGGAGAGCCTTTATCTCCACATCTATTTCAGGGGTAAGCTTTGGCACCATAACTGAAAAATAATCCATGCGAAGCTGTTCGAATGTTTTTCCAACGGCAGAATACCTTGCTGGAGCAGAGACCTGAAGGAAAGAACATGCCAAATTGATTGCACGTTTGGTGAATTTTGTTCCAGTAATGCATTTTATCAGGCTGAAAATCCTTTCCATGCTCATCTCACGTCCATAACATTCGGCCAAGTAGGCTTGCATGAAGTTTGGGGTTGCTGGTGTATAATGTATCCTATTCTCTTGTTTTTCTTCTGGGTTTTTTGGAGGTTCTCTGTATCTCAACCTCATTAATTGTTCAATTCCAGCAAGCCGGGAAAGGGCTTGGTACTCCCTTGTTGAAACACCCCCATGTGCGAGGATGGTATCGAGGCAGATCGGATCCCGGAAATATCCGCCTTGGGGGTCAGTAGCAAACTCTGTGTCAATCTTAACAGATGGCACTCCGCGTTCCCATCCCCTGTTATTTCTTAAATTTTCAATTCCCCACAGCCTCTGAGCGCAATCATCGAGGGTTGAGGTTGCCCCGCTAAGAGCAACAGACCCAGGATGTAAAAGATAGTGCCCGCTTTTTTCACTCTTTGTTTTTTCCCCGACAACAGCAGATGCCCTTTCCACCAATTTCAGGGCACTTATCCCGTTATGGCTCGCAAATCTGAGCTCTCCAAGCTGGAGAAGCAGTGTATCAGTTAAAAATGAAAGCCCACGGACATAGCCAGCATCAAATTCTTCATCGGATAAATGAGCACCCGGGGTGACTGACAGTGTGGTTGGATAGTAATAGCGTATATGGTGATTTCTCAACTCACCTCCAAGTGTGGTAAAAGCCCGTTGGAATGAAAGGAATATATCAAGTAATATCTTCCTTCTTCCCTCCTCAGCCCCAACGTGGTTTTGGCTTCTCATTCTTCTTATTTCTATGGTAAGGATATTATTGGGCCGGACTTTGATACCCGTAACCAATTGTTAAGTCCCGCCCGATATAAGCCAGGCATTCATTTCGAAAATGAATTCCATTTCTTAGGAACAGAGAAATCCCAATTTCTTTAAAAACATTGGTTATCCGGGGGGAACGAAAAATCCCTAAATCATCCTCACTTCGTCCAAAAGCTTCAGGACAAGGTTATGCAGCTCATCGAGATAGATGCTCAAATCAGGATTGAAGGATGCCCTTCGGATCTGGCGCACCCTGTCCAGGATCTGGCCAAAAAACCGTATCAGGTCTCCTTCCGGGATGTCCGTCAATTCGGTAAGCAGAAAAAAAGACTCCTGCTTCAGGCAGGGCCCAACGAGGGATGCAATCTCAAACAGGTTCCAGAACCGCTTGTCCTTCTCCAGATGGTGGTGCTGCTGGATTTTCTTCTTGATGTGCCTTGTCCGCTCGTCCTTAAGGGGCTGGAAGAACTGATGTTTTTCCTTCCACTCGTAGGCCAGGCAGCCGATAAGGATTAATATCTCATCTTTGTTAAGGTCAAGGCAAAACGAAGTCCCGAATATTTCCGTCGTTAAAATCTCATCTGAATATATCTTTGATGCAAAATCCCCTTTCTCGGTTAGCTTTCCGTTCTTCAGGTAACCCATCTGTTCGAGCTTCCTGCAGAGGCTCAGGTACCTGGTTTTGATGTCAATTTTCCGGTTGAGCCTTTTTTCCTGGAATGCGAGAAAGCTCTGCTGCAGGATTACCTCGATCTCCTGAGGGGTATGGAGCTTGATCATATTAAGGACGGTATTGACCCCAAGCTTGAACTGGGACCTGATGGGCTCGGTGTCCTTTGCAGTGATCTTCTTTATCTTCGGGTAATCAAAATCCCGCCTTTCTATCATGGAAACGACGAGGCCGTGGGTGTCGATGCCCCTTCTCCCTGCCCTTCCCGCCATCTGGAAATATTCCTTCGTGTTGAGGAATCGTACGCCGAAGCCGTCATATTTTTTCAGCGAATCGAAGCAGACCGTTTTTGCCGGCATGTTGATTCCGACGGCAAACGTCTCCGTTGCATACAGCACCTTGAGGAGGCCTTTTCCAAAGAGATCTTCAACGATTTCTTTCAGGACGGGAAGAAGGCCGGCGTGATGGAACCCGACTTGGAAGGGAAGCACCTGGCGGAGGTTTTTCGTCGAAGAAAGCTTATTGATATCTGAAGTGGTAGTTGACAGCTTATCCCGGACGATAGCTGCGATTTCCTGGCTGTAGGGAAAATACTGCTTCCGGACCAATTCCAATGCCCTTTTCTCACAGCCCCCCCTGGAGAAAGCAAAAAACAGGCAGGGCACGTTGTCCCTCAGCTCCTTCACCAGCTGTGTATGGTCGGGCGGGGGAGACCTTGGCTTCCGTTTCCCTCTTCCCCTGACAACATGGTCGTATGAGGGAATTTCCGCAAGCTCATTGATTGCTTTAAGGTCGGCTATCCCCGTTTCTATATCAAAGAACTTGTGGGTCAGGGGAACAACCCGGAAGTCATGCTGGATGGTTGCGACCAGATGCTCCTTGATGGAGCCGATCCAGTCGGAGAACTCTTCTGCATTGGGGATGGTTGCTGAGAGGCAGAGAAAACGGACCTGGGGGGGTGAAAAGATGATGGATTCTTCCCAGACATAGCCGCGCTCGATGTCGTTGATGAAATGGACCTCGTCAAAAATGACGGCAAACACGTCAAGGACGCTCGGGTCTTTGACCATCACCATGTTCCGGTAGATTTCCGTCGTCATGATGAGGACAGGCGCCAGAGGGTTGATGACAACATCTCCGGTGAGCAGCCCAACCTTATGGGCCCCGTACAATGAGGTAAATTCCCTGAACTTTTGGTTGGAAAGCGCCTTGATCGGGGCAGTATAGACGACTTTCTCCCCGCGCTTCAGCTTGAGGTCGATGAGATAATTGGCGATGAGGGTCTTTCCGCTTCCGGTCGGAGCGCTCACAACGACCGATTTCCCTTCCTCAAGAGCAATGATCGCATCTTCCTGGAATTTGTCCAACGTCAGGCCGAGGTATTCCATATACGGTAAAAATCAATAACTCCTTAATAAAGTAATAGGGGCGCTGGGCAATTTCAAAAGCTTTTTAAATTGACCCTAGTTCAATTGGGTTTCAAGGCAACATAAGCCGAAAATCAGGCAAATTCCCATGAAACGAAGCTCACGACGCTGGAAAAAGAAACGACAGATGCGCTGGAAATGGCAAAGGAAGCGCATGAAAAAAGAAAAGCGGAAAAGGAGCGTAGCCCGACGCTAAAGGCGCGTAAACGGTTAATCTGATGGAACCACCAACCTGCACATCCTGCAAACAAAGAACGACTAATGCAGCGGGAAGCACAAAATTCTTATGCCCGGCCTGCAGCAAAGTGGAGATTGTCCGGTGCAAGCACTGCAGGGACATTGCCGCAAAATACGTCTGCCAGGAATGCAACTTTGAAGGGCCGAATTAATTTTTTCGCTTTTTTGGCTATTTGATCAATAACCAAGCTTTTGCCCGGATTACTAAACCGATAGGGGAGTATTTGTTTAGCATCCTAAGGTCGAAACGCTTTTGAGTCTACCTTGAGTCCGTCGCGGGGGCCGCCCTCCGTGCCGAAGGCACCGGAACACTACGCTCACCCCTACGGGGACGCAGGACTTGCAAAACTTACGTCGGGCGTTTCGAAGATGCTAAACAAATACGCAGGGAACATAACGGCAAAAGGACAACGCAGGTTAACAGCATACCATGGGAACCGCTATCATCACATTGAAGATAATGCCGACGTCCCCAGAAGAGAGCCTTGAGGGGATACAGGAACAAGCCATTTCCAGGATCAAGGAGTTTGCAGGCGACATCGGCATGAAGGCAGAAGTTGAGCCGGTCGCATTCGGGTTGAATGCGTTGAGGTTGACGTTCCCCTGGGATGAGAAGAAAGGCAGCACCGATGAAGTCGAGGCTTCTTTGGCTGGCATCGCCGGCGTTGAATCGGTGCTGTGCGTCGATGTGAGAAGGGCGATTGGGTGAGTTTACACCCTTAGCATTCTGGATGTACCTTCCCCCTAAACTCAATTTCCCGAATTTCTATCCGCTGCTGCGAAAAAATGGAGCCCGTTGTCAAAGGTTTTAACCCTTTCAACAAAATTTGATGGAAACAATTCCTCAAGCCTTGGAGATTGAGGCTCCCCGATACGAAAATTGTGGATGAGGAATGTTCTTTCCCTGTTCCCCAATAAAACCAACTGATGAAAGTCCCAATGTTTAACCCGGTTATTCCATGAGGTTATTTTAAAGGCCAGGTGCGAAAGAACCCCAAATTCCCTGAGCATACGGTCAGCTAGGCCCCATACTTCAGCGTCTTGTTTCCAATAGTTAAACGGGTCTATTATAAACCCCGAATTAGGAAATTTTTTTGTTCGGTCCCGAGTTAAAGACTCAAGGTCATAGCAGGCGCCATTCCCGGGGTTGAGATAAAAAATAGGGCAATGGGCAACATACCCAACGATGAAACCGGGGCGGCGGGGAATCGCGCCCATGCTCTCGAGGCCATCAAGCAATAGAAAACCATCCTCTTTTTCATTTCCACCAAAAACAAGCCTCCACCCATTTTCATAATAAAAGCCTGCCGGTTTGTCATAATACAGGTAAGGTTCCCTTGCACCAAGAAGATGGGCATTAGTCATAGCGCAGTTGTCCGAATGCGCATCGACCGTCTCGATTTGTTTTGCGAGGGATGCAATCCTTCCATTTTCCGGTTCACCAATCTCCTTTAGGATATTGTCGCTGCCCGAATAAAATGCCATGGGCAGGGGGATAGCCTCGTGTTTTTAAATTATCATCCTCAGGTGTGACGCGCGGTTATCAAAAGTTTTTTATAACGGGAACCTCACAGAAGTCCTTATGTGGATTGCAGCTGTCCGGCTGAAAAGTGAAGCAGGCGCGATGAGCAGGAGGTGCGCCCGGTTCAATCTCGTTTCTTTAGGCCTGCCTCTCGAGCGGTTTAAGGAAAACGGCCACGTGCATTACATCCACTTTGAGTCTTTATCCGGCGATGAAAGCAGGATTCCTATGCTTATCGAGGACATGAAGAGCGACCCATCCATCTCCAGCCTGGAGGCGGAAGGGACATCGGTTTTTTTTATCCATACCCTTCCTGTCCATGAGCCGCATCCAAGAAAGATCAAGGACGACCGGGTGTTTTTCACAAAGCCGATCAGGACCGACGAAACGGGCTTTGAAAAATGGCACCTTGCGTCGTGGGATGAGCAGGCGATCCGGAACATGGTCGTTGCCCTCCAGAAAGAGCACCTGGAGATCGAAGTGATATCTTTGGAGCAGGGAAAGCTGGACCAGCTGTTTACCCAAAGCATTATGCCTTCATTGACAGAGTCCCAGAGGTCTGCCCTGAGGCTCGCTGCAAAAAGGGGCTACTACAACTATCCGAGGAAGACCGAGCTGGAAATCCTTTCCGGAGAGGCAAAACTCTCCCTCTCGACGTACCGTGAGCATCTCCGGAAGGCGGAAAAGAAAATATTTGAGGATATGTTCGGGAAGCCGAAGTCCGTCGAGGAGAGGCTTGGCCAGCCAAGCAGCACTGGAGAAAGTGAGGCAGAAAAAATCCTTGATGAGCCCCAAAATGTTTAAATAAAGATATGCATTACCCTTCCTTATGCCCTACGAAAGCGCCGATATCGTATTGCTCCTTATCCGCGTAGCCATCGGAGTTGTCTTTTTTGCCCACGGTGCAAACAAGATTAAGGACATGAAATCCACGTCAGGGTTTGTCGGCTCTCTGGGGTTTAAGCCTGCTGCATGGTGGGCATGGTTTCTCGCGGGATCAGAATTCTTCGGCGGGATGGCCATGGTCGCTGGTTTTTTAGCTAAGCTTGCCGCCATCCCGATGATAATCACAATGGTTGTCGCCCTTTATTTTAAAACATTTAAGTGGCATGCTCCCTTCCTCACCGCCGAGCATGGCGGGACAGATATCGTATACATTCTCCTTGCAGGGCTTGGTGCAGTGCTTTTGGCAGGGGCTGGGCAGATTTCCGTTGATGGATTTTTAAGGATAACGGGCTAGTTTGGTCAAATGTCGCAAATTTTATTATCGCAGGTTCATCATGAAAAATCTTGTGAGATTCACTGGCACCCTGGAGCAGAATTTTCTTACCTGTGCAACCAAGTCTACAACGGATGGAAGGATTTTCTACGACAAAGCAAGAGAGCCTCGACATGAATTTCTTGAGGTGTTGGTTGCAGATTCCCTGGCGCTAGCCTTTAGTTTTGCACTCAAAGCTGGAAATATTGTCGAGGGAATTTCTATTGTCCTTGAGGGAACTGTTCAGGATGACCCTTTTGGCCTCAAAATCCCCAGGGAAATCCCTTTTTATGTAACGAGAGTGTGGGTTCCAAAGAAAGGTATCGACCCTAACAAAATTTATTGTACAGATGAGCGAATATTGGAGTTCGTTGAACCTCACGACCCTTTGCAATACTACAAACAAAAAAATCCGGGGCAAATGCCTCTAGGTGATCCATTAGTTATTTTAGGCAATCCCGCAAACATTAAAAGATCACCCCGAGGCTCTGGATATGCCACCAGAATGCAGACTTGGGTAGATGGGAAAAAATAGCTCTTTGGAAACAAGATTTGCACTTGATTTCTGGATAACTGGTGAGATTTTTAAACAAGCCTACACCTTGGGCATTGCCCCGAGCTGGCTCATTAATCCAGCCATATCTTCAACTGCCCACCGCTCGGCGAATTTCCCATCTTTTACCCGGACGATTTCGATGCCCTGGATGTTCACTTTCTTGTTCGTTGCCCCAATGCCCATAAATTCCCCCAGGTGGGTCCCGGTCATAGAATACCTTCCAACCACCTTATCTTCTTTTTCAATCAGGTCATGGTAGGTTACCCTGATGTCGGGAAACGCGTTCAGGAAATAAGAAAGCAGTTTTTTTACGCTCTCGGGGCCAGTATTGGGCATCCCCGGTGGGACAGAATGGTCGACAAACCCCGAAGACACAAGCTCATCCACGACAGACAGATTTCCCTTAAAGACCTCTTCATTAAACCTTTTCAATAATGCCTTGTTTTCTCCTTCCATGCTGGCCTGCCTCCTTTCTACCGTTAAACTCAAAGATATAGCAAACGACACAAATATTTAGACAATAATATGTCGTTTGCTTATCCCACAGGGATACAAAAAACGAAAAACGTTTTTCCGTACCCCTGCGGGGTACAAAAAACACAATATGTTTTTTCGTGCACAAAAAGGTTTACCTTTTTGGCATCCTAAAAATCCTTCGGATTTTTATGATATTACGAACGGACAACAATTGTATAATAATTATTATCCGTAAGTATAGATTATGCGACGGCCGGGATTCCACCTCAATAATCCCCGTATCAACTCCCAACAACCAGCTTAATCCCGCCCTCTTCTGGTTTGAGGGTTACCTCGCCGCCTTGTTTCAAGCTGAAACTTTTGACCACTTCATTTGGAAATCTGATGCCCAATCCCGTCCCGACCCTGATTACTTTAACTTCCTTTGCCATTTGCTCACGCAAAGAACTCATTGCGTTGTTCAGCTTGCTATCTTCCGTGATATTAAATCCACATTTCTGGCAGTGGAGAGACTCAACATTCACCCCAAAACCTACATCGAAAATGACATTCTTAAGGCCTGATTTGCATTGCGGACATTTTTCGACCATTTTTATGACCTCACAACCTTGAATGCATTAATCACCCACACAATGCCCTCCAGCTCATCGTTCTTTGTGTGGACTTCAATGACAAACTTCTTGAATTTTTTTATGTAACTAAACCGGTCCTTTCCGTATCGCTTGTTTAACCTTACCTTGTGGGGTGAAAGGATAGCGGAAATCACCAGTTCCCACTCAACATCCGAGTGGAAAGCTTGGTAATGTCCCGTAGGCTTGATGCTGATTTTTCCTATGTCCAAGTGTTATCCTCCGCCGGGATATTATGAAATAGTATACTTATTTATATACTTTTCGATGAGAGAACAATGCGACGGCCGGGATTCCCGCATAAGGGTTTCACCCTTATCAGCCCGTGCACTATTGGTGGAATTTCGCAGGGCTCAATCCCACAAATTGCTCGACATGGAAACAATGCGACGGCCGGGATTCGAACCCGGGTAAATGCCTGTTTGTTGAGGGATGCCTTTTGGGTTCCTTTGCTATTGGCAAGGCACTATCTTAGCCGCTGGATCACCGTCGCGTCAATGGGCATGGCCATGCGTGGGCTGCTGTGGCTTTTCGTCCAGCACCTTTTCCCACGTCTGGATATTCTTATCGATAAAATATTCAATTTCTTTCTTAAGCAGCTGGAACTCCTTAAAGCTTTCCTTGATAAACACAGCGTCCTCTTTTTCATCCTTCCAGCGGATGCTGACTTTCCAGGATTTTCTTACCAGAAGGTTCAACCTTGCAATCGCCTGGTACAGGCGCCTATGGTCCGACTCGTCAAGCGCCTCGTGCTCCTTCATCGAGACCATGAAATTCGGAACGGGGATAAAAAGCCCGTGGAGGTAGTTCAGTATGGCGTTAAAGGCATCCGTCATGCGGTGCCGGACAGCGACCAATAGGCTGCCGACAAGCTCGGTTTTCCCTTCAGCAAGCATGACAATAACAAAATCATTATTCAGCTCGTCAAAGCCGGGAAGCGCATATTTCTTCCTGAGTTCAAGGTACTTTTCCTTTATTTCCTGCTCCAATGCCATGGTATACCGTGACTTATTGCACCCTATGTCCGTCTGCTTTAGTATTGATGGGCCCAACCGGACTTTCAATGAAAAGCAACAATCTGGGGATTATGCTTATTCTCTTTGAACCGGTGACCTACTCCGTGTAAGGGAGTCGTTATAGCCGCTAAACCATGGGCCCCTGGCTCGTTGAGTTTCCTTATGGTATAAAAATGTTCCGCAACGAAAAACCCGCCATTAATGTAAACCTGCAAACAGGCCGCAAGTGAAGTTCAGAAGAAAGCCCCACAATCTATTTAAACCTGGGCACCAGGCAGGAATGCATGGACCAGCATTCTATTGGGGAAGGCAGCCTGGAGGAAAGGAAAGCCCCTCACCTGCAGATATACAGCATGCTTGTAGACAAGGATGAGATATCCTGGCAAAGCCTCCTGAACGAGCTTATCAGGACGGAGCAGATGGATCCCTGGGACATTGATGTATCCCTGTTGACGCAGCATTACATCGATGCAATTAAGGCATTAAAGGAACATGATTTCAAGATTTCGGGAAAGGTCTTGCTCGCTGCCGCAATCCTTCTCAAAATAAAGTCCAACCGCCTGATGGGGGAAGATATTGAATATCTCGACAGGCTGTTGTCCCAGCAGGACGAGGAAGAATTGCTTTCTTTTGAGGAGCAGCTCGACCCCAGGCCTCCCGAGCAGATTCCCAAAGACCTCATCCCCAGGACCCCGCAATCAAGAAGGCGCAAGGTTTCTATGCAGGATTTGATGCAGGCTCTTGAAAGGGCTCTTGAAGTCAAGCGGAGGAGAGTCTTGCAGAGCATACCTCCGTTGGATATAAAAGTTCCCGAAAAAAAGAGGGACCTTTCTGAGGTCATCAAGGAGATTTTCACCCGGATTAAGGAATTCTTTTGGGACACCTCCCAAACATCTATCAGATTTTCCCAACTGCTCCCCTCAGACTCAAAGGAAGACAAGATATACACGTTCGTCCCTTTGCTCCATCTGGCAACCCAAAGGAAGGTCGATCTGCACCAGGAAAAGCATTTCGATGATTTTGAAGTGCACCTCAAGGATGAACCCGTGCAGGACAAGGAACAGGCGAAGGATGCGATGCCGCAGGAAGGTTCCGTTCCTGGCCAGTAGATTTCTGTCGTTATCCTAATAATCGTAGTAGGTTAGCCGGCTGAAGTGACTTAACCAAGAAACCCAACAACAACAATGGGCTCGACGGTCAAATCCTCGCTACGCTCGGATTTGCCCTGCTCGGTCACCCCGGAGGGGGCAAGTCCCCCGACCTCGCCTCGCCATTGTTGTTGGGTTTCCCGACCGGGTAAATAGGAATGTCAAAACCAAAACTTCAGGCTCCTGACTAATTACTAATAATCAAAACGTTTAATAATGCTGCCTATCGGAAATACACCGATGAAGCACAAGATCAAGCGCTTTAAGCTGAAGCGAGCCCTTAATCTTTGGGAGCTTTCCCTGTATGGCGTCGGGGTAATCCTCGGTGCCGGAATCTATGCCCTTATCGGTGTCGGTGCAGGGATTGCAGGAAACGCTGTCTGGATATCGTTCATCATCGCGGCTATCGTTGCCGGATTCACCGGACTGAGCTATGCTGAGCTCGCCTCGATGTACCCCAAAGAAGCCGCGGAATATACCTACACCAAAAAAGCGTTCAATAAGAGGCAGTTTTCTTTCATCATCGGGTGGCTGATGATAATCGCCGGGATCGTGTCTGCCGTTGCAGTCGCATTCGGGTTTGCCGGATATTTCACCCATCTGTGGGGCGGCTCAGTCACCGTTGTTGCATTTATCCTGCTGCTTGTCCTTTCTTTCATCAGTTATCTGGGGATAAAAGAATCATCTACTTTTAACATCGTGGCAACAATAATCGAAACATCGGGCCTTCTTATCGTCATTGCTATCGGGGCGTATGTCTTTTTTTCCAAGGGGATACAGGTAAATCTGCTTGAGACTCCCTTAGGGATTGGGGTTCCGGGAATCATGTCTGCCGTCGCGATCATCTTCTTCGCATTCCTTGGATTTGAGGATATGGTGAACCTTGCCGAAGAGACCAAGAATCCAAAAAAGACAGTTCCACGGGCGCTTGTCCTGGCGCTGGGATTATCGACCTTGCTGTATCTCCTGGTGAGCTTTTCAGCGGTAAATACCGTCGGTTGGGAAAAACTTTCATCCTCGAGCGCGCCGTTAACCCTGACGGTATCTTCCGTCATCCCTAAAGCCGACCTGCTCTTTTCCCTCATCGCATTATTTGCGACCGCCAATACCGCGCTTATCCTGCTGGTAGTGAGCTCAAGGATTCTTTTTGGGATGGCAAGGGACCATTCGTTTCCAGCGATCCTTTCAAAGATCGGCTCCCGAGGGACGCCAACTGCAGCAGTCATCATCTCAGGGGCAATCGCTCTTGGGCTTTCCCTCACCTCGACGATAAAAACAGTTGCCCAGGTGACAGACCTTAGCTTGTTCATCATCTACGCGGCGGTCAATCTGTCCCTTATCGTCCTCCGCTTCAAGGTTCCAAAAGCAGCGAGGGGCTTCAAGGTCCCCTTCAACATCGGGAAATTCCCCGTCCTCCCCGCCCTTGGGCTTGCCACCTCGCTCGGAATGATATTCTATTTCGAGAAAAATGTCCTCCTCATTGGGCTTGCCATAATTGGATCAGGGATATTGGTCTACCGGATATTCTCCCCCAATCCTCAATCTGCCTGATTGGGCTATAAACAATTCTCAAGAATCAACCGTATCGATCAATAAACTGGATATTCTCCCCCAATCCTCAATCTCCCCGACTGGTGAACAAGATATCCTCCCCCAATCCTCAATCTGCATGGGGGCAGATTTCCTCCCCTTCAAGGGCGCGCTTGCTCAGCCTTAACCTCATCCGGAAATCGATGTCTTCATCAAAGCCACGGATGATTTCATCGTCGATAACCCTCACCCAGTTCTTGGTTATCCTAGCGATGCACTCCTCAACATCATCCTCGCGCTGCTCTGCTGCGATAAGCTTTTTCCTGAGAGATTTGGTGTTTTCCTGAATGAGCCTGATTTCTCCGGCTCCTTCAAGAGGGTTATCTAATGAGAATGATTTATCCTGTTGCCTTTGCGTCGAAACCTGGGCGTTATCTCCCGGGGTGGTGGGATTCTTTACATTGGGTACAGTTGGCTGGATTTTCGTATTTCCCATTGTGGGAAGCAGCGATTCAACTACCCCGAGGGCTGCATAGGATACCCCCAATAGGGCAAGAATGCATAAGATAACCCAAATCCAGCGCACAACCCCCATAACCGATGGGAGTATTGATGGGTTTAAAAGAATTGTTGAACGTGGGGCTTGTCAATCCTATCATTGGATAAGTGAGAAAGTCACCAAAACCCTATTCCCAAAACGATCAGGGCAAGTATCGCCAAAGAGAAAAAATCTATCATACCTGCTTTTAACCGAAAATACTTAGTAAAGTTAGTATCCCTATACCCCCTTGAATACATCGCATCTGCAAGGTTATTTGCCCTCGTAAAGGCCTTCCCCAGCAATGAGGCAACAAATGCTTTCAGGTGTTTTATTTTTCGGAAGTCCGCCCCCCGGGAAACCATCGCGTCTTTTGTCCGATCGACCTTTTCAAAGAGCAGAGGGACAAATCGGATAGTGGTTGCAGCCATCACTGCAATATTCCTCGGTCTTATTCCAAGAATGGCCAATGGCCCAAGGTAAAATTCAAGCGCTGTCAGGAGGGAGCTGATAGTGGTGCAAAAAAGAAGTATGGAGGATACTATTATCAAGATTAGGAATCTCCAGATCGTGATTATGCCTTTTAAAAAATCGTGGGGTGGGACAACAATATATATCAGGAGGAGGAAAACAAAATATGGCAAAAAAGCCCTCATCCCTTTCCAAACCCTCTCCAGGGGCATTTTTCCGATAAGTATCAGTCCAAAAACAAAAACCGTCAGGAAAATAGCTCTTTTCATCTCCCCAATGAAAAATGGGAATAAGCTCAGGAGCAAAACGCCGGCTAACTTTATCCTTGGGTCGAGCCTGTGCAGCAAAGAATCCCTATAGTGATATTGGCCGAAGCTAACCATAGAGATTCGCCCTCCTTAGGATTTTTTCAGGAACATGGTTTCCTTCCCCCTGCCAAAGCAGCTTCCCCTGCGAAAGGACAGCAACGTTGGTTGCAAGCCTGATATCCTCAAGGACATTGGTGATAAGGATGATCGTCAAGCCTTTCTTGTGGAGTTTCTTTACCGTCGAAAGGATATTCTTCTTGTTTTTTGGGTCAAGATTGGTTGTTGGCTCATCAAGGACAAGGTATTTTGGCTCGAGAACCAAAACCCCCGCTAAGGCAACAAGCTGCTTCTGGCCATAGGAAAGCTCATTCACATTTGAATGGGCAAGATGGAAAATGCCCAATACCTTCAAAATGCGCTGCACTCTCACTTTCATCTCACTCTGCGGAACTCCAAAATTCTCAAGCCCAAACGCAACATCTTCCTCAACGGCAGAATACACGAGCTGATCCTCGGGGTTCTGGAACACCATCCCGACGTTTTTCCGTATTGAGAAATCTCCTTTTTTGGTGTTCATTCCATCGACGGCAACGTCCCCCTTTGAAGGGATCAAAAGGCCGTTCAGGTGCTTGCTGAGGGTAGTCTTTCCGGAGCCGTTGTGGCCGATGACTGCAAGGAAATCGCCTTCTTTGATTGTTAAAGAGATATCCTTCAAAATCTCCTTGTTTTCATAGGAAAAGCACAGATTCTTGACTTCGATCATAAGGCAAAGGTAGCTTAAGGGGAGGATTTAAAGATAGTGGAAATTTTTTGCAAATGTTCAATTTCATATTCTGTTTACACATTTAATAACTAACCCGCATTTCTCTGCTTTAGGTGATTACCATGGAAACCTTAAACGAAAAAAAAGAAAGTGGATAATTAACCAGTTTAGAACTGGCAGAAGTGCTACGTCGAT